>JBMFOY010000117.1:0-6023 GCA_049969375.1 Halothiobacillaceae bacterium | reverse complement strand
CTCCGCGAATCAACGACTGAACGCGTTGTTCGCGTTGGGGCATCCTGCCCCAAACGGGAAACGCTGAATGATTCAGCGTTTCCCTCATGCCTCGGCCGATTCCTGCTGACGAGCCTGAGCGATGATGCACAGGCCGCCGCCATCGGTCGTGCATTCCACGCGCACCTCGCCACCATCCACCAACTGACCAAAAAGCAATTCCTCGGCCAGCGGACGCTTGATCTGCTCCTGGATCAGACGCGCCATCGGCCGCGCGCCCATCTGCGGGTCGTAACCCTTGGCGGCCAGCCAGCGGCGGGCCGCCTCGCTTACCAGCATGTGCACACCCTTCTCCTCGAGTTGGTGCTCGAGCTCAAGCAGCAGCTTGTCCACCACCTGGGCAATGTCGCGCTCGGAGAGTGGATTGAACAGGATGATGGCGTCCAGGCGGTTGCGGAATTCGGGCGAGAAGCTGCGCTTGATTACCTCCATCGCATCGCCGCTGTGATCCTGGCGGGTGAAGCCGACCGAAGCGCGCGCGGATTCCTGCGCGCCCGCGTTGCTGGTCATGATCAGGATCACATGGCGGAAATCGACCTCGCGGCCATTCGCGTCGGTCAGCTTGCCGCGATCCATCACCTGCAACAGCACATTGAACAGGTCGGGATGCGCCTTCTCGATTTCGTCCAGGAGCAGTACCGCGTGCGGCTGCTTGTTCACCGCCTCGGTCAAGAGGCCACCGGTCTCGTGCCCAACATAGCCCGGAGGGGCGCCGATCAGGCGCGATACCGCGTGCCGCTCCATGTACTCGGACATATCGAAACGCAGCAGGCCGATGCCCAGCAGACGCGCGAGCTGGCGCGCCACCTCGGTCTTGCCTACGCCGGTAGGCCCGGCAAACAGGAAGGAACCGATCGGCTTGTCAACCGAGCGCAGGCCGGAGCGGGCCAGCTTGATCGCGGTGACGAGCTGATCGACCGCCGCATCCTGACCAAAGACCACCATACGGAGGTTACGATCGAGATTGCGCAGGATGTCACGATCGGTACTGGAGACCTGCTGTGCCGGGATGCGCGCCATACGTGCGACAATGTCCTCGATCTCAGCCTCACCGATCACCGCGCCGCGCTGGCCGGCCAGACGCGCCCGCGCACCCGCCTCGTCGATCACGTCGATGGCCTTGTCGGGCAGGTGACGATCATGGATGTGACGCGTGGACAGGCGCACGGCCGCCTCCAGAGCCGCGTCGGTGTAGCTCACCGCATGGTGGGCCTCGAACCCGGCGCGCAGCCCCTTGAGGATGGCCAGCGTCTCCTCGCTCGACGGCTCCGGTACGTCGATCTTCTGGAAGCGCCGGGTCAGGGCGGCGTCCTTCTCGAAGATCTGGCGGAATTCCTGGTGCGTGGTCGAGCCGATGCAGCGCAACCCCTTGGCCAGCGCCGGCTTGATCAGGTTGGAGGCGTCCATCGCCCCACCCGAGGCCGAACCCGCGCCGATGATGGTGTGAATCTCGTCAATGAACAGGATCGCGTTGGGCTTGCGCGCAAGCTCGCCCAGCACGCCTTTGAGGCGTTTCTCGAAATCGCCGCGGTACTTGCTACCGGCCACCAGCGAGCCGAGGTCAAGGCTGTAGATGGTGCTCTCGGCCAGGGCCTCGGGCGCCTCGCCCTGCACGATCATGCGCGCCAGGCCTTCAACAATAGCGGTCTTCCCGACCCCGGCCTCGCCCACCAGCAGGGGGTTGTTCTTGCGCCGACGGCACAGCACCTGCGCCACACGTTCCAACTCGGCAGCACGCCCAATAAGGGGATCGATGCGCCCCTCGCGCGCAAGCGCGTTCAAGTTGACCGCGTACTGCTCCAAGCTCGCGCCAGCCTCGCGCGCAGGACCCTCGCCCTCCTCCGCCTCGATGCCGCGGCTCTCCTCGCGCTCGCCTCCGTGGGCGATGTACCGGGTCACGTCCAGACGCGACACCCCCTGGCGCTTGAGCAGATAGACCGCATGGGAGTCCTGCTCGGCGAACAGGGCCACCAGTACGTTGGCGCCGCTGACCAGTTGCTTGCCGGAAGCCTGCACCTGCACCACCGCGCGCTGCAGGACACGCTGGAAGCTCAACGTGGCCTGCGCCTCGCCTTCCTCACCCGCAGGCAGGCGCGGCATGGTCTCGTCTAGGAAACGCTCCAGTTCGCGCGCAAGCTGCTCCAGGTTGACGCCGCAGCCGAGCAACACTGGGCGCGCCTCGGCATCCTCGATCAGCATGCGCAGAAGCACCTCGAGGGTGACGTACTCGTAACGCCGCTCGCGCGCCAGACGGAACGCCTGGCTCAAGGTCTCTTCAAGCGGTTTGCTCAGCATGATCGTCAGCCCCTCGCAGCAATAACCCGTGCCCTCTCACATCCGAGTAGCGCATGGAAACCAGGTAACCTTAGGAAATTCTGAAAAAATCCATCCATGGATTTTTTCAGCGCATCTTTTCGCGGCGCATGTCCGCGACGGCCTCCGCGAATCAACGACTTGCGTCGTTGTTCGCGTTGGGGCGCCCTGCCCCAAACAGGAAACGCTGAATGATTTAGCGTTTCCCTTACACTTATCATCACTCTCCAACGGGCTCCGCCTCGCACTGCAGGGGATGACCGTTGTCACGGGCAAGTTCCAGCACCAGCGACACCTTGGTCTCGGCCACCTCGCGGGTATATATCCCACATACACCGCGCCCTTTCTGGTGCACGTCCAGCATGACCTGCACAGCGCGCGCATGGGGCATGCGGAAGACCCGCTCAAGGACGGCGACGACGAATTCCATGGGGGTGAAGTCGTCGTTCAGCAGGACCACCTGGTACATGGGCGGCGGACGGACCGCCTCTTCAACCTCCTCCGGCAGCAGGCCAATCTCCTCGGCGGGTGCCAGGCGCGACCCCATGCGTCACCCCCACAGCCCGAACTGCGCGCGCATCAGCGCGAGCGAGATGGACACGCCAAGACGGTCGATGAGTCGCTCGAACACATCCCCCTTCGGGGTCACGTCCACCACCTTCTCGGCCTTGACGATCTCGCGGGCCACATAATCAACCCCGCCCAGACCATCCACCAACCCGAGCCCCACCGCCTGCTCCCCTGTCCATACGAGACCGGAAAACAGCTCGGGCGTTTCCTTCAGCCGTTCGCCCCGCCCCTTGCGCACCACGTCCATGAACTGCGCGTGCACCTCGCCCAACAGCCGCTCCATGTGGGCCTTTTCCGCCGGGTCCACCGGCTTGAACGGACTCATCAGCGCCTTGTGCTCGCCTGCGGTCAGCTCGCGGTGCTCGATGCCGAGCTTCTTCATCGCCTCGACCACGCCAAAGCCATCCATGCGCACACCGATGGATCCCACGATGCTCGCCTTGTCGGCATAGATCGCATCGGCCGCTGCGGCCACGTAGTAACCGCCCGATGCGCCGATGTCGGCGATCACGGCATACAGCGGCTTGTCCGGGTACTTCGCGCGCAAACGGCGGATCTCATCGTAGATATAGCCTGATTGGACGGGACTGCCACCCGGGCTGTTGATGCGCAGCACCACGCCTTGGGCGTGCTTGTTTTCGAAGGCCTTGCGCAAGCCCTTGATGATGGTCTCCGCTCCACCCGGCGAGCCTTCCATGATCGGACCCTCGAGGGTGACCAGGGCGGTGTGCGGCTGAGTAGCCAGACGATCCTCGGCCGGCCCCTCCCGATACATCATCACCAGAATGAAGAGCAGGTAACCAAAGCCAAGCAGCTTGAAGAAAATGCCCCAGCGGCGCGCACGCCGCTGCTCGGTCAGGCTCGCCTCGGCCAGGCGGGCGATCAGGGCCCGCTGCCAGGTGGGGTCATCCAGGGCCCCGGACGGTGTTTTGCTCGATGTGTCGTTCATGCGCTCGAATCCATACGGAAGTTGATCGTCCCAAGCCAACCTTGAAGGCCAGCCAGATCCTCAAAGATGGCCAGCGGAGCACAGGGTTCAAGCTGCTCGCGGCCATGGGCGCCGTGGGCCAGCCCCACCGCAGGCACGCGGGCCTGACGCGCCATTTCAAGGTCGAACCAGGTGTCGCCCACCATGAGCGTGTGCTCGGGCTCGGCCCCGGCCTCAAACATCAGTTCGCGCAGCATCAGGGGGTCGGGTTTGGAGGCCGTCTCCTCCGCGCAGCGGGTGGCGAAAAAATAGCGCCCGAAGCCCGTTTCGGTCAGCACCTTGTCCAGCCCCCGCCGGCTCTTGCCGGTCGCCACGGCAAGCCAGAAACCACGCTCGGCCAACTCAGCGAGCAGGTCCTCAGCGCCCGCGTACGGCCGGATCGGAGTCGGATCCAGGCCGAGGTAATGCTGACTGTAGGCCATGGCCAAGCGCTGGCGCGCAAGCGTATCGGCCTCGGGGTAGAGCGCGGCGACTGCCTCCGGCAGACCCAGGCCGATGATCGAGCAGATGACCCCCTCGTCAAGCAGGGGCAGGCCAACCTCGCGCATCGCGCTGCGGAAGCTGCTGACGATTCGATCAGTGGAGTCCATCAAGGTTCCATCCCAGTCGAACACCACCAGTTTGAGTTCGCTGATCATCGGCCTCTCCCTCCGGAGGCCTCTGCACGCAGCCGCTCGAGCATGAGCGACAGGTCGTCCGGCAGCGGCGCACTGACACGCAAGGTGCATTCGGTGACGGGGTGCAGAAACTCCAGTTGCTCGGCGTGGAGGAAGATGCGAGCAAGCCCCAACGCCTTCATCTGGCGGTTGAAACCCTCGTCGCCATACTTGTCGTCACCTGCCAGCGGGTGGCCCATGTGCTGGGCATGCACCCGGATCTGGTGGGTGCGCCCGGTCTCGATCCTAACCCGCGCCAGGGTCGCAAGCCGATCGAAGCGCTCAATGGGTTCGAACACGCTGACCGCAGATTTGCCGCGCGCATCCACCCGCACCACACGCTCGCCCCCTTTCAGCTCGTTCTTCAACAGCGGCGCCTCAATGCGGCACGCCGCCCCGCGCCACGTCCCCCTGAGCAGGGCGAGGTAAGCCTTGTGTGAGGTCTTCTCCACCAACTGGCGCTGCACGCCGAGCAGGGCCTCGCGATGCTTGGCCAACACCAGGCAACCGCTGGTGTCACGGTCCAGACGGTGCGCCAGCTCAAGCCCCGGCAGGTGCGACCACGACGCCCGCGCCAGCTCGATCAGGCCATAGGGCACGCCGCTGCCGCCGTGCACCGCCAAGCCCGGCGGCTTGTTCAGGATCAGAACGTGCTCATCCTCGTACAGCACTGCGTCACGCATGGCCTGCACCCGCTGCGGCGGCAGGGCCGGGACCTCGCGCTCGGCCATGCGCAGCGGCGGGATGCGCACGACATCGCCCGCCGCGATGCGCTGCATGGGCTTGGCTCGCCCCTTGTTCACCCGCACCTCGCCGGTGCGCAGCATGCGGTAGATCCGGCTTTTGGGCACACCCTTGAGCTGGGCAAGCAGGAAGTTGTCGAGCCGCTGCCCGGCCTCGTGGGCACCCACCGTGACCAGACGCGCCTCCAAGGACTGGGATGCGGTGATGGAAGTGGTTGTATTCATGGAGAGGCATGATACCCCATCCCATACCCCGCCCTGATCATGGGACGCAGGGCAATCGCATGAAAGCTTGGAATGATCGCACAAGGCGAAAATCCGGCGTGCAAAGGGGGCCATCCTTGCCTTGTTTGGCTGTAGGAGGCCCGCTCTCCAGGCTGTTTCAAAACACTTTGAGACAGCCTGGATTGGCGCCCCAAGGACGGCTCGCCCGAGAGTCAATCACGACAAGTGATTGATTCTCGGAGCCCGTCGCGGGCGTGTACCGCGACGGGGCGAGCTTCAAAAGGATAGGACAGTCCTTTTGAAACAACCTGTCTCGGGCCGATAACCCATGCAAGGCTACCCTGTCGTGGCGAGGGCGCCACTCCTACGCGAGCGCCCCAACCCATAAAACGGCTCACTCATGCGATTACCCTGTCATGGGACAGGGACAACAAATGCATAAGTTCAGAAACCTTTGGCACTCCTTTACCGAGGAAGGAGGGCCATGCG
>JBMFOY010000116.1:0-6091 GCA_049969375.1 Halothiobacillaceae bacterium | reverse complement strand
GCGAACAACGCGTTCCGTCGTTGATTCGCGGAGTCCGTCGCGGACATGCGCCGCGCCGCGACGAAAAAGTTCACAAAGATGTTGACAGCGGATTCAACCTCCCTATAATGCGCATCCGTCAGCAACGCTGACTGCCTCTGCAGCGTCCCCATCGTCTAGAGGCCTAGGACATCGCCCTTTCACGGCGGTAACCGGGGTTCGAATCCCCGTGGGGACGCCACTTTATTATCACTCTCGGTCCGGAATGATCCGGGCGTCATCGAATCAAACCCTCCTGTCCTGGTCCCCGCACCGTCCCGGTGCGTAAAGACTTGATGTGACTTTCGTTGGTTGGCTTCGATGCAAGAAGTTGCCAACGCGTAGCAAGCTAAGCCGCTTTGCCGAGAGTCCATTGTCTTTGCCCACAGGAACATCCCTTGACGCAGACCACTTTTGCCGACCTCGGCATCCCAAGCTCCATCGTTGCCAACCTGACCGACCTGGGCCTGACCCAGCCCACGCCCGTGCAGGCGCAGGCCATTCCCATGCTGCTCAAAGGCCATGACCTCATTGCCAAGGCCCCCACCGGCACTGGCAAGACCGCCGCCTTCCTTCTGCCTGCGCTGACTCGCTTGGCTGAACCCGCGGACAGGGACGGACGCGGCCCGCGTATCCTCGTCCTGGCCCCCACCCGCGAGCTTGCGCAGCAGGTCACCAAGGCCGCCATCCAGTTTGCCCGTGGCCTGCGCCATGCGCGCGTGGTCTGCATCACCGGCGGCGAGCCGTATCCGATCCAGAACCGCGAACTGTCCAAGCCCTACGACATCCTCGTCGCCACCCCGGGCCGCCTGCTCGACCAGATGAACAGCGGCCGCGTGCGCTTCGACCGCCTGGAAATGCTGGTGCTGGACGAAGCCGATCGCATGCTCGACCTCGGCTTTGCCGATGACATGCGCGCCATTGCCGCCGCCATGCCGAACGAGCGCCAGAGCGTGTGCTTCACCGCCACCCTCTCCCCCAGTGTCGTCAAGCTGGCTGGCGACCTGCTGACCACCCCCCGGCAACTGGAGGTCGCTCCGCTGGAGGCCCGGCGTGACGCCATCGACCAGCAGGTCATCTATGTCGACCACGTCGACCACAAGCGCGAACTGCTCAACCACCTGCTCGCCGATGCGTCCGTGAATCAGGCCATCGTCTTCACCGCCACCAAGCGCGACGCCGACCAGCTTGCCGCCGAACTCGAACAAGCCGGTCAGGCCGCCGCCGCCCTGCACGGCGACCTCAACCAGCGCCAGCGCACCCGCATGCTTGACCACCTGCGCAAGGGCCGCTGCCGCATCCTCGTCGCCACCGACGTCGCGGCCCGTGGCATCGACGTTGCTGGCATCACCCACGTGTTCAACTTCGACCTGCCGCGCCAGGCGGAGGACTACGTCCACCGCATCGGCCGCACCGGGCGGGCGGGCGCCACCGGCACCGCCGTCTCCTTCGTCAGCCGCCGCGACCTCGGTGTCCTGCGTAACATCGAACACTACGTCGGCGAGAAGGTGCGCGTGACTGAGGTTGAAGGCATGGAAGCCCGCTTCAAGCCGCAGGAAGGCGACCGTAGCGGCATGGGGCCGCGCGGTCGTGGTCGTCCGGGTGGCGGCTACCGTGGCGGTCACCGCGGTGGGGGTTACCGCAGCGCTTCGGCGGGCGAGGGCAAGCCCGACCATCGTCGCGGCGGCCAGGATGCCCATGCCGGCCACGGCAACCATGGTCATGAACACCACAGTGAGCGTCGCGGCAACCGTTTCGGCGACAAGCCCGCCGGTCGCCCGGGTCAGGGCGGCTCGCGCCGCAAGTTCTACGACTAACAGGCTGTTGAAAAGCGCTTTTCAATGGCCTGCTAAGCGCCGGATAGGCGCGGCGCCCCCGCTGCGATCAAGCGCTGGATGATCGGCCCGAGGGCGGGCCTCCTACCGCCCTGTCTGTAGGAGCGGCGCCTCCGTCGCGATCAAGGGCGGGATGATCCGCTCCCCATCGCCGCGACACGCGGCTCCCGCAAGCCCAAGGCGGGGGTCAAAGTGCACAAAAACAACGCCGAGCCGCGCGCGGTGTTGCACTGCAGCAACGTGCGCGTTGCGCCGCTGCCAAGGCATCGTGTACAAATGCCCCTGTGGCCCCGGGGAACCGGGATGTCCTTTTTAACCGCTCAAGGAGTCATCCATGAACAAGCAGCACCTGATTGCCGTTGCCGTAGCCGCCGCCGTGGCCGCTCCGGCTGTAATGGCCGACACCACCCTCTACGGTAGGGCCCATGTTTCCATTGACGCCCTCAACTCCGATCAAAACCCAGGCGTTGATGAATCCAATGTCAGCGTCTCCAGCAACAGCTCTTTCCTGGGCGTAAAGGGCACCGAGAAGATCTCCTCCAATCTGTCGGCGATCTATCAGTTTGAAACCACGATCAATGTTTCTAGCAACGACGGCTCTACTAATAGCCTGTTTGGTGAAGGCCGTAATACCTTCGTCGGCCTGACCGGTGGCTGGGGTACCGCCCTGGTGGGTAAGCATGACACCCCGATGAAGCTCATCGGCCGCAAGTATGACCTCTTTGGTGACCGAGTGGGCGATTCCCGTAACATCATCGGCGTCGGTGATCCAAAGGTGGGTTGGGATCTGCGTCCGAACAACGTCGTGGCCTATGTCACCCCGGACCTCAGTGGCTTCCAAGCGGTGCTGGCTTATGTAACGGATCATGACATCGTTTCCGGCGGTAGTGGCTGCGATAGAAATGGTAGTAGCTGCGACAACAATAAATTCGATGCCTACAGCCTGAACGCCACCTATACCCACAAGATGTTCGATATCGGTGCTGCTTACGAGCGGCACAATATTGACAACCCGGGTGGCCAAGACAATGAATCCGCCTACCGTCTTGGCGCAGGCGTGAACTTCGCCGGCGTACGTGTCAACGCCCTGTACCAGAAGGCTATGGATGTCGGCTTTACCTCTGGGGCGGATCAGTCCGTGTGGGGCGCGGGCGCTTCCTACACCTTCGGCAACAACGTGGTCAAGGCCCAGTACTACAAGGCTAACGACATCTCCGGCACGGTCGACACGGGCGCCGATATGTGGGCCGTCGGTTATGACTACAAGCTGAGCAAGCAGACCACCCTGTATGCTGCATATGCCGCAACAGATAATGAAAGCAATACCGCCAGGTACCAAGTCTCCAGGTTTGGCCATGGCGACTCCATGGCTCCTATTGCTGGTGGCAAGGCCTCGGCCTTCTCGGTGGGCGTTATCCACAACTTCTAATCTCTCCTGAGATTGAACCCCATAGGGCGGCCTTCGGGCCGCCTTTTTTATGCCCAATGCTGTGTTGTAGGCCGTTGAAAAACCCTTCCATTGGGTTGTAGGAGGCCCGCCCTCGCGGGCCGATGAGGGTTTGCGGCGAGGGCGTCGCCCCTACAGGGGATAGGATGACCGAGGAAAAGCGTTTTTCAACGACGACAAGGACGATCCATAGCGGGAGCTTCACGGCCCCCGCGTATACTTGTCCCAACGTCCGGCCTCTGGAGGGCATATGGAATTCCTCTCGATCAATCCGTATACCGGTGAGACGCTGGCCGCCCTGCCGGCGCACGAGGACCGGCATGTCGAACGGGCCCTCGGGCGTGCCGCCGACATGGCGCGGATCTGGCGCGAGGGCGGCTTCGCCCCGCGTGCGGCCGTGCTGCGGGCGGTGGCCCGCCTGCTGCGTGAGCGCCAAGGGGCCTATGCCGCGCTGATGGCGCAGGAGATGGGTAAGCCGGTGCGCGAGGGGCGGGCGGAGGTGCTCAAGTGTGCCTGGACCTGCGAGTTTTATGCCGAGCATGCCGAGGGCTGGCTTGCGGATGAGCCAGTGACGACGGATGCCGCCAGAAGTGCCGTGGTGTATGAGCCGCTTGGCACCATCCTCGGCATCATGCCTTGGAACTTCCCGCTCTGGCAGGTGATCCGCGCCGCCGCGCCCATCCTTATGGCGGGCAATACCTTCCTGCTCAAGCACGCATCGAACGTGCCTCAGTGCGCCCTGGCGCTGGAGGCCTTGTTCCGCGACGCCGGTGCGCCAGAGGGGGCATTTCAGACGCTTTTGCTCAGGGCGGAGCGCATCCCCGCGCTGATCGAGGATCCTCGCGTGCACGGGGTGACCCTCACGGGCAGCGAGGCGGCAGGGCGTAAGGTGGCCGCGGTGGCCGGGGCGGCCTTGAAGCCGTGTGTGATGGAGCTGGGTGGTTCGGATGCCTTTATCGTGCTGGAGGATGCGGACCTCGATGTCACTCTGGATCAGGCGGTGCGGGCGCGTTTTCAGAATGGCGGGCAGAGCTGCATCGCGGCCAAGCGCTTTATCGTGCATTCATCCTTGGCGGAGGCGTTCATTGAGGGACTGGCCGAGCGCATCGGTAGCTTGCGATACGGCGACCCCCTGCATGAGGATACCGACCTCGGACCGCTGGCGCGCGCGGACCTGCGCGATGAGGTGATGGGCCAGGTGCAGGCCAGCCTGCGCGAGGGGGCCAGCCTGCGTCTTGGGGGGACCGTCATTCCGGGAGCGCATGCGGGCATGCACGCCACGTTGTTGACTGAGGTCACCCCTGGCATGACAGCCTTCGACCAGGAAATTTTTGGTCCGGTGGCCAGCGTCACGGTCGCGCAGGATGATATGCATGCCCTGACGCTTGCCAACGCCAGTCGCTTCGGTCTGGGCGGCAGCGTGTGGACGCGCGACATGGTGCGCGGCGAGGGGCTGGCGCGGGCGCTGGAGTGTGGCGCGGCCTTCGTCAACGGCATGGTGAAGAGTGATCCGCGCCTGCCGTTCGGAGGGATGAAGGCTTCGGGGCTTGGGCGGGAGCTGGGCGTGCAGGGGTTGCGGGCGTTCACGAATATCAAGACCCTTTGGATCGGCTAAGGAAGGTCTGGGGCAATTTTTGGCTGTAGGCGCGGCGCCCTCGGCGCGATCAAGGGCGGGGTGATCGGCCCGGGGCCGGCCTGCTGTATCGGGTGGGGCGCCCCCCGTCGCGGGCGTGCACCGCGACAAGGCGAGTTGAAAAAGGGCAGGAAGCCCTTTTTCAACGGCCTGTTATGGTGTGGTGGATTTTCGATGGCCATGGGCCGGAGCACGCGGGCTTGCATGCCTGGGGCGCGATATTCAACTTGGAGGATAGGGGCATGGGGCGGGATGTTGAGACGCTGGTGATCGGGGCCGGGATTTCCGGGCTCTCGACGGCCTTTTTCCTGCGTCAGCGGGGCATGGATGTCGCGGTGATCGAGGCGGCGCCGCGGGCAGGAGGCAATGTATGCACGCTGGAGCACGAGGGCTATCTGCTGGAGGCAGGCCCGAACACCTTGCTCGACAACGCCCCGGCGATCCGCGAGCTGATCGATGGGCTTGGCCTGCGCGAGGTCATGCGTGAGGCCAACCGTGAGGCGAAGCGGCGCTATGTGGTGCGCGATGGCCGGGCGGTGCCGCTGCCTGGCTCGCCGCTGGCCTTTCTGACCACCCGCTTGTTTTCCCTCAAGGGCAAACTGCGGCTTCTTGCGGAGCCCTTGATTGCGCCTGTGGACCATGAGGAGAGCGTGGCCGGGTTCGTCCGTCGCAGGCTGGGTCAGGAGTTCCTTGACTGGGCGATCGATCCGTTCGTGTCTGGGGTATATGCGGGCGACCCCGAGCGGCTTTCGGTGCGCGCAGCGACGGCCAAGGTTTATGCCTTGGAGCGCGAGCACGGTTCGCTGCTCAGGGGGGCGCTGAAGAAGGCTTGGGCTGCGCGCAAGGCCGAGGTGCAGACGGGGCCGGTCGGTTCGATGCTGTCGTTTGAGCGGGGGCTCGGCCAGCTGACCGAGGCCCTGGCCGCCGCATTGGGCGAGGGCCTTTTTCTTTCGACCCCCGCCCAGGCCATCCGGCAGGTGGATGGCGGCTGGCAGGTGGAAACGCCGCGTGGGACGTTCGCCGCGCGCAGTCTGGTGCTTGCTCTGCCTGCGGCTGCCGTGGCGGATCTGCTGGAGCCGCATGTCGGCGAAGCCGTGAATGCCCTGCGCGAGATTCCTTATCCGCCGGTGACCTCGGTCGCGCTGGGTTTTCGCCGCG
>JBMFOY010000115.1:0-6175 GCA_049969375.1 Halothiobacillaceae bacterium | reverse complement strand
CCTTGATAAGACGATCTGAAAAAATCCATGGATGGATTTTTTTCAGAGTTTCCTTATACAGCAAGGGGAGGACGTGAAGATGCACCGATTCATCCGTGCTTGGATAGGCTGGCCGCTGGCGGTGGTGCTTCTCGCCGGTTGTTCCAATATGACCCCGCGTCAACAATCGACGCTCAGCGGTGGTGCCATCGGTGCCGCCGCAGGGGCGGGGGTGAGTGCCATCTCCGGAGGCAACCCGGTCACGGGGGCGATTGTGGGTGGTGCGGCGGGTGCCGTGATCGGCAACCTCAAGGATCAGAAAAAATGAATGGACGCCGTTGAGGGCGTGAAAATAAGAAGCCCCGCTTGGCGGGGCTTCGTTTTTAGGGAAACGCTGAATCATTCAGCGTTTCCCGTTTGGGGCGGGGTGGCCCAACGCGAACAACGCGTTCCGTCGTTGATTCGCGGAGTCCGTCGCGGACATGCGCCTTGATAAGACGAGCTGAAAAAATCCATGGATGGATTTTTTCAGAGTTTCCTTAGAGGCGCGTTGCGGGGGCGTCAGACGTTGGGGTAGCCCGGAGCCACGCCGGGGTTGCCTTCCATGCCGACCAGCTTCGGCGAGTTGACCTCGACCTTGGTGATGTGCTTCTTGGAGGTCAGGTACTGTTCCAGCACGTCCCAGATCATCTTGCCGGTGTCGCCCGGGATCTCGCCCGGCTTGGCGACGGAGGCCCAGCCCGCCACCTTGTAGGTCTTCTTCGGATCCAGCGGCTTGCCGTTCAGGGTCAGCTGGCTGATGCGCTTGCCGGAATCGCCATTCGGCGCCACGGCGTACTTCAGGCCGCCGACGCGAACCATGTCGCCGCCCTGCTGGTAGTACGGATCCGGGTTGAAGATGTTGTCGCACACATCTTCCAGGATTTCCTTGATGCGCTCGCCGGTGAACTCGTTCACGGTGACATTTGGGTAGGTCAGGGCGCACTGGGTCATCATGTCTTCATAGGTGATGTCCGCGCCCGGAACCAGGGATGTGCCCCAACGTACGCCGGGGGAGAAGGCGATTTCGGCGCCCATGACTTCCATCAGGCCATCGACGATCAGCTGGTCCCAGGTGCCGGAGAAGTTGCCGCGGCGGTAGAGGGTGACGTCGTTCTTGGCCAGCACCTGGTTCAGGCGCTCCTCGGCGACGAACTCCTTGCCCTGGAACTTGATCGTCTGCTTGTGCATCTTGTCGATCAGTTCCTGCATCTCCTTGTCGGCCTCGATGAAGTTCGAGAACACCGGCAGCAGACGGTACTGGAAGCCAGCGACCTTGTTGCCCTTGACGTCCAGGTCCAGCACGCCGAGGAACTTGCTGTTGGAGCCGGCGTTGCAAACCAGGGTCTGGCCACCACCGTTCTTCACCAGGGTCGGGTACGGAACGCCGTCGTGGGTGTGACCGCCCATGATGGCATCGATGCCGCGCACACGGCTGGCCATCTTCAGGTCCACGTCCATGCCGTTGTGGGACAGCACGATCACGGCCTGGGCGCCTTCGGCGCGGGCCTTGTTGACGGTCTCTTGCATCTCTTGGTCTTTGATGCCGAAGGACCAGCCTTCGGTCATCCAGGCCGGGTTGGCGATCGGGGTGTATGGGAAGGCCTGGCCGATGATGGCGACCTTGACCCCGTTCATCTCACGGATGACATAGGGCTTGAAGACGCGCTCGTTGAACTCGGTCTCGAACACGTTCTGGGCGACGAAGTCCATGCCCGCAGCCTCGAGCTGCTTGATGCCCTCGACCATGCGCTCCTTGCCATAGGTGGCCTCCCAGTGGGAGGTCATGACATCCACCCCGAGCTTCTTAGAGGCGTCGATCATGCACTGGGCGTTGGTCCACAGGGCCAGGCCGGTGCCTTGCCAGTTGTCACCGCCGTCCAGCAGCAGAGCACCCGGACGGGAGGCCTTCAGCTTCTTGACCAGGGTGGCCAGGTGGGCGAAGCCGCCGACCTTGCCGTACTTCTCGGCCGCTTCGGCGAAGTTCAGGTAGGTGAAGGCGTGTGCTTCCGGAGTGTTCGCCTTCAGGCCGAAGTGCTTGAGGAACTTCTCGCCCACGAGGTGCGGAACATTGCCCTTCATGTCGCGTACGCCGAGGTTCACGGACGGCTCGCGGAAGTAGACCGGGCGCAGCTGAGCGTGGCAGTCGGTCATGTGCAGGATGTGCACGTTACCGAACTTGGGCACTTCATACATGTCGGCGGAAGCCATGTTGGACTTGATGCTTCCGGCGACTTTCTGGGTACCGGTTTCGGCCTGCGCGGTGCCGAGGTTGATGCCGGCGGCGCTAGCCACGGCGAGCATTTGCATGAACTCGCGGCGGGAAAGGTTCATCGTGGATGTCTCCGTGTGTTCACTGCTCAAGTGAGCGGTTCAAAACTGGATGTCTGCCAGACCGGGGTCAGGGCGGACATTGGCCGCTGATCATATAAGACCGGGCCTCTCCGCGCCCCTAAAAAAAATCCTGTGCGGATAAGAGGTCGTAATGGCAGGCGAAAAAAACCGGCCGCGGAGGCCGGTTCTTGTCAGCAGGCGGGGCACTTACTTGCGGACCGCCGGGCCGGTGATTTCGAGGCCGTTGTCGATGTAGGCCAGGAAGTACTCCATGTTACGGTACTCATCCCCATAGCGCTTGTAGGGCTTGGCGCGGGTATCCCTCACGCAGCCGAACAGGCGGTCGTTCAGGGTCACCAGGCCGTCGTCCTTCAGGCGCCAGACCGGGAAGTGCGCGGTCTTGCCGATGCCCGCGCTGAGGGTCTCGGAGCGGGCGCGCTGACCGGAGTGGTATTGGTGGCAGTCAGCACAGGAGAGATTAAGCTGCCCGGTCTTCTGGAACCAGCGGCGCTTACCATCCTCGAAGGCGGCTAGGGCCTGCTCGTTGGGGACGGTGACATGCACCTTCATGCCGCGGGATTCGCTCGCAAGGTAAGCAGAAACGTTCTTGAGATCTTTGCTCTTCTCGTCGAACGTGGTTTCACCATAGGCCTGGGCGCATTGGATGAGGTCAGCCTCAAGGTTGCGCACCTTGCCGGCTTCGGTGTCAAAGAATGGATATTTGGCGCGCAGGCCCTTGGCGTCACCCAGGCAGTCCTTGAGGGACTTGCCGTTGGCCAGCGGCTTGCTGTAGAAGGCCTTGCCCTTGGCAATGGCCTCGTCGTAGGGCGGGAATTCGTTCATCGCCTCGAATTGGGCGCGGGCATCCGCGTTGAGCGCGTAGACGCCATAGATGTAGTCCGCAGGCTTGATGTCCGGGAAGCGCTTGAAGAAGAAGTCGCGGAACTCTTGGGCCTGGGCCTCGGCAGAGGCGGCCGCGTCGGCGGCGTGCAGCGCGGGTGCGGTCAGGCCGACGGCGAGGGCGGCGGCAGTGATCTTGAGCAGGGTTTTCATCGTCTTGGTCCTCCGCATCTCTTACAGGCTGTGGATGAAATCCACGACCTTCTCCAGCTCATCCTTGCTCAGGATGCCGTGGGCACCGATCGGCGGCATGATGGTATGCGGACCAAACTTGGTGCGCGGGTCGTAGATAACGTCGTACAGGGCCTTGCGGTCCGGATAACGCTGCTTCATGGCGATCAGCGGGGGGCCGATGGTGCCGGGCTGGTCGCCGCCGGCAATCATGTGGCACGCCAGGCAGTTGCCTTTGGAGTTGTTGAACGCCAGCTCCTTGCCGGTCATTTCCTTCTTCTCGCCGTTTTCTTGGGCCATAGCCGGGGTGGCAACGGCAAGGGCACCCATCAGCGCGGCGGCGGATACGCTGGCCGCCAGGATGCGGTCGATTTTCCGCATGGCTTCCTCCTTTGGGGGTGGTGGGTTGGCGCCTTCTCCCGTTCCACACATCGGTTGGGCCGCGGAGGGCGCTCTTTAAACTGCTTTCATCAAGCAGCTGCAGGATAAACCGCCCCCATGGTGAGGCAAGGAAAAATATTTTATCCCCGTATGGTCAGGCGCGATGCGTCCCGGCGCGGTGTCACGAGTGCTGATCCTTGCGACGGCGGGCCTCGATGATTTCGCTTTCCACCCGCTCGATCAGGGCATCCAGCCGCTGGCGCGAGATGGCATCCCCAAGGCTTAGGGCGCGTGCCGTTTCCAATTCCGCGCGGGCCTCGGGCAGGCGCCGTTCCTGGATGAAGAACAGGCCCATAGCCTCGTGGTGTTCGGAGCGACGGCCTGCGCGTAAGGCTGCGTCGGCGAAGGCCTGCAGCAGGCCGGTGTGGCTTGGATTGTCGCGCAGGGCCTGGCGCAGCAGGTTGTAGGCGCGTTCCGGATCCTTCGCCATCCATAGCTGGCCCATCTGCATGGTCAGCATGGGATGGCCGGGAAACAGGTCAAGCTGCGCACGGAGCACCTCGATGGCCTGATCATCCTGGTTCAGCTGGCGGCGGGTTTCTGCGAGCAGGGTGCCGATCCAGAGGTTATCCGCCGCCTTGCCATACAGGTCGAGCAGGATCGGCAGGGCCTCTTGCTGGCGCCCGGCCCGGTTCAGGAGCAGGGCGCGTTGGTAGCGGGTAACGTTATCTCCTGCCACCCTTTCCAGCCGCCCGGCTGAGGCCAGCGGCCGGGGGTCGAGCAGGGCGGCCAGGGTGGCTTTGGCATAGGCATAGTCTGGCTGGTTGAAGACCTTGCTGGGACGGGCAGCGCGGGCGCGACTGGCGGCCTCGGCGATGCGGTTGGTAGTGACGGGGTGGGTACGCAACAGCTCGTTATGCACGTAGAATCCGTCGCCCTCCTGGCGGGCGAGTTTCTCGAAGAAACTGACCATGCCCTGCGGGTCGAAGCCCGCGCCGGAGAGGATCTGGATGCCGATGCGGTCAGCCTCGTATTCGTGGTCGCGGGTGAAGTTGATCTGCTGCTGGATCGCGCCGGCCATGCCGAGGTTGACCGCCGCGACGGCGGCATCCGGGTTCGAGCCGCCTACCAGGATGGCCGCGGCGAGTGCCGCGAGGGCGGTGAGGTTCACGCTAGCCCCACCTGCGATCATGCGCGCCACGTGGCGCTGGGTGACGTGGGCCATCTCGTGCGCCATGACTCCGGCTAGCTCGTTCTCGTTGTCGGTGCGCAGGATCAGGCCGGAAAACAGGCTGATGTGCCCTCCGGGAGCGGCGAAGGCATTGATCGTGTCCTCCTGGATGATGGTGAAATGAAACGGGTAGGCATTCCAGCCGGAGGCAGAGGCCAGTCGCTCGCCGAGCGACTGGACGTAGTGGTTGAGCAGCGGGTGGGTGACGAAGGTCGCCTTGCGCTTGAGGGCTTGCATGAAGCCGTCGCCCATGGCTAGCTCTTCTGCCAGGCTGATATCGCGGTCGATGGCCTCGCCCATGTCGGGCAGATTGTCGTACGGGCCAGCGAGGCCCGGCTGGGCGGCCATGATCAGCGCCCCGGCCAGCACGCCAGCAAGGCTGCCCGCGAGCGGGCGAGGCAAAGAATTCTTCAATCGAGGCACTTTCAAGATGTTTTCCATCGAGCATGTGGATGCGCGTGAACTTTCGACCTGGCTGCAGGGCGAAAAATTCCTGCTGGTTGATGTTCGCACCCCGGGCGAGACCGCTTACGGCATCATCCCCGGCGCCAAGCTGCTTCCCCTCCACCTTCTGCCACTGAACGTCGACAAGCTCAAGGGGCAGGACAAAATCGTCGTCTATTGCCAGAGCGGCGCGCGCTCCGCCCAGGCCTGCGCCTTCCTCGCGCGGCAGGGCATCGAGCATACCTACAACCTGGCTGGTGGCATCATGGCTTGGGCGGGTGAGCGCCTGCCCATCGTCGCCCCCGAGGCCGACAGCGCGCTGCTGTGATGGACCGCCCCTTTGACGCCGAGCTGGACGCGCGCGGCTTGCCGTGCCCCATGCCCCTGCTCAAGGCCAAGCAGGCCCTAGTGGGGCTGACTGGTGGACAGGTCCTGCTCGTGCTCGCCACGGACGAGGCTGCGCCGCGCGATTTCGCTGCCTATGCCGAGGCCACGGGGCACCGGCTCGATCAGGTGGAATATTTGGGCGATGTGATCCGTCTCTACCTGCGCAAGCGGGAGGGCTGATTGCTCCCCGCCTGTCTGCGGCCGCTTTCAGAAATCTCCACGCTCCGCCAGGCTCATGGGGGAAAGCCGCATCTTTAAGGAAACGCTGAATCATTCAGCGTTTCCTGTTTGGGGCAGGACGCCCCAACG
>JBMFOY010000114.1:0-6176 GCA_049969375.1 Halothiobacillaceae bacterium | reverse complement strand
TTGATAAGACGATCTGAAAAAATCCATGGATGGATTTTTTCAGAGTTTCCCTAAAATAGGATGCGTATCTTTCGACCTCTGCCCCCATGCCCACCGCCAGTCCACGTTCCCGCCCCCCCCTGGCCTGGCTGCGCGCTCCGGGTTCGCTGACCCGCCACTTGGTGCGCGTCTGCCCGGGGCGACTGGTCGTTGAGGTGCTCGGCGAGGGTTGGGCTGAGGCTGACCCCGCCAGCGCGCGTCTCCTCGGGTTGCGGATTGGCGCGCGGGTGTGGCGGCGCGAGGTGCGTCTGTCCTGCTGGCAGGCGGGGGCGTGCACGCCCTACGTGCATGCCATCACCCTCAGCTCGCCCGAGGCGCAGCGCAGGCTCGGCCTTGCGCGCTTGGGGCGGCGTCCGCTCGGCGCGCTGCTGTTCCGCGGTGGCGCCCAGCGACTCGAACTTGCGGTCCTGCCGCCGGGGCGGAACGGCCCCCGGTGGGCGCGGCGCTCGCTGTTCCTCCTGCGCGGCCATCTCTTGCTGGTGCGGGAGGAGTTCCTGTCCGGCCTACCCTCTTTCCACCGATGAGGCTTATCGCCCCCCACCGTTGGGACGTGACGCCCGCCGAGGCGGTGGCGGTGCTTGATATGCCCCTGCCCGCCCCGATCCGCGCCGCGCACCGGCTTGCTTCGGACACCGGCCTTCTGCGGCCGGGCATGGTGGTCCGCTAGCCCACTGTCATAACCCTGCAGCCGGGGTAGGCTATGCTTTGGCAGCGCGTTGAAAAGGGTTTTTCAACGGCCTGCCAGGTTTCGCCACTAACCTTGCTCATGGAGGGGGGCATGCTGACCATCGACGATCTTCGGCGCCCCGCGATCGACGTCTGCCAAGCCATCCTGCACCAGCGCCTGCAGGACGTGTCGAGCCAGGGGCAGGCGCTGCGCGAGAATCCTTCCGCTGAGGAGGCCCTGCACGATACGCGCGTGGCGGTGCGGCGTACCCGCGTCTGGCTCAAGCTCTGCGCACCTCTCGTCGATACTCCCCGCAAGGCGCGCCGTGCCCTGCGCAGCTTTGCGCGCGAGAGCGGGCCTGTGCGTGATCTGGAGGTGCAGGAGGCCTGGCTGGCCGGTGTGCAGCTCCGCAGGAGTGAGCACCATGGCTGGCAGGTCTTGCGCGAGAGGCTGGCTGGCGAACATGCTGCCCACCGTGCGGCCCTGCTGGACACCTTGCCGGAGATGCTGGATGGGGCACGGCGTGCGTTGGAGCGCATGCGTCCGCTCGAGGGGGCGGGTGGGGAGTCGTTTGGCGCCTGGATGTCGGAGCGCTGGATGGACGCCGCCACGCTCTATCTCGCCGGCATGCACCACCTGCCCGAGGGGCTGCACCCCTTGCGCCTGGTCGGCAAGCAGCTGCGCTACATGTTGGAACCGCTGGCGACGGTCCTGGAGGCGAAGGACGTGCTGCGCCACCTGCGCCAGGGACAGGATGCGCTGGGACGGGTGAACGATGCCGGCGTCCTCGCCGCCGCGCTGCCGGCCCACGCGGCGGCCCTGCTCGCGGCACGGTTTGAGGAGGACATCCACTTCGCTCTCGAGCAGGACGAGGTTCCGCGCTGGCGACGGCCCGCGATCTGGCCGGGGCTGCGCGCGGTCAGCCAGGCCTTGCTCGACGAGCGGCGTGAGGCGCTCGCCGCGGTGCATGGTTGGCGTCTGAGTGCCGGGGATGCCCTGGCCGAAGGGCTGCCGCGGATCGGTGTGCAACTGGCGGGATCGTCCGCCTTCGACGGCTTCGGCACCCCCCGCTGAGCGCCTCTCCATCCGCTGGATGAGTCTGCAGCCTCTTGGGAAATGCTGAAAAATTCAGCGTTTCCTGTTTGAGGCAGGGCACCCCAACGCGAACAACGATGCACGTCGTTGACTCGCGGAGATCCTCGCGGACATGCGCCTTGATGAGACGCCCTGAAAAAATCCATCAATCGATTTTTTCAGCATTTACCTCGATCGCGCGCCATGAAATGGCCAGCAGGCCATCGTGTGTGCGCCGGCTGCTGCCTGCAGCAAGGCCTGTCTGAGGGTGCGGAAATCGGCCTCGCCCAGGGGGTGGTTGCCATAGCAGGCCGCGTCCAGGCGCTGGACCAGAGCCTGCGTTTGGACATCGGCCAGCGTTTCGGCGCCCCCTCGCCAGGCCCTGCGCAGGGCCGCGGGGGTATCCGCCTCACGCAGCGAGTGCAGCCATGCCCGTCGTGCGAGCCAGCGTCGTCCGCAGCGTTGCAGGGGGATGACCGCGGCGGCCAGCAGCATGGCTCCCGCGAACCATGGTAGCCAGGGGCGCAGCGCCAGCCACAGCGGGTGTTGCACTGCGACCGGCCCACCCTCCAGCCGCGCCAGCCGAAGCTGACCATCCGCGGGGTCGAGGTAGGGCAGGACCAGCTCAGGCAGCGTGATGGTGCCGCTTGTGCGGGGTTCGAGCGTGAGGCGGACTTCCACCCGCTGGCGCAGGGGCTGGGTCGGGTCGATGCCGTCCCGCAGCTTGATGTCCGGCGGGTAGACGCGCAGGCTGCCGGTGTCGCGCAGGGCTTCCTTGAGCCAGCGTTCGATGCCGCGCACAGAAAGGCCCTGGCCCTCGACGGCGAGGTTCCAGGTGAACGGCCGTCCGCGCGGCACGGCCTCGGGCAGGGGGAGGGCGCTGAGCGAAAGCAGGCTCACCGGCACGTCCACCGGCAGCAGCGGGTCGAGCGGGCGGGCCTCAAGCCGCAAGATGGGCGGGATCAGGGGCAGGCGCTGGCCGCCGCTGACGCGGGCCTCGACCGTGGGCGGCTGGAGCGTCAGCGGGCCGGGATAGAGTGGCATCACCCCCCACAGGTGGCGGTGGCGGATGCGCACTCCTTCGGGCGTCTGCACACGCTCTTGACGGCTGCCGAGCGGGCGGACGATCACCCCCGGCGGGGTCCAGGGGGCGATGATCTGCTCGATGATGCTGCGATCGTCCAGCACCTCGACGGTGAGCAGGACCTCCTCGCGCAGCCAGGGGGTAGGGTTGGCGAGGTGGGCCTCGATGCCGAGCCCGGCGTGGGCCGCTGTGCCAAGCATCAGCAGCAGGGCCAGAAGGGGGGCGGTGAGGGCGGCTTGCCTGACTCCGGAGCCTGTCGCCGTGGCACGCGGCTCCCACAGCCCCAGTCTGACTTTGTGGGAGCGGCGTATCGCCGCGATGGAAGCGTTCAGCAGCCCCCTCAGGAAACGCTGAAAAAATCCATCCATGGGTTTTTTCAGCTCGTCTTTTTGCGGCGCATGTCCGTGACGGCCTCCGCGAATCAACGACTGAACGCGTTGTTCGCGTTGGGGCGTCCTGCCCCAAACAGGAAACGCTGAATTTTTCAGCGTTTCCCTCACCATGGCAGCCCCTCGCTCACACGTCCGGGCGTCTCGCTGCGCATCATCGCGCGCCAGACGGGGGCGGGCGCGTCGCGCAGCAGTTCCATCTTCTTCTCCGCGGCCTGGCGGTCGGCCTCGGTCAGCGCCAGCGTCCCGGCCACCTTGCCCGCCGGCTTGCCGCCGCCCGGACCTCCGGCGGAGAGATCGCCGCCGGAAGCGGCCTCCTCGGTGGGAAAGTCGGCCGTCACGTCCTCGTCGTAGCGCCCGTAGTCGGTCGGCCGACGGCCGGGGAGGCTCTCCGGGCGGGATCGTTGCATTGACCTCGCCTCGGCCTGCTGGCGGGCGAGCCACAGGTTGGCCTGGGCCGCCTCATCGTCGGGGCGCAGGCGCAGCACGGCCTCGTAGGCGGCGACCGCGCGCTCCGGGTGGTTGGCCTTGAGCTCGGCGTTGCCCAGGTTGTAGAGGGCATGGGCGCGGGTCGTGTCGTCGTTGGCCAGCAGCCAGGCGGTGGTGAAGCTTTGTGCGGCTTGGGCGAAGTCGCCGCGCCTGTAGGCGGCCGCACCCTCGCCAAGGCGCGCCTGGGCCCCCGGCTGACGGGCATAGAGCAGCTGGGCCTGGACGAAGTCGCCGCGGGCCCAGGCCGCGTAGGCGGCGGCAAGGTCCGGGGCGGCCCAGGCGTCCGTGGGGCCGCTGAGCAGGCTGCCGAGCAGGAAGGCGGGCAGCAGGGCTGCAAGGCTCGGTCGGCGTGGGATGGGGGTATAGGCGAGTATGAGCAGGATGAGGCCCGCCAGCAACGGGGCGAGGAACAACTCGCGCCAGGCGCGTGTGGCGCCGGGGTCGGGATGGCTGGGCAGGGCCCGCAGGCCGGTCGTGAGCGTGCGCAGGTCGTCCTCGCCGTCCGCAACCATCACGAATCGGCCACCGGTGCGCTCGGCCAGCTCCGCAAGCCGCGTCGCATCCATCCGGCTCGGCCAGACTTCGCCATCGACCGTGCGGTAGCCGCCGGCACCGTCCGGGATGGGCGCGCCCGCCGTCGTGCCGGTGCCGAGGATGAACAGGGGGATGCCGGCCTCGCGTAAGGATTCCACCGCCGCTAGCAGGGCATGGCCCCGCAGGGCCTCGGCCTCCCCGTCGGTGACCAGCAGGATGGCGCGTCCGTGGCGCGCCTCGCCCTCTCCGAGGGCGCGCCGGGCGACTTCGAGGGCGGTGGCGAGTTCGGTGCCGGGGGCATCCTCCAGCATCGTAAGGCCCTGCTCCAGGCCAAAGCGGAAGACACCGGCATCCCGGGTCGGTGGGATGACCAGCCCGGCGGTACCGGCAAACACGGCAAGACCGAACGACTCGCCGGAAAGCTGCTCGGGCAGCGCGGACAGCTTCAGCCGGGCACGCTCAAGGCGTGAGGGGGCGATGTCGGTCGCCTGCATAGAGGCGGAGACATCGAGCAGGGCCAGGATACGCACATCGTGTCGAGCAGGCGCGGCCGTCCCCGCCTGCTCCATCGGCAGCCGCGGACCGGCCAGGGCGACGGTCAGCATGAGCCAGGCGAGCGCGTGTACGAGCGTACGGCCATGGCCTGCCCGGGCCTGATCCACAAGGGCCCAGGGCCGCAGGGCGGGATCGGCACAGTCCAGCAGGCGGGCGCGGCGAACGAGGCCCGCAAGCCCAAGTGCGAGCGGGACCAGCAGCAGGCCAAAGGCCCAGGGCCAGTGCCACTGGATGCTCAGCAGGGTACTCATGCGGCCCTCCCCGTTCGCAGTTCGCGCAGCTGGCCCAGGGTGAGCAGGAGCAGGGCGAGGCCAAGGGGGGCGGGATACCACTCAAGCTTCACCCGCTCCGTGGGGGGCGGGAGGGTGGTCGGCTCGCGCCGGTCGATCTCGGCAAGGATGTGGGCCAGGCTGTCGGCATCCCCGGCCCGGTAGGCCGCGCCCCCGGTGAGTTCGCTCATCTCGGCCAGGGTTGGCTCGCGCAGCTCGCCTGCATCGGTGGTCGGCAGGGCCGGTTCCGGCGTGACGGCGACGGTGTACAGGCGCAGCCCCAAGGCTTGCGCATAGGCCAGTACCTCGCGCGGGCGTAGGATGCCGCCGGTGTTGTCGCCGTCGGTGAACAGCACGATGACGGGGGGTGGGGTGCGGCCCTCGACCTGCCGCAGCGCCACTCCTAACCCCTCGCCGATGGCCGTGGCCGCGCCGGTGCTGCCGGGGGTGAGGCGGGCGAGCTGCATGGCGACCACGGCGCGATCGAAGGTGAGCGGCACGGTGGTGGCGGCCGCGTCGCTGAACACGATCAGGCCCAGGCGGTCCTGGAGGCGGGCGTTGATAAAGCCCAGCGCCGCCTGCTTGAGCACCGCCATGCGCGGCACGCTCTTGCCGTCAAGGGTCATGTCATGGATGGACATGCTGGGCGAGGCGTCGATGAGCAGCAGGATGTCGCGCCCCTCGCCCGCAGGGGGCAGCCAGCCTCCCTCGCTCTGCGGACGGGCGGCGGCGAGCACCAGCAGGGCTAGTACGAGGGGCAGCCAGCGCCGTGCGGCGGGCGCGGTGCGCGTAGCACCAAGCCCCAGCCGGGCGAGGGCGGGGTGGCGCAACCGCAGCGGGGCGCGGCTGAAGGCCGCGGGGGCGGCGGCACGCCAGCGCCAGCCCAGCCACAGGACGACGGGCAGCGAAAGCAGCAGCCAAGGATGGGCGAAGGTGATCATGGGTGCAGGCCCGCCTGTTCGCCCTCTCCCCTGGGGGGCGGGGTTTGGGCCTGTGTCATGCCAGCCACGTGCTCATCACCCCCTCCCCAACCCTATATTTGAACTTGAGTACTTATATTTAATTCTAATAATTCC
>JBMFOY010000113.1:3376-6269 GCA_049969375.1 Halothiobacillaceae bacterium | reverse complement strand
GGCTTAGGGTGCTCGATGCCTGCGCCGCCCCGGGGGGTAAGACCCTGGCCCTACTCGAGCGCGAGCCCGGGCTGGTCATGCTGGCGCTCGACAGCGATGCCAGGCGGCTCGCCCGCGTTACGGAAAACCTCGCCCGCGCGGGGCTTGCTGCCGAGGTGCGGGTCGCCGATGCTGGCGATCCGGTGGGCTGGTGGGACGGTGCTCCTTTCGATCTGATCCTGCTGGATGCCCCCTGCTCGGCCACCGGCGTGATCCGCCGCCATCCCGATATCAAGCGCCTGCGCCGCGAGACCGATATCGCTGCCCTGGCGCGTCAGCAGGATCGTCTGCTGGACGCCCTGTGGCCGCTGCTCGCACCTAACGGGCGTATGCTCTACATGACCTGCTCGATCCTGCGCGAGGAGAATGATGCTCGCATCGACGCCTTCCTCCAGCGTCGCGCGGACGCGGCCGAGCAGCCGATCAAGGCGGAGTGGGGCCAGCCCTTGCCCCACGGACGGCAGATCCTGCCGGGGGAGGATGGTATGGATGGTTTCTACTACTGCCTGCTCGCGAGGGCATCATGAGGTCCTGGCTGGTGATCGGGCTGCTGGGGTGGTTCTTTGGCCTCGCGTCCCTGCAGGCTGGCGAGGTGGCGGTCACCCGTGTCGCCACCGAGGTGCGTGGGGACACCCTGTATGTCGATGCCGACGCCCGCCTCGCGTTGTTCGACGCCCAGCGCGAGGCCCTTGAGAGCGGCGTGCCGCTGACCTTCGCCTGGGAGTTCGTCATCGAGCAGGAGCGCGACTGGCTGTGGGCGCGCGAGGTCGTAAGCCAGACGATCCGCGCCCGCATCGAATACCATGCCCTCAGCCGGCTCTACCGGCTGGTGTGGCCGGAGAGCGAGGAGAGCGCGACGTTCACCAGCTTGGTCGGTGCGCTGGAGGCGTTGACCCAGTTGCGCAACGTGGCGCTCGGTTCGGCCGGTGACTTCCCGGCCCACGGAACCTACCGGGGGCGGGCACGACTGAGGCTGCTGCTCGACACCCTGCCCCTGCCGATGCGGCCGCGTGCCTACTTCTCCGAGCGCTGGGCCTTGGCCAGCGAATGGTATCTATGGGCCTTCTGACGCTGCGGGTCTTCTACCGCCGCCGCGTGCGCCCGCTGGTGCCGTGGGTCAGCGCGGCGGTGGTGGTGCTGCTGCTGGTCTCGCTCTATCTCTTGACCGACGCCTTGCAGAACTCCACCCGTTACGAGTCGCTGTACCTCTGGCTGCTCGGTTTCAACGTCGTGGGCGTGCTGTTTCTGCTCATGGTGGTGGTGGCCAACCTCTGGCGCCTGGTCCAGAGCCTGCGCGCCCACGTGCCGGGCGCGCGCCTGACTATGCGCTTCCTCGGCGCCTTCGTGGCCTTGAGCCTCGCTCCGGTCGCAATCGTGTTCTACTTCTCGCTCGACTTCATCCAGCGCGGCATCGACAGCTGGTTCGACGTGCAGATCGAGCAGGCCCTGGGCGATGCACTGGAGCTCTCGCGCGCCTCGCTCGACGTGCGCATGCGCGAGGCCGTGCGCGCGACCTCGCGTATGGCGGGGCTGCTGGCGGATACTGAGAGCGAGCGCGCCGCGCTCGAACTCGACACCCTGCGGCGCGAGACCGAGGCGACCGAGATGACCCTGTTCGGCGCCGGCAACATGATCATCGCCTCGGCCAGCGACGACACCCAGGGCATCCTGCCGGCCCGGCCGAACGAGGCCATGCTGATGCACGTGCGTCAAGGCAATGACTACATCGGTCTGGAACCGGCGGCGGGCGACCGGCTGGTGATTCGGGTGGTGACCCCGGTGCGGGGCTATGGCGTCCGCAACGAGACCTGGCTGCTGCAGGCCCTGTTCCCGCTCGATCCGCGCCTGGCGAGCCTGGCGGACAGCGTGCAGGAGGGCTTCCACCAGTACCGCGAGCTGATCTACCTGCGCCACGGGTTGAAGCAGAACTTCGGTCTCGCACTCGGGCTGGCCCTGCTGCTCTCCGCCCTGACCGCAGTATGGCTGGCGTTCGTCGCCGCACGCCGGCTCACTGCGCCGATCCGCGAGCTGGCGCTCGGTACCCGCGCGGTGGCGGCGGGCGACTACAGCCTGCGCCTGCCGGTGCAGCGCAATGACGACCTTGGTTTGCTGGTGCGCTCGTTCAATACCATGACCGCGCGCATCGCCGAGAGCACGGAGGAAGCGACCCGCCTCATGGAGGAGGCCGATGCGCAGCGCGATTACCTCGAGACGGTGCTGCAGCACCTCTCCTCCGGCGTCTTGACGCTTGACGAGCGGGCGCGGGTGCGGCATGCCAACGCTGCCGCGGCCAGCATGCTCGGCGTGCCGCTGGAGGAGCTCCTCCATGCCAGCCTGCAGGGGTTGTGTTTGACCCACAGCCACCTCGATCCCTTGTGCGATGCCCTGCATGCCTGGCTGGAGGCGGGCGGGGAGCTGGCCCGTGAGGTTCGCCTGTTCAGCGAGGCCGGCCGCCGCATCCTCATGCTGCGCGGCGCGCCGCTGGCGCATGACCTGCAGGGTGGCGAGGAGGGCGGCCTGGTCTTGGTGATGGACGATATCACCGCCATCATCCAGGGCCAGCGCGACGCGGCCTGGAGCGAGGTGGCGCGCCGTCTGGCGCACGAGATCAAGAACCCCCTCACGCCGATCCAGCTGTCTGCCGAACGCCTGCGGCGCAAGCTCGGCCCGGTGCTTACGGAGGACAACGCCCGGGTGCTCGAGCGCGCGACCCATACCATCGTGCAGCAGGTCGAGGCCATGAAGCACATGGTCAACGAGTTCGCCGAATACGCCCGTGCGCCGGAATCGCGTCTGGTGCCGCTGGAGCTCAACACCCTGGGGCAGCCGGCCGAGCGGCAAGCGCACCGGCAGG
>JBMFOY010000113.1:0-3366 GCA_049969375.1 Halothiobacillaceae bacterium | reverse complement strand
GGCGGCAGCGTGCGGGTACGGCATGACCTGGCGCCCGAGCCGCTTTGGGTGGAGGGGGATGCCGGCCGCCTGCGCCAGCTTCTGCACAACCTGGTGAAGAACGCCGCCGAGGCGCTGCAGGAGTCTGCCACGACAGGGGGTGTCGAGCCGACGGTCACCCTGCATACCCGCCTGCGCCCGGACGAGGGGCTGGTGGAACTGTGCGTGGACGACAATGGGCCGGGCTTCCCTCCCGACCTGGTTGAGCATATCTTCGAGCCGTATGTGACCACCCGCCCGAAGGGCACGGGTCTTGGCCTTGCCATCGTCAAGAAGATCGTCGAGGAACACGCAGGGCGCGTGCACGCCTTCAACCCCGCTGAGGGCGGGGCGCGCGTATTGATCCTGCTGCCCGCCCTGGAGTCCGGGGACGGTCGTCACGTATCTTCTGGGGCCGCCGTGCCTTCCGGCGCGCTCCCGAGCAGTTGAGGAAAACATGCCTAACGCACACATCCTGATCGTGGACGACGAACCGGATATCCGCGAGTCCGTCCGCGACATCCTCGAGGACGAGGGCTACAGCGTCGCGGTGGCCGAGGGGGTCGCGCAGGCCCAGGCGGCCCTTAAGGCCCGTCGCGCCGATCTGATCCTGCTCGATGTGTGGATGCCGGACATGGATGGCATCGGCCTGTTGCGGCACTGGCATGCCCATGGGGGGCTGCCGGCGCCGGTGGTGATGATGTCCGGACACGGCACGCTGGAGACCGCGGTGGAGGCCATCCGCCTTGGCGCTTACGACTTCATCGAGAAGCCGCTCTCGCTCGACAAGCTGTTGCTGACGGTGGAGAACGCCCTCCAGGCTCAGCGTCTGGCGCAGGAGAACGCCCGCCTCAAGCGCGAGGCGCGCGTCCTGTTCGAGCCGGTCGGCGACTCGGCCTACATGCAGACGATCAAGGCGCAGGCACGCCGCCTGGCCGAGGCGGACGGCTGGGTGCTGGTCAGCGGCGAGCCGGGGGTGGGCAAGCAGACCTTCGCCCGCTACATCCACAGCCTCAGTTCACGCCGCCACCAGCCCTTCATCGAGGTCAACCTCGCCACCCTCAACACCCGTCAGGGTGCCGCGGTGGAGCTGTTCGGCCGTGAGGACGGCCATGGGCGCATCCGCTACGGCCTGCTCGAGCAGGCGCATGGCGGCACCCTGTTCCTGGCCGAGGTCGCCGACCTCGACAAGGGGGTGCAGATCCAGCTCTTGTCGGCGCTGGAGAGCCAGAGCTTCGTGCGCGTGGGGGGCAGCGAGCCGGTGCATGTGGACGTGCGCGTGATCGCCGCGACCGCGCGTGACCTGGCCGAGGAGGTGCGTGCCGGGCGTTTCCGCGAGGACCTCTATTACCACCTCAACGTCCTACCGCTGCGCATCGCGCCGCTGCGCGATCATGCCGAGGACATCCCCCAGCTGCTCGAATACGAGCTGCGCCGCGTCCAGGAGCAGGAAGGCTTTCCCGTCCGCAGGTTCGATCCCGAGGCGCTCGCCCTGCTGACCGGCTATGTCTGGCCGGGCAACGTGCGCGAGCTGAAGAATGTGGTGCAACGTCTGCTCATCCTTGCCTCCGGCGAGGTCATCACCCTGGCTGAGGCCCGTCAGGCCCTCGGCGCGCAGGGAGCGTGCGTGCCGGAGGGGAGGGAGGCCATCGCCCGCGAGCGGGGGGGGCGCTTGATGGTGGAGGTGGAGCTGGCCCAGCCGCTGCGCGATGCGCGCGATGCCTTCGAGCGCGCCTACCTTGAGGCCCAGCTGCGCCAGAGCGGTGGCAGCATGACCGAGCTGGCCCGCCGCACCGGCATGGAGCGCACCAATCTCTACCGCAAGCTCAAGGCCCTCGGAGTCAAGGACAGCACTCCGCGGGATGATGACGAGAAGGACTGGTAAATGAAGATTGTCATCCTCGGCGCCGGCCAGGTCGGCACCACCGTCGCCACCCAGCTCGCCAGTGAATCGAGCAACGACATCACCCTGGTGGACACCAATACCGCGCTGCTGCGCGAACTACAGGAGAAGCTCGATATCCGCACGGTAGCCGGGCTGGCCTCTTACCCTTCCGTGCTTAAAGAGGCCGGGGTGGACGACGCCGACATGCTGCTCGCGGTGACCAACAGCGACGAGGTGAATATGGTCGCCTGCCAGCTGGCCTGGAAGCTGTTCCATACCCCGGTCAAGATCGCCCGCCTGCGCGCGCCGGAATACCAGGCCATCCCCGCGATCTTCGACGAGGGCTACTTCAGGATCGACGTCGTGATCAGCCCGGAGACGCTGATCCAGGAACACATCGCGCGCCTGGTGGCCTATCCGGGTTCGCTGCAGGTGCTGGACTTCGCTGGGGGACGGGTGCGCCTGGTCGGCGTGCGCGCCTTCGCGGGTGGGCCGATGGTCGGGCAGCCGATCCGCGAGATCCGCGAGCACATGCCGAACGTCGATACCCGCGTGGCGGCGATCTTCCGCCGCGGTCACGCCATCATGCCGACCGGCGACACCGTGATCGAGCCGGAGGACGAGGTCTTCTTCATCGCCGCGCGCGAGCATATCCGCGCGGTCATGGCCGAGCTCGGGCGCATGGAGCGCCCCTACCGGCGCATCATGATTGCGGGCGGCGGCAACATCGGCCGGGGGCTGGCCAAGGCGCTGGAGAACCGCGCCCAGGTCAAGGTCATTGAGCATAATCCGGCCAATGCCAGGCGTCTGGCCGAGGAACTGCAGGAAGGCATCGTCCTGCGCGGCGACGCCACCGACGAGGATCTGTTGCGCGACGAGAACGTCGAGGACATGGATCTGTTTCTCGCCGTCACCAACGACGACGAGAACAACATCCTCTCCGCTATGCTCGCCAAGCGCCTCGGCGCCAGGAAGACCATGGCGATCATCAATCGCACGGTGTATGTCGACCTGATCGAGGCCACGGCGATTGATGTCGTCATCTCGCCGCAGCTAATCACGGTCAGTGCCCTGCTCGCCCATGTGCGCCGCGGCAAGGTCACCGCAGCCCACTCCCTGCGCCGCGGCGCGGCGGAGGCGATGGAAATCATCGCCGTGGGTGATCGGCTGACCTCGCGCGTGGTTGGGCGGCGCATCGAGGAGCTGAAGCTGCCCGAGGGCGTGACCATCGGCGCGCTGGTGCGCGCGGAGGAAGAGGTCATCATCGCCCACCATGACACGGTCATCGAGTCGGACGACCACGTGATCCTGTTCCTGACCGATAAGCGCCGCGTGCGCGAGGTGGAGCAGTTGTTCCAGGTCGGCTTCAGTTTCTTCGGATAGGGAAACGCTGAATCATTCAGCGCCCCCCGTTTGGGGCAGGATGCCCCAACGCGAACAACGACGTCAGTCGTTGATTCGCG
>JBMFOY010000112.1:0-6315 GCA_049969375.1 Halothiobacillaceae bacterium | reverse complement strand
CGTTGATTCGCGGAGGCCGTCGCGGACATGCGCCTTGATAAGACGCGCTGAAAAATCCATGGATGGATTTTTTCAGCGTTTCCTACCGCAAGGGCTAGGCCGATGACGTAGCCTCCCCTTTGCGAACACGCGGGGAGGGCATGGACTCAGCGGTGGTACTCCGGCCCCACGCTGTTCTGCACCACCGTCAACATGCTGTGCAGCAGGCGGGGGTTGGCGGCGATGACGTTGCCGCTCTTCATCGAGTTGTCGCCGCCGGCGAAGTCGGTGATCATCCCGCCCGCCTCGCGCACCAGCAGCAGGCCCGCCGCCATGTCCCAGGGCTTGAGGGCAAATTCCCAGTAGCCATCGAGGCGGCCCGCCGCCACGTAGGCGAGGTCCAGCGCTGCGGAGCCCGCGCGCCGGATACCGGCGATCGGACCGAGCATGCCGCGCAGGGTGGCGAGGAAGGGTTCGATCGGCTGGTCGTCGCGGAACGGGATGCCGGTGCCAAGCAGGGCGCCCTCCAGGCTCTTGAGGCCGGTGACGCGGATGCGGCGGCTGTTGAGGAAGGCGCCGCCGCCGCGGCTGGCAGTGAACAGCTCGTCCTTGACCGGGTCATACACGACGGCCTGCTCCAGGCGGCCTTGGTACTCGAGGGCGATGGAAATGGCGTACTGCGGGATGCCGTGCAGGTAGTTGGTGGTGCCATCGAGCGGGTCGATGATCCACTGGAAGTCGCAGCCGCCGTGGCCGCTGCGACCAGTCTCCTCACCAAGGAAGGCGTGCTGCGGATAGGCCTTGCCGAGGATGTCGAGGATCACGGCCTCGGCTTGGCGGTCGATCTCGGTGACGAAATCGTTGCGTTGTTTGCTTTCGACATTCAGGCTGTCGAGGCGCGCGCTGGCGCGCAATATGACGGTGCCTGCGGCGCGGGCGGCGCGCACGGCAGTGTTCAGCATCGGGTGCATGACGGCGAATCTGTGAAAGAAATGATGACTTTGCAGGATACCACAGCCGGACCGAGCGTTCCCGGCCAAGACCCGCGTTTTGCGCGCATTCGGGTCGTACTGGTCGGCACCACGCATCCCGGCAACATCGGCTCCACCGCGCGGGCGATGAAGACCATGGGCCTTGCCCGACTGATGCTGGTTGCCCCGAAGGCGAGTATCGATGCCGAGGCGGAGGCGATGGCCTCCGGGGCGACCGATGTCCTCCAATCCGCGCAGATCGTCGACTCGTTGGACGCGGCGCTGACCGGCTGCCACTGGGTGGTGGGGGCCAGCGCCCGCCTGCGCGATGCACCGCGCGAGCTGATGACCGTGCGCCAGGCGGCCGGTCAGGCCGCCCGCGAGCTTGCGGCGAGGGAGGGCGAGGTGGCCTTGGTGTTCGGTCGCGAGCACGCCGGCCTCACCAACGCCGAACTCGGCCGCTGCCATGCGCACATGCTCATCCCCGCCAACCCGGAGTACAGCTCGCTCAACCTTGCCCAGGCGGTGCAGGTGACCGCCTACGAACTACGCCAGGCCCTACTGGAGGATGAAGGCATCCCGCCAATCGTTGAACGCCCAGCCCCCGCCCCGCATGATGCGGTGGAGAACCTGCTCGCGCACTGGCAGGCGGTGCTCGAGGGGCTGGGCTTCCTCGACTCGGCCAACCCGCGCCACCTGATGCAGAAGCTGCGCCACCTCCTGCAGCGCGCCCGCGTCACGCCGAACGAGGTCGACATCCTGCGCGGCATGCTGACCGCAGTGCAGCGACACACCCACCGACAGGACTGACCATGTTCGACCGCATCCGCGAAGACATCCGCAGCGTCTATGCGCGCGACCCCGCCGCCCGCAACGCCTTCGAGGTGCTGACCACCTACCCTGGCCTGCATGCCGTATGGTTGCACCGCGCAAGCCACTGGCTGTGGAACCACCGGCTGCGCTGGCTAGCGCGCTGGCTGTCCACCCTCGGCCGCTGGCTGACCGGCATCGAGATCCACCCCGGGGCCAGGATCGGCCGCCGCTTCTTCATCGACCACGGCATGGGCGTCGTCATCGGCGAAACGGCCGAGATCGGCGACGACTGCACGATCTACCACGGGGTGACCCTCGGCGGCACCAGCTGGAAGGAGGGCAAGCGCCACCCCACCCTGAAGGACAACGTAGTGATCGGTGCGGGGGCGAAGATTCTCGGCCCCATCACCCTCGGCGCGGGCAGCCGGGTCGGCTCCAATGCCGTGGTGCTGAAGGACGTCCCGCCCGGCGCCACCGTGGTTGGCATTCCCGGCCGGGTGGTGCAGCAGCGCGGCGAGGCGGACCGCAAACGCGAGGCGATGGCACAGAAGCTCGGCTTCGACGCCTACGGCGTGGCGCAGGACATGCCCGACCCGGTCGCGCACGCGATCAACCGCATGCTCGACCACATCCAGGTGCTGGACGCCCGGGTCGAACAGCTCTCCGCCCAGGTACGGGCGATGGGGGGCGAGATCGAGACCGAGGTACTGCCGCCACTGGGCGGTGTTGGCCTGCCTGACGATGCCGCGGACAATGACCCAGCGAGAACAGGGATAAATAGTTGATCTTCTGGCTTGGGATTGTATCCTATCCGTTGTTGAACACATTTCGAGCTGGAGACGGCCATGCGCCTGACCACCAAGGGCCGCTACGCGGTGACCGCCATTCTTGACCTCGCCCTGCACCAGGGCCACGGACCCATCACGCTCGCGGACATCGCCGAGCGCCAGGGCATCTCCCTCTCCTACCTGGAGCAGCTGTTCGCCCAGCTGCGCCGTCGCGGCCTCGTGGCCAGCACCCGCGGCCCGGGTGGCGGCTACAACCTCGGCCGCCCCGCCGCGCAGATCAACGTGGCCGAGGTCATCTCCGCGGTGGACGAGTCGCTCGACGTCCGCCGCTGCGAAGGCAAGGGTGACTGCCAGGACCACACCAAGTGCCTCACCCATGATCTATGGACCGACCTGACGAGCCAGATCCATGCCTTCCTCTCCGGCATCACCCTGGAGTCCCTGATGCAGCGCCGCGACGTGCTGGAGATCGCCGAGCAGCAGGACCTGCGCGTGCGCTTCGGCGACATCGACGCGCGGCGCCGGGTCGTGTCCATCCGCAGCGAGGCCTGAACCGCATGAGCATCACCCTGACCGAGAAGGCCGCCAACTACGTCAAGGACTACCTCGCCCGCCGCGGCAAGGGGATCGGGCTGCGGGTCGGAGTCAAGCCTTCTGGCTGCTCAGGGCTGTCCTACGTGCTCGAGTATGCCGATGAGATCCGCCCCGAGGACATCGTATTCGAGAGCCATGGCGTGACCGTGGTCACCGACCCAAAGGGCCTGCTCCACCTTGATGGCTCGGAACTGGACCTGGTGCGCGAGGGCCTGAACGTCGGGCTCAAGTTCAACAACCCGAACGTGAAGGATTCCTGCGGCTGCGGCGAGAGCTTCACCGTCTGACCATGAACGCCTTCGAGCTGCTCGGCTTCCCCCCCGCACTGGACATCGACGAGGTCGCGCTCGCGGAGCGCTTCGAACGGCTGCGCGCCCAGTTCCACCCCGACCGATTCAGCCTCGGCAGCGCGCTGGAGCGCCGGCTGGCCGTCCAGCGCGCGGCCGACATCAACGATGCCCATACCATCCTGGCCGATCCGCTCCGTCGCGCCAGCCACCTGCTGGAGCTGCTCGGCGCACCGCTGGACGAGGCCAAGACGCTGCAGGACCCCGCCTTCCTCATGCAACAGATGGAGCTGCGCGAGGCCCTCGACGAGGCGCATGACGCCCAGGCACGGACCCGTTTGCGGGATGAGGTGCAGGGGCTGTGGAGCATAACCTGGTCCACCCTCCGCCGGGCCATCGACGCTGGCGATTTGACCGAGGCCCGCCGCATCCTCCAGCGCCTGCAGTTCCTCAAGCGCTTTCTCGAACAGATTCCCTCCTGAGTCCACCCCATGGCCCTGCTGCAGATCGCCGAACCCGGCCAGACCCCCGCCCCGCACGCACGCCGAACCGCCATCGGCATCGACCTCGGCACCACCAACTCGCTGGTCGCCTCGGTCATCAACGGCGTGCCGGAGTGCCTGCCGGACGAGACGGGCGAGGTGATCCTCCCCTCGGCAGTGCACGTGGGAGAGGATGGCGTGATCACGGTGGGCCGCGAGGCCAAAGCGCGCGCCACAAGCCGTCCCGAGCACACCTTCCTCTCGATCAAGCGCCTGATGGGGCGCGGCATGGACGACGTGCGGCGGATGCAGCCACGCCCGCCCTACCGATTCATCGAGGGCGAGGATGCCGTGCCACGGATGGAGACCCCACGCGGACCGCTGGGCGCCGTCGAGATCTCCGCGGAGATTCTCAAGGCCCTCAAGGCACGTGCCGAGACTCGGCTCGGGGATGATCTCACCGGCGCGGTCATCACTGTGCCCGCCTACTTCGACGAGGCCCAGCGTCAAGCCACCCGCGATGCCGCACGCCTGGCCGGGCTGCATGTGCTGCGCCTGCTCAACGAACCAACCGCCGCCGCGCTGGCCTACGGGCTCGACCGGCAGGCCGAGGGGCTGATCGCCGTCTACGACCTGGGCGGCGGCACCTTCGACATCTCCATCCTGCGCCTGCGCAAGGGCGTGTTCGAGGTGCTGGCCACCGGCGGTGACACCCAGCTGGGCGGCGACGACTTCGACCAAGCCATCGCTGTGTGGCTGATGGAGCGCGCCGGGCTGGTCGTGGCCGCCGGGCAGTGGCTGGAGGCAGGCGAGGTGCGCCAGATCAGCCGCACCGCCTGCGCCATCAAGGAGGACCTGACCGGCAAGGACACGACCTGCGCCAAGCTGACCCTGCGCGGCGAGACCGTCTGGCAGGGTTGCCTGACCTGTGAAGAATTCAACACCCTGATCGACCCACTGATCGAACGCACCCTCGCCGCCTGTGAGCAGGCCCTGCGCGATGCCAGCCTGACCACCGCCGACATCCAGGAGGTGGTGATGGTCGGCGGTGCCACCCGCACCCCAAGGGTGCGCGAGCGGGTGAGCACCTTCTTCGGCCGCAAGGTGCTGACCGACATCGACCCGGACAAGGTCGTCGCCCTCGGCGCTGCGCTGCAGGCTGACGTGCTGGCCGGCAACAAACCGGCCGACGAGATGCTGCTGCTCGACGTGATCCCGCTCTCGCTCGGCATCGAGACCATGGGCGGGCTGGTCGAGCACATCATCCCGCGCAACACCACCCTGCCGGTGGCGCGCGCGCAGGAGTTCACCACCTTCAAGGACGGCCAGACCGCGATGAGCCTGCACGTACTGCAGGGCGAACGCGACACGGTCGAGGGCTGCCGCTCGCTAGCGCGCTTCACCCTGCGCGGCATCCCGCCGATGGTGGCCGGCAAGGCGCGGGTGCGAGTCACCTTCCAGGTCGACGCCGACGGCCTGTTGACCGTCAGCGCGCGCGAGAAGACCGCGGGCGTGTCCGCCGAGGTCCAGGTCAAGCCATCCTACGGCCTCACCGAGGAGGCGATCGAGCGCATGCTGCGCGATTCCTTCGAGCATGCCGGCGACGATATCGCCGCGCGCCGCCTGCGCGAGGCGCGGGTCGAGGGCCGGCGCAGCCTGGAGGCCATCGACTCGGCCATGGCGGCGGATGGCGACCTGCTCACCGACATCGACCGTCCGATCCTCGCTGGCGCGCGCGAGCTGCTCGCCTGCGCCATCGAAGGGGATGACCCGGATGCCATCATCGAGGCCATCGGCCAGCTTGAATCTGCCGCCCTGCCGTTCGTCGAACGACGCATGAACCGGGCGGTGAGCCTTGCGCTCGCCGGCCACAGCCTCGGCGAAGTCGCCGACCAATACAGCACGGGTAAGTAACGTCATGCCACGCATCATCTTCCTGCCGCACGAACGCCTGTGCCCCGAGGGCGCGGTGGTCGAGGCCGAGCCGGGCACCACCATCCTCGACGCCGCGCTCGCACACGACATCGACATCGAACACGCCTGCGAGAAGTCCTGCGCCTGCACCACCTGTCACGTATGGGTGCGCGAGGGTGGCGATGGCCTCGAGACACCCTCCGAGTGCGAGGACGACATGCTCGACAAGGCCTGGGGCCTGGACCCCGACTCGCGCCTGTCTTGCCAGGCGGTGGTGGGCGAAACCGACCTTGTGGTCGAGATCCCCAAGTACACCATCAACCTGGCCTCCGAAGGCCACTAAGGAAACGCTGAAAAAATCCATCCATGGATTTTTTCAGCTCGTCTCGTCGCGGCACATGTCCGCGACGGACTCCGCGAATCAACGACGTTCGTCGTTGTTCGCGTTGGGGCATCCTGCCCCAAACGGGAAACGCTGAATTGTTCA
>JBMFOY010000111.1:0-6341 GCA_049969375.1 Halothiobacillaceae bacterium | reverse complement strand
ATGTTCAACGGGCTTCCGCGCTGTGGGGCATTTCGTGACGCGCAGTCGCCAGGACATACGCCAGCCTCAACGCTAGCCGTGCCTGTAGCCCACAAGACCATGCCGGGTCGTTTCCGGAGGTCTTGACCCCTTCGGCGGACGGATGGGGTATGGCCCCGCCTGGAAGCTCACCAACAGGAGCAGCAAACGTGTGGCATTACAAGATGTTGTGGGTTTCGATGTGCATGGCCTGGGCTTGCTCCGCCGCGCCAGCCTGGGCTGAGGACAGCGACAAGCCGCATTCTGGACAGGCGCCCGCGACCGGCGCGGCGCGGTCGGCCGAGCTTCCAGTGGTGACCATCACCTCCACCCGCACCGCGCGATCACTGGACGACGTGCCCGATACCGTCACCGTGCACACGGCGCGGGAGATTGAGCTGTCCGGCGCCCGCAATATCGAAGAGCTGTTCCGCGACGAACTCGACGTCACCGTCAAACACGGCCCGGCTCGCTTCACCACCTCGGGTTCCTCGACCGGGCGGGCCGGCATTGCCGGCATCAACATCCGGGGCCTCGAAGGCAATCAGGTCTTGATGATGACCGACGGTATTCGCTTGCCCTTCGCGTTCAACTTCGGGCCTTTCAGCACCGGTCGCGGCGACTACGTGGACGTCAACGCCTACAAAACCGTGGAAGTGCTGCGTGGACCGGCCTCCACGCAATATGGCAGTGACGGCTTGGCGGGAGCAGTGCAATTTTTCACCCTCGATCCTTCGGATCTGCTCAAACCCGGCTCCAGCGCCAATGGTTTCGCCCGACTGTCCTATTCCAGCGTGGATCGCTCGTGGAGCACGACGGGGGCCGGCGCCGGCCAGGAGGGCCCCTGGCAGGGGCTGCTTCTGGGTAGCTTCTCGCGCGGCCACAGCCAGGACAACATGGGCAGCAACGACGCCGCCAATGTCACCCGCACCACCCCCAACCCGATGGACTGGCGCAGTCAGTATGTGCTGGGCAAGGCCATTCTCGCCATAACGGCCCGGCAGAGTCTGGGGCTGACCGTGGAAGCCCTGCGGCGCAAGCAGGACACCGACGTGCTGTCAGCTCTCGCGGTGCCGCCCTACACCGCTACCAGCATCCGCGGCCTCACCGCGAACGACACCATCGAGCGCAATCGCCTATCGCTGCGGCATGACTGGTCGGGCGACGGCTGGGTGCGCTCGGCCCGCACCGACATCTACTGGCAAGACACCGAAGTGCGGCAGCGTACCTTTGAAGATCGCAACACCGCTGCCGACCGCACCCGCGATAACACCTACCGCCAGCGCATTCTCGGCCTGTCCACCCAGCTGCAAAGCAGCATCGCCACCGAGTCGTGGCTACACCGTCTGAGCTACGGCGCGGATTTCAGCACCTCGCACATCACCGCCGTGCGCGACGGCACAGTGCCTGCGGCTGGCGAGACCTTTCCCTCCAAGCCCTTCCCCGACACCGATTACCGCCTGATGGGGCTGTTCGTCCAGGACGAGATCGACTCCGAGCGCTTCACCTTCATCCTCGGCCTGCGATTCGACGGTTACCAGCTCGACCCAAGCACCAGCGGCTACAGCGGCAAGGTCGTCTCGCTCAGCGATCATGCCGTCTCACCGCGCCTGGGCGCCATTTGGCGCCTGACGCCGCAGGTCCAGCCGTATGTGCAATGGGCACTGGGCTTTCGCGCCCCCACGCCCAATCAGGTCAACAGCAACTTCTCCAATCCGCTGCAGGGTTACACCAGCGTGGGCAATCCCGCTCTGCAGGCCGAGCGGGCCAACAGCATCGAGCTGGGGCTGCGCGGCAGCCAAGGCAGCCTGAGCTACTCGCTGGCCACCTATCACAACCGCTACCGAAACTTTATCGAGCAGACCGTGGTGGGCGGCGCGGGAACGACTACCAACCCGCTGATCTTCCAGTACGTCAACCTAAGCCAGGCCACCATCCGCGGCGTCGAAGCGCGGGCACGCTGGGATGCCACAGAGCAATGGACTTTCAACGTCGGAGCCGCCTACAGCCGCGGCGACTACGAACGCAACGGCGTGAGCGCGCCGCTGAACTCTGTGCAGCCCCTGCGCGTGCTTGCGGGTGCGCAGTACGCCGCCGGAGGGATCGGCGGCAAGCTCGACGTGCAGCATACCCAGGGCAAATCGCTCAGCCGCATCGATACCGCCGACTACAGCGGCACCCCCTTCACACCCAAGGCCTACACCTTGGTCAACCTCGGTCTGTGGTGGAAGCCCGCGCCAAACATCACCATATCGGTCAACCTCAACAACTTGTTCGATGAAAAGTACTGGATCTGGGACAACGTACGCGGCCTGTCGGCAAACAGCCCGGTGCTCGACGCCTACACCCAACCCGGACGCAATGTGCAGATCGCGCTGCGCTACGACTTCTAACCTCTCACCGGAGATCGCCATGAGCCGTGCTCTATCCGCGCATTCCCCCGACCCCTTCCAGACCCTGCGCGACGCCTACGCACAGGCGCGACGCGGCACGCCAGCGCTGCGTCAGCGCGACATCGCCGCGAAACTTGGTTGTTCCGAGGGCGAAATCGTCGCCGCACATGTTGGCGAGCCCGAAGACGCCGCGCTATCGGTGCTGCGCTTACAGCCGCGCTGGCGCGAGCTGTTCTACGCCCTCGAGTCGCTTGGCGAGGTCATGGCGTTGACCCGCAATGCCTCGTGCGTGCACGAGAAGACGGGAACTTATTGCAACGTTTCGTGCACCGACCGCGGCGGGCTGGTGCTCGACCGCCAGATCGACCTGCGGTTGTTCTTCAGCCACTGGGCGCACGGCTTTGCCGTGACCGAGAACGGCAGCGCGGGATTGCGTCACAGCCTACAGTTCTATGACGCGCATGGCCAGGCTTTACACAAGATCTACGCAACGCCGGCGACGAACCAGCAAGCCTGGACCCATCTGGTCGCCGCGTTTCGCGACCCGCAGCAAACGCCAGGTATGCGTCTCGAACCACCAACACCTCCTGAGTCCGAGCGCGACGACTGCGCCGTCGACGTCGCTCGACTGCGTGAGGAATGGGCCGGGCTACGCGATACGCACGAGTTCGTCGGCCTGCTCAAACGCCACGGTCTCACCCGCATTCAGGCGCTGCGACTGGCCGATCCGCACTACGCCATCGAAGTCAAACGCGACGTGCTGCCACGCATCCTCCAGGATGCTGCGCGCGATGTGCTGCCCATCATGGTGTTCGTCGGCAATCCCGGCGTCATCCAGATTCACTCCGGGCCGGTGCAGAAGATCGTGCCGACAGAGCCGTGGATCAATGTGCTCGATCCCGGCTTCAACCTGCACCTACGGCAAGACCATGTCGCCCGCACCTGGGTGGTACGCAAACCCACCAGCGATGGCCTCGTCACTTCGTTCGAGCTGTTCGATAACAAGGGAGAAACCATCGCCATGCTGTTTGGCGAACGTAAGCCCGGCGAGCAAGAGCTGGCGTCGTGGCGACAACTGATGAACCACGTGGCCCAGGAAGCTGCACTATGCCCCGCCTGATCATGCCCTGGTTCGACGCTTCGGCGCCCCTATCGCGGCGCGATGTGCTGACCGGCTGCGCGGCGGCCCTGTGCGGTGTGCTGTGCGGCGGCTCTCTCGCGCAGGCCAGCCAACAGGCTCAACAAAGCGCGCGCGTGGTCAGCATTGGGGGCGGCATTACCGAGATCGTCTACGCCCTGGGCGCGCAGAGTCTGCTCGTCGGCGTTGACACCACATCCACCTTTCCCGCCGCAGCGGCCAGGCTGCCCAGCGTCGGTTACGCCCGGCAGCTATCCGCCGAGGGCATCCTCGCACTCACGCCTACGCTGGTGCTGGCGCAGGGCGATGCTGGACCGCCCGCGGTGTTGCAACAGCTGCGCAACCGCGGCATAAAACTTCTCATCTTCGACGCCGATCATCGCTTTGAAAGCCTGATCGATCGCATCAAGGCCGTCGGCGAGGCCACAGGCCACCTGGTCGCCGCCCAAGCCCTCGCGGTGAAGACATCAAGCGACTGGATCCAAGTACAGCGGGAAGTCGCCGCCGCACCCCAACGCCCACGCGTGCTCTTTCTGATGGGTTTCGATCCCGCCCGCATGATGGTGGCTGGGCAGAAAACAGCGGCACAGGCCATGCTTGACTACGCTGGAGCACGCAATGCCGCGCAGGGCTACAGCGGCTACAAGCCGCTCACCCCCGAAGCCCTCATCGCCGCGCGTCCCGACGTGCTGCTGACCACGCGTCAGGCACTCGATGCGGGGGGTGGTGTCGCCGGTCTGCTGCGCCTGGCCGGTATGGCGCAAACACCTGCAGGCAAGGCGCGACGCGTCGTCGCACTCGATACCTTGCTGTTGCTCGGCTTTGGTCCACGCTTGCCCCTTGCCGTACAGACCCTGCATCGCGACCTCATGGCAAGCCTTACGGCCTAATTCCCTATGAATTCCTGTACCGAACTCGCTCCATCTGGCACACGGCCGGCACAACCGCGCTGGCTCAAAGGTCTAGTGCAACGTCCAGCCCTCGCGCTGAGTGTATCGCTCGCAGGCTGTCTGATCCTTGCGGCGCATGTCGGAGCGGTTGAGGTGAGCTGGGACGACTGGATCAGACCTTTTACAGCGACCTCAGGCGGTTACGTGCTGTGGGAAATCCGCCTGCCGCGCGTGTTGTTCGCCGCGCTGGTAGGTGCTGCACTGGGTTTGTCCGGATCGCTCGCACAGGGCCTGTTTCGCAATCCGCTGGCTGACCCAGGCCTGCTGGGCGTGACCACGGGCGCGGCGATGTTCGCGGCGTTGGCCATTGTGTTTTTCGCCAGCTTTGGCCTCACGCTGCCGCCATCGCTGCGGCTGTGGTTGTTACCAACCGCAGCTTTTTCCGGGGCCTTGCTTGTGGTCTTTGTGCTCGACCGCACCGCGCGCTGGCTCACGCCGGGCTCCATCGCCGGGCTGCTGCTAACTGGTATTGCGCTCAATGCCCTGTCCGGCGCAGTCATTGGGCTAGCCATTTACTCGGCGAGCGACGAGCAGTTGCGCAGCCTCTCGTTTTGGACCCTGGGATCGCTGGCCGGTGCCAACTGGACCTTAGTGCTCGGGCTCGCCGGCCTCTTGGCGCTCGGTCTGTGGTGGGTACACCGACTGCTGCAGGCCATGAATGCCCTGGCGCTGGGCGAGGCCGTGGCGTCGCATCTGGGCATTGACGTCAACGCGCTGCGCGGTCGTGTCATCGTGGCGGTGGCGCTGCTATCGGGTTTTGCCGTCGCCTGGACCGGGGTGATCGGTTTCATCGGGCTGATGGCGCCCAATTTGGTGCGGTTGCTTATCGGCCCGGATCAGCGCCAGGTCGCCCCGCTTTCTGCACTCACCGGCGCCATCGTGCTCACGCTGGCCGACACCCTGGCCCGCACCGCCGCCATTCCCGCCGAGATTCCCGTCGGTATTTTCACCGCCTTGCTCGGCGGTCCGTTTTTCCTGCTGCTGCTGCGGCCCGGCTTGAGTCGGGGAGGTTGATCGCCATGTCTGCCCTGCCGCAAAGTCAAGCCGACGAACTGCTGCATGTGGAGGGCGCGACCGCGTGCCTCGGGCGCCATGTCGTCGGACCGTTCGATCTGCACCTACAGGCCGGACAAACCTTGGCCATTCTCGGTCCCAGCGGTGCAGGCAAGTCCACGCTGCTGCGATTGCTCTCGGGTGAGCTTGCCCCCACGTCAGGTGTCGTGCGTTTCCAGGGCAAGCCGATGCGTCAGTGGACAATGCTTGAGCTCAGCCACCGCCGCGCGATGTTGCCGCAAAGTTATGACGTAGCCTTTGGTCTTGCCGCGGGTCTGGTCGTCGAGCTCGGCCGTGTCGCGCGCCGCACCGATCCGCAGCGTGACGCCATTGTGCAAGCCGCGCTCGAACTCGCCCGCGTGCCGCATGTGCGGCAAAGGCGCTTTCACACGCTGTCCGGTGGGGAGCAGGCGCGGGTGCAACTGGCCCGCATCTTCGCGCAGCTATGGGATGTGCGGGGCGGGCTGGTGCTGGTAGATGAACCCATTGCCGCACTGGATCCTGGCCTGCAGCTCGAGCTGATGCACGGCCTTATCACTTTCTCCCGCGCACGTCGTCATGCCCTTGTGGCTGTGCTGCACGATGTCAACCACGCGCTGGCCGGCTTCGAGCGTTTGCTGCTGGTTCGCACTGCGCGGCAGATGGCCATCCTGCCCCCCGACCGCACGGCCTTGCTCCAGTTGGAAGCACTTTACGGCGTGAGGCTTCAGGCCGTGGAACTGGGTGATGGCCAATGGGCCACGGTGGTTCGGCCCGAAGCTGTCGCCGACAGTGCCTCCATGAACGACC
>JBMFOY010000110.1:0-6389 GCA_049969375.1 Halothiobacillaceae bacterium | reverse complement strand
GTCCGCGACAGACTCCGCGAATCAACGACTGACGTCGTTGTTCGCGTTGGGGCATTCTGCCCCAAACAGGAAACGCTGAATTATTCAGCGTTTCCTTAGCGGCTGGTATAGGTGGGGTTTCTCTTGCCCACGGCCCGCGCCAGCCGGTGCAGGGCCGAGCGGAGCGTGGGGTCGGTAACGCAGCGGGCAGCGGCCTCCACCCCCTCGGCGATCTCGGTGGATGGGTAGCGGGGGTGCAGCTGCGAGGTTCGCTCGGGAAGAGAGGGGAGGGTGCGCCAGGCGATCCGCACAGGCCGGCCTTCGTTGAGCATCTCGCCGGCGGCGGCCAAAAGCTGGGGTGCCTGGAAGCGCAGCGGGGTGATCAGGGCCTGGACGTCGCAGCCCAGCACCAAGGTATCGCCGCGGACATTGAGCAGAAACACATGCCTGCCAAGCTCCTCGGGCAGGACACGGCGCAGGGCGTCCTCGAGTGCCTTGCGGCGCTGGATGTGGGCGAGCAGCGTGGTGGGAAGGGGGGGGCGCTCAAGGGCCATGGCGGGTACCTCCGGTAAGTGTTCAGCCTACCAAAGGCAGGGGCTCTGGTCTAAGATGGGCTGGTTCTGGCGCCCCGGCGCGCCCTCCACAAGCCCCGTGGCGAGCTCCAGGCTCCCGGGGATTTCTCTTTAGGGAAACGCTGAATCATTCAGCGTTTCCCGTTTGGGGCAGGATGCCCCAACGCGAACAACGCGTTCCGTCGTTGATTCGCGGAGGCCGTCGCGGACATGTGTCGCGACGACACGAGCTGAAAAAATCCATGGATGGATTTTTTCAGAATTTCCTTAGGAAAAGTTTTTCGCAATGATTGGCAAGCTGTTCAGCAAGGTCTTCGGTAGCCGTAACGACCGCATCCTGCGTCGCCTGCGCAAGCAGGTCGCCGCCATCAATGCCCTCGAACCCGCCATGCAGGCCCTGTCGATGGATGAGCTGGCGGGCAAGACGCAGGAATTCCGCGACCGGCTCGCTCAGGGGGCCACACTGGATGAGCTGCTGGTCGAGGCCTTCGCCGTCTGCCGCGAGGCCAGCCGCCGGGTGCTTGGCATGCGCCACTTCGACGTGCAGCTGATCGGCGGCATGGTGCTGCACGAAGGCAAGATCAGCGAGATGCGCACCGGCGAGGGCAAGACCCTGGTCGCGACCCTGGCTGCCTACCTCAACGCGCTGTCCGGCAAGGGCGTGCACGTGGTCACCGTCAACGACTACCTGGCCCGTCGCGACGCCGAGTGGATGGGGCGGCTGTACAATGCGCTCGGCCTGACGGTGGGCATCGTGGTGCCAGGCATGGACAACCGCGCCAAGCGCGATGCCTACGCCTGCGATATCACCTACGCCACCAACAACGAGCTGGGCTTCGACTACCTGCGCGACAACATGGCCTTCAGCCTGGACGAGGTCATGCAGCGTCCGCTCAACTTCGCCATCGTGGATGAGGTGGACTCGATCCTTATCGATGAGGCGCGTACACCGCTGATCATCTCCGGACCCGCGGCGGACAATTCCGAGCTCTACCACGCCATCAACGGCCTGATTCCCGAGTTCAAGCGCCAGGTGCGCGAGGAGCCTAAAGAAGGCGAGGAGCCGCTCACCGAGGAGGAACGCGGCGACTTCACCGTTGATGAGAAACAGAAGCAGGTCTATCTCACCGAGCAGGGCCACGAGAAGGCCGAGATACTGTTGCGCCAGATTGGCCTGTTGGCCGAGGGCGAGAACCTGTATGACGCCAAGAACATCATGCTGGTGCATCACCTCAATGCCGCCCTACGCGCGCATGCCATCTACCGCCGCAACGTCGAGTACATCGTGCGCGACCAGCAGGTGATCATCGTCGATGAGTTCACCGGCCGCACTCTGGCCGGCCGCCGCTGGTCCGAGGGCCTGCACCAGGCGATCGAGGCCAAGGAGGGTGTGCCTGTCCAGCCCGAGAACCAGACCCTTGCCTCGATCACCTTCCAGAACTACTTCCGCCTGTATGCCAAGCTTGCTGGCATGACCGGCACGGCGGACACCGAGGCCCCGGAGTTCCACCAGATCTACGGCCTGGAGGTGGTGATTATCCCCACCAACAAGCCGGTGCAACGGATCGACCACCCTGACCTGGTTTACCTAACCGCCGAGGAGAAGTACGACGCCATCCTGCGCGATGTGCAGGACTGCGTCGCACGTCAACAGCCGGTGCTGGTCGGCACCGCCTCGATCGATGTGTCCGAGCTGCTTTCCGAGCGCTTCAAGAAGGCTGGCATCAAGCACAACGTGCTCAACGCCAAGCAGCACGAGCGCGAGGCGGAGATCGTGGCCGAGGCGGGGCGCCCCGGTGCGGTCACCATCGCCACCAACATGGCAGGTCGTGGCACCGACATCGTGCTCGGCGGCAATCTGGAGATGGAGCTCTTGGCCCTTGGCCATGCCGATGAGGCGACCAAGGCCAAGGCGCGTGAGGCCTGGCAGCAGCGCCATGACGCCGTGATTGCTGCGGGTGGCCTGCACGTGATTGGCTCTGAACGGCATGAGTCGCGCCGTATTGATAATCAGCTGCGCGGCCGCTCGGGCCGCCAGGGCGATCCGGGCTCGACCCGCTTCTACCTCTCGCTCGAAGACAACCTGATGCGCATCTTCGCCTCGGACCGCGTCGGCATGCTGATGAAGAAGCTCGGCATGCAGCACGGCGAGGCCATCTCCCACCCTTGGGTCACCAAGGCGATCGAGAACGCCCAGCGCAAGGTGGAAGGCCACAACTTCGGCATCCGCAAGCATCTGCTCGAATACGACGACGTGGCCAATGACCAGCGCAAGGTGGTGTATGCCCAGCGCCGTCAGCTGATGGAATCCGAAGACGTCAGCGAGGCGGTGAGCGCCATGCGCGAGGACGTGCTGGCCGCCGCCTTCCACCGGTTTATCCCGCCCGGCAGCCTGGACGAGCAATGGGATGTCCCGGGCCTCGAAAAGCACCTGGCCGAGGAATTCGGCCTCGCGCTGCCTATCCAGCAGTGGCTGGACGAGGATGCCGAGCTGCACGAGGAGAGTCTGCTGGCGCGTATCCAGCAGGCCTTCGCCGCCGACTACGCGCGCAAGGAGGAGATGGCGGGCGCGGAGGTGCTGCGCCGCTTCGAGAAGGGCGTGATGCTGCAGGTGCTCGACCACCTGTGGAAGGAACACCTTGCGGCGATGGACTACCTGCGCCAGGGCATCGGCCTGCGCGGCTACGCGCAGAAGAACCCCACCCAGGAATACAAGCGCGAGGCCTTCGAGCTGTTCACCGCCATGCTCGAGCGCATGCAGCACGACATCGTCCAGGTGCTGTGCCGCGTGCAGGTGCAGCAGCCCGAGGCGATGGCGAGCTTCGAGGAACCCCCCGCGACCCCGCCGGTCGAGGCCATCCACCCGGGTGCCAAGGCCTGGGGCGACGACGAGGTCGTCGATGCCAACTTCGGCGAGGTGGCGGGCAAGGAGGTCCCCTACCAGCGCGAGGGCGAGAAGCTCGGCCGCAACGACCCCTGCTGGTGCGGCTCCGGCAAGAAGTATAAGCACTGCCACGGCAAACTCGCCTGAGATAGCCTTCTTTGCCCCCCTCTCCCGCCTGCGGGAGAGGGGTTACCAGGCCGTTGAAAAACGCTTTTCAACGGCCTGGTAAGGTGAGCCTAGATGGCTTGCACGAACATCAATCACGCGAAGTGATTGATGTTCGGAGCCTGTCGCGGGCGTATACCTCGACAGGCGATTTGAAAAAATCCATGGATGGATTTTTTCAGAATTTTCCTAAGGGTGAGAGGGCCCAAGCCCTCACCCTTCTCTGCCCGTTCCTTACACTCGAAGGAAGCAGGAGTTTGATCATGCCTGTCAACCTAAATCCCCCCGCCCCCGGCAGCCTCAAGCCGATTGCGGGCATCCGCCTTGGCGTGGCCGAGGCTGGCGTGCGCAAAGCCCATCGCAAGGACCTCTTGGTCATGACCCTGCCCGAAGGGGCCCGCGTCGCTGGCGTGTTCACCCAGAACCGCTTCTGCGCAGCCCCAGTGACCCTGTGCCGCAAGTTCCTCGCCAAGGGTGAGCCGATCCGCGCACTGGTGGTCAATACCGGCAACGCCAACGCGGGCACCGGGGAAGATGGCCTTAAGCGTGCCTACCGGGTGTGCGAGGCGCTGGCCCAGCAGCTTGGATGCAAGCCCGAACAGGTGCTGCCGTTCTCCACCGGCGTGATCATGGAGCCGCTGCCGGTCGAGCGCATCGAGGCGGGCCTGCCCGCAGCCATCGCCCATCTCGGCGAGGCCCACTGGGAGGTTGCCGCCGAGGCGATCATGACCACTGATATCGTCGCCAAGGGGCTGTCCCGCCAGGTCGAGATCGACGGCCAGACCATCACCGTCACCGGCATTGCCAAGGGCTCCGGCATGATCCACCCGAACATGGCCACCATGCTCGGCTATGTTGCGACTGATGCTGCCGTGGCCCAGCCGCTCTTGGAGAAGATGCTGCGCGAGATCACCAACGTCTCCTTCAACCGCGTGACCGTGGACGGCGACACCTCCACCAACGACAGCTTCATCCTGATTGCCGCAGGCACCTCCGGCGTGAGCATCGAATCCGAGCAGTCGGCAGGTTACGCCGCGCTGTACGCGGCGGTGCGCGAGGTGGCCGTGTTTCTCGCCCAGGCCCTGGCGCGCGACGGCGAGGGCGCGACCAAGTTCGTCACCATCGAGGTGATGGGCGGGCGCAGCGGCGAGGAGTGTCTGAAGGTCGGCAAGGCGATCGCCCATTCGCCGCTGATCAAGACCGCACTGTTCGCCTCCGACCCGAACCTTGGGCGTCTTCTGGCTGCCATTGGCTATGCGGGCATCACAGACTTGGACGTGAATACCGTGCGCCTGTGGTTGGGGCCGGTGCTAGTGGCGGAGCACGGCGGCCGTCATCCGGACTATGTCGAGGCCGAGGCGGCAGCGGTGATGAAGGAGCCCGAGATCACCATCCGCGTGGATCTTGGGCGTGGCGAGGCGTGGGAGACGGTCTGGACCTGCGATTTCTCCTACGACTACGTGAAGATCAACGCCGAGTACCGTAGCTGAGGGGCGTTAGCCGTCGTGACGGCACGCCGCGCCTACCCGTAGCCGCTTGTAGGAGGCCTGCCCTCGGGCCGATCCTTCATCCAGTTCGCGCCGAGGGCGGCGCTCCTACCGTGCTTCGCTGGGCCCATGGGAGTCGCGTTCCGCGGTGATCCCAAGCCAAAACCGATGAAGGGTCAAAGGATGAACAAGCCTCCCTTGCGCGTCGTCTGTGCCGTCATCCAGAGTGACGATGGGCGGGTGCTGATCGCCCGCCGCCTGCCCCATCAGCCCCTTGGCGGGCTGTGGGAGTTCCCCGGTGGCAAGCTCGAACCGGGCGAGTCCGAGCACGAGGCCCTGGTGCGTGAACTTGAGGAGGAGACCGGCATCCAGCCGCTCGCAGCCAGTCACTGGATGAATGTCCGTCATCACTACCCTGAGCGGGAGGTGGTGCTGCACGTCTGGCGCGTGACGACCTGGCAGGGTAAGCCCGAGGGCCGGCTGGGGCAGCCGCTCGATTGGGTGGCGCCTGCCGCGCTCAAGGCGCGCGATTTTCCCGCCGCCAACCGGCCGATCATCAACGCCTTGGCCCTGCCGCCGCGTTGTCTGATCACCGGCGAGGCCGGTTCGGATGCCGACTTTGTCGCTCGTCTTGAGCGGACGCTCGGCCTCGGGCTGCGCATGGTGATCCTGCGGGGCGAGCAGGCACTGCGCGTGGCGGACGGGGCTCTTCCCCGTATTCGTTCGGCAGGCGGCATCGCCATCCTCAATGCCGATCCCTCTGATGCGTTGCGCCTTGGCGCGGATGGCGTGCACCTCAACCGCCACCGGCTCATGGCGCTGACCGCCCGGCCCGAGGGCCTCTGCTGGGTGGGCGCCTCCTGCCACGATGAGGCCGAACTGGCGCATGCCGCCAAGCTTGGGCTGGATTACGCCTTCCTCTCTCCCGTGCTCCCCACCGCCTCGCATCCTGGCGCCAAAACGCTGGGCTGGCCGCGCTTTGCCGCGCTGATCGCCGATCATGTCCTGCCGGTCTACGCCCTGGGCGGGGTGGGGGAGATGGAACTTCCCGTCGCCGTGGGGCTGGGCGCGCAGGGCGTGGCTGGCATCCGTGCCTGGTGGTGATGGTCTACACTCAGGTAACTCTGAAAAAATCCATCCATGGATTTTTTCAGCGCGTCTTATCAAGGCGCATGTCCGCGACGGACTCCGCGAATCAACGACTGACGTCGTTGTTCGCGTTGGGGCATCCTGCCCCAAACGGGAAACGCTGAATGATTCAGCGTTTCCCTCACCCGTGACCCTGTCCCAGTGAGGTAATTG
>JBMFOY010000109.1:4551-6510 GCA_049969375.1 Halothiobacillaceae bacterium | reverse complement strand
GCGAGCACCTTGGCGCCGTGGATTTCGACCGCCTGGTTTACCAGTTCTTCGCCCTGCGCGGTCGCCAGCTTAGACTTGAGCCTCGCCAGTTCCTTCTCGAGCTGACGCATGCCGTCCAGCAGCTGGGCGATCTTGCCCGGGGCCTCACTGGCAGAGGACTTGAGCGCCGCCGCGACGTCGTCCAGCACGGCCTGCTGACGCTGCACATGGGCCAGCGCGTTGTCGCCGGTGACCGCCTCGACACGCCGAACCCCGGCCGCCACCCCGGATTCGGCCACGATCTTGAACAGGCCGATGTCGCCGGTGCGTTCAACGTGGGTGCCGCCGCACAGCTCGCGCGAGCTGCCGATATCCAAGACGCGCACCACCTCGCCGTATTTCTCGCCGAACAGCATCATCGCCCCGAGTTTGCGCGCCTCGTCGATCGGCACCACGCGGGTCTGCGTCGGCACATTGGCCAGAATTTCCGCATTGACGATGTTTTCCACACGACGGATTTCTTCGTCGGTCATCGGCTGGTGGTGGACGAAGTCGAAACGGGTCTTGTCCGGATCGACCTGCGAACCCTTCTGCTGTACGTGCTCGCCCAGCACCTCGCGCAGGGCCTTGTGCAGCAGGTGGGTGGCGGAGTGGTTGCGCATGGTGCGCTGGCGGGCCTGCACGTCGACCTTCGCAGTCACGCCGTTGCCCACGCTCAGGCTTCCGGTCTTGACCACGCCGTGGTGGCCGAACACGGTCGCCTGAATCTTCTGCGTGTCCTCGACGGCGAAGATGCCGTGGCTTGAGCGCAGCTCGCCCCGATCACCCACCTGGCCGCCGGATTCGGCGTAGAACGGGGTGTCATCGAGCACGACCACGCCCATCTCACCCTCCTCCAGCCGGTTGACTGCCACGCCGTCCTTGTACAGGGCGAGGATGTTGCCCTGGGTCTCAAGCTGTTCGTAGCCGTGGAAGGTGGTGGCCGGGCCGTCGTATTCGAGGTTGGCGGCCATCTTGAACTTGCCGGCAGCGCGCGCCTGCTCCTTCTGCCGCGCCATGGCGGCATCGAAGGCGGCGGCATCGACGCTGATCCCGTGCTCGCGGCAGATGTCCTGGGTCAAATCGAGGGGGAAGCCATAGGTGTCGTGCAGCTTGAACGCCGTCTCGCCGTTGAATACACCGCCCTCCCCCAGGGTCTTCAGTTCGCCCTCGAGGATGGCCATGCCGTGCTCGATGGTCTCGAAGAAACGGTCCTCTTCCTGCTTGAGGGTCGCCATCACGCGAGTCTGCTCGCGCACGAGCTCCGGATAGGCCTCGCCCATCTCGGCCACGAGGTCCGGCACCAGGCGGTGGAAAAAAGCGGCGCGTGCGCCCAGCTTCCAGCCATGGCGGATGGCACGGCGGATGATGCGACGCAGCACATAGCCCCGCCCCTCGTTGCTGGGGATCACGCCGTCAGCGATCAGGAAGGCGCAGGCGCGGATATGGTCGGCCAGCACCTTGAGCGAAGGGGTGTCCAGATCGGTCTGTGCGGTTTCACGGGCTGCCGCCTTGATCAGCGCCTGGAACAGGTCGATCTCGTAGTTCGAATGTACGCCCTGCATGACGGCGGCGATACGCTCGATCCCCATGCCGGTGTCCACCGAGGGCTTGGGCAACGGGTGCATCACCCCGTGTTCATCGCGGTTGAACTGCATGAACACGTTGTTCCAGATCTCGATGTAGCGGTCGCCGTCTTCCTCCGGTGATCCCGGCGGGCCGCCCCAGATGCCCTCGCCGTGGTCATAGAAGATCTCGGTGCAGGGGCCGCAGGGGCCGGTATCGCCCATCGCCCAAAAGTTGTCGGAGGCGTAGCGCGCACCCTTGTTATCGCCGATGCGGATGCAGCGCTCCGCCGGGACACCGATCTCCTTGGTCCAGATGGCATACGCCTCGTCATCCTCGGCATACACCGTGACCCAGAGCTTGTCCTTGGGCAGC
>JBMFOY010000109.1:0-4541 GCA_049969375.1 Halothiobacillaceae bacterium | reverse complement strand
GGCGATAGCCTCGCGCTTGAAGTAGTCGCCGAAGCTGAAGTTGCCCAGCATCTCGAAGAAGGTGTGATGGCGGGCGGTGTAACCCACGTTCTCGAGGTCGTTGTGCTTGCCACCTGCGCGCACGCACTTCTGGCTGCTGGCGGCTCGGGTGTAGGGGCGCTGGTCGAAGCCGAGGAACACGTCCTTGAACTGGTTCATGCCCGCGTTGGTGAACAGCAGGGTCGGGTCGCCCACCGGCACTAGACTGCTGGAGGGGACGATGGTGTGCCCCTTGGAGCGGAAGAATTCAAGGAAGCTTGTGCGGATTTCGGCGGTTTTCATGCCAGTTCAGTCTTCGTAGGAATCGGCGGAACGCACGGCTTGACGTGCGACGGAGGAGGGGAACCCCCTCGTTTGCAAAAAACGTATCTGGCGGGCCTGGTCGGCCGGAGCGGAAGGCAGAGTCACGCCGAAGCGTTTGGCCCGCGCCTGGCGGGCCCGAGCGAGCCAGTCGACCTCGAGGCCCGCGAGCGCTTCTTCGATCTCGCCCTCCCTCACCCCCCGCGCCTGCAGGGCCGCACGGATCTTCAGCGGGCCGTCGCCGCGCGCGACGTGGGCGGAGGCAAACTCCTGGGCATAGCGTACATCGCTCTGCCAGCCGGCCTCACGCAGCTCGGCCACCGCCTCGCGCGCCTCGTCGCGCGCGATGCCTCGCTGCTCGAGCTTGCGCACCAGTTCGGCCGCCGCGTGCTCGCGCCGGGTCAGCAGACGCAGCGCGGCCTCGCGGGCATCCGGCCCGCCGTCGTTTGAATCAGAACTCTTCGACAAGGGCCTCGTCGCTCACCGCCGCGCGGCCGCCAGCACCGGCCGGTATCGCCTTGGCGCGGATCTGTTGCTCGATCTCCTGCGCCTTCTCGGGATGCTCCTTCAGCCACTGGCGCACATTGTCCTTGCCCTGGCCGATCTTCTCGCCGTTGTAGCTGTACCAGGCCCCGGACTTGTCGATCAGGCCGTTGGCCACGCCCAGCTCGATGATTTCGCCCTCGCGCGAGATGCCCTCGCCGTAGAGGATCTCGAACTCGACCTGCTTGAACGGGGGCGCAAGCTTGTTCTTGACAACCTTGACCCGGGTTTCGTTGCCGATGACCTCGTCGCCCTTCTTGACCGAGCCGATGCGGCGGATATCCATGCGCACCGAGGCATAGAATTTCAGCGCGTTGCCGCCGGTGGTGGTCTCCGGGCTGCCGAACATCACCCCGATCTTCATGCGAATCTGGTTGATAAAGATGACCAGGCAGTTGGAGCGCTTGATGTTGGCGGTCAACTTGCGCAACGCCTGGCTCATCAAGCGGGCCTGCAGGCCGACGTGGGAGTCGCCCATCTCGCCCTCGATCTCGGCCTTTGGCACCAGCGCGGCGACGGAGTCAATCACCACCACGTCGATGGCGTTGGAGCGCACCAGCATGTCGGCGATCTCGAGCGCCTGCTCGCCGGTGTCCGGCTGGGAAACGAGCAGGTCGTCAACATTCACGCCCAACTTGGCGGCATAGGTCGGGTCAAGCGCGTGCTCGGCATCAACGAAGGCGCACACGCCCCCCTTCTTCTGCGCCTCGGCAATGACCTGCAGGGTCAGGGTGGTCTTACCCGAGGATTCCGGACCGTAGATTTCGATCACACGGCCACGCGGCAGACCGCCAATGCCGAGGGCGAGATCCAGGCCCAGCGATCCGGTGGAGATGACATCCACCTCGCGCGAGGCGGTGGAATCGCCCATGCGCATCACAGAACCCTTGCCGAACTGGCGTTCGATCTGGGTCAGGGCGGCGGCTAGCGCCTTCTTGCGGTTCTCGTCCATTGGCGGGTCACACCTAGTAAAGCTTTGTCAGAGCGGCATTATTCCATAGAAAAATGGGGCTGCCCAACGGCGGTTCTGCCCAATGTAACCCGCCCGTGGCCGAGCAGGTCCCTGAGCGATTCGACGTCAATGAACCCCGCCTTGCGCATCAGCCCGGCGACCGCTTCCGCCTGATCAAAGCCATGCTCGAACAGAAGCCAGCCCCCCGGACTCAGATGCAAAGGCGCGCAGGCGACGATGGCCCGGATCGCCTCAAGGCCGTCCGCCCCGGAGGCCAGCGCCATGGCCGGCTCGAAGCGCACATCGCCCCGGGCAAGATGCGGGTCATCCTCGCAGATGTAGGGGGGATTGCTGACGATCATATCGAAACGCTCGTCTGCCAACCCTTTGCACCAGTCCCCTTCGCGCAGCTCAACATTCCGCAGGCCCAGCCGTTCGACATTGGTGCGCGCCACCTCGAGCGCCTGCTGCGAGGCATCCACGGCCACCACGCGCGCATCCGGCCGCATCTTGGCGATGGCTAAGGCGATGGCCCCGCTGCCGCTGCCAAGATCAGCCACCATGCAGGGCCGACCAGGCAACCGCTCGAGCGCGGCCTCCACCAGAAGCTCGGTCTCCGGCCGGGGAATCAGCACGGCGTTCGAGACCGCAAGATCCAGCCCGAAAAACTCACGCGAACCGGTCAGGTAGGCCACCGGTTCGCCGCGCGCGCGGCGCTCCACCAGCGCCCGGAAGGCCGTCCACTGGCCGGGCAACAGCTCCCGCTCGGGCCAAGCCAACAAATAACTGCGCGGACGGACGAGGACGTGGGCGAGCAGGATATCGGCATCCGCGCGCGGGCTATCGCCATCCTTGAGCTGCTCCACCGCCCAGCGGAGGGCTTGTCCGATGAGCATCGTCAAAGTCCGCCCGACTGCGCCAACTCGGCCAAAAGCTCGGCCTGGTGCGCCTGCATCAGCGGCTCGATGAGCGGATCGAGGTCGCCCTGCATGATGTCGTCAATGCGGTAGAGCGTGAGATTGATGCGGTGGTCGGTCACCCGACCCTGCGGGAAGTTGTAGGTGCGAATGCGCTCCGAGCGATCGCCCGAGCCGACCAGCCGCTTACGCTCGGCAGCCTGCACACTCTGGCGCTTGCTGCGCTCGATGTCGTCCAACTTGGCCTTGAGCAGCCCCATCGCACGGGCGCGGTTCTTATGCTGGGAGCGTTCGTCCTGGCATTCGACCACGATGCCACTGGGCAGGTGGGTGATGCGGATGGCGGACTCGGTCTTGTTGACATGCTGGCCGCCCGCCCCGGAGGCGCGGAAGGTATCGATCTTGAGATCGGCGGGGTTGATGTCGATCTCTTCCGATTCGTCGAGTTCCGGCAGGATGGCGACGGTGGCGGCGGAAGTGTGGATGCGCCCCTGCGCCTCGGTCTCCGGCACACGCTGCACGCGATGGGCACCGGACTCGAACTTGAGGCGCGAATAGGCACCCTGACCCTGGATGCGGGCGATTACCTCCTTATACCCCCCGTGCTCGCCCGGATTCTCGCTCAAAATCTCGACCAGCCAGCCCCGGCGCTCGGCATAGCGCGCGTACATGCGCATGAGGTCACCGGCGAAGATGGCGGCCTCATCGCCGCCGGTGCCGGCGCGCACCTCGAGAAAGATGTTGTGTTCGTCGTAGGGGTCCTTCGGCAGCAGGTACTTTTGCAGCTCCAGCTCCAGCGCCTCGTGACGCGCGGCGAGCGCAGTCAGTTCGTCCTCGGCCATGGCGCGCAGCTCGACATCGTCCTCGGCGGCCATCTCGCGGGCCGAAGCCATGCCCGCCTCGACAGCACGGTAATCACGCAGAGTGCGGACCATGGGCTCGAGTTGGGCGTACTCGCGCGACAGGTCGCGAAAACGTTGGTTGTCGCCAATCACATCGGGATCGGCGAGCAGCGCCGTGACCTCATCGAAGCGGGAGGCGAGTTGTTCGAGGCGGTCGTAAATGGATAGGTGCATGGCTTCAGAACTGACAGGAAAAGGCCGTAGGAGGGGCGCCCCGCCGCGATCATTCCGGTATAACCGACCACGTAGCGGGTATGGTCCCGGGCAGGGATGGGGGCTAATCGCGCCGCAGGTCGAACAGCAGGCGCGCAGTCTCGACCGTTTCAATCTGGCCCGTCTGGCAGGCCTCGCGCAGGGCCACGGTGGGAGCGTGCATGAGCTTATTGGTCAGTGCATGCGCCAGGTGGCGCAGGACCTCTTCCGCCGGCTGCCCCCGGGCGAGCTGACCAAGGGCGCGCTCAAGGACCTCGTCGCGCGCCTGCTCGGCACCGGCACGCAGGTCGCGGATGATGTCCGCGCCGCCCTGCATGCGCAGCCAGTCGAGAAAATGGCCGACCTGCGCGTCGATGATTTCCTCGGCTTGCTGCGCGGCCTCTTGGCGGGAGCGACGGTTCTCATCAATGACCTGCTCCAGGTCGTCGACGGTGTAGAGGTAGACATCCTCCAGGTCGCCCACCTCCGGCTCGATATCGCGCGGCACGGCGATGTCGACCATGAACATGGGGCGACGCTTGCGCCGCTTCAAGGCACTTTCCACCGCGCCCTTGCCCAGGATGGGTAGCTGGCTGGCCGTGGCGGTGATGACGATATCGGCCTCGTGCAGGTGATCGGAAAGCTCGTGCAGGGCGATAGCAAATCCCCCGAACGGCTCAGCCAGGGCGTGGGCGC
>JBMFOY010000108.1:0-6529 GCA_049969375.1 Halothiobacillaceae bacterium | reverse complement strand
CCTTGATAAGACGAGCTGAAAAAATCCATGGATGGATTTTTTCAGAGTTTCCTTAAATAAAATTGAATTATGAAATGAGGTCAATAGCCAATTTGTATGAGGGCGGTCGATGCAGAGGGTGTCATGCATGCGCATAGGGATTGATCTCGGCGGCACCAAGATCGAAGCCATCGTACTGGACGATGCAGGATCGGTATGCTTCCGTGAGCGGGTGCCAACCCCGCAGGGGGATTACGCGGGAACGCTGGCTGCGATCGGGGGGCTGGTGGCCCGCGCCGAGCGGGCAGCCGGTGCGGCGTGCACGGTCGGCATCGGCACACCGGGGGCGATCTCGCCCGCGAGCGGCTTGATGAAGAACAGCAATTCGACCGTGCTCAATGGCAAACCACTCAAGCAGGATCTGGAGCAGCTTTTGGGGCGAGAGATACGCATGGCCAACGACGCCAACTGCTTCGCCCTGTCCGAGGCGGTGGATGGTACCGCGGCCGGGGCGGAGGTGGTGTTCGGCGTGATCGTCGGCACCGGCTGTGGTGCGGGCGTGGTGGTGCGCGGCCATGCCCTAACCGGCCCCAACGCCATTGCTGGGGAGTGGGGGCACAACCCGTTGCCCTGGCCGAACGATGACGAGCGGCCGGGGCCGGCCTGCTACTGCGGTAAGCACGGCTGCATCGAGACCTGGCTGTCCGGCACCGGCCTTGCGAACGTATTCGCAGCGGAAAGTGGAGACAGACTTCAGGCGCCGGAGATCGTGGCCCGCGCTGAAGCGGGGGATGCCCTGTGCGAAGCCTGCCTGCAGCGTTACGAGGATCGCATGGCGCGGAGTCTGGCGCACGTCATCAACATCCTTGATCCGGACGTGATCGTACTCGGCGGTGGCATGTCCAACGTGCGCCGCCTGTATGACAACGTGCCGAAGCTGTGGGGCAGGTATGTGTTTTCCGACCGGGTTGCTACCCGTCTCGTCGCCCCCCTGCATGGTGACTCCAGCGGCGTGCGCGGTGCCGCCTGGCTGTGGGGCCGTTGAGGGGCGCGGAACCTGGGGCGTCCTGCGCTGCCAAAAAGAACAATGAGATGGTCTGAGCACGTCGTGCCTGTCGCGGCGAGGGCGCCGCTCCTGCGCGAGCCTTCAGAGCGATGGGGCCGGTTCATGCGATGGTCCTGAGGACGGGAGGATGGGGCTCCACGCCTCATAGACCAGTCTTTTGGTATAGTTCCGAAAAATTGATTTGATGAGGAGTCACTGGATGAGCAACGCCCGCCGCCGATTTCTGACCGGTCTTTCTGCCGTGGGGGCACTGTTCGGTCTTTCCGCCACCGTGCAGGCTACCGAAGCCAAGAAGAGCGGGCGTTTCCCTGGGGACCCGCCTGAGCACAAGATCGTCTACCAGCTCAACCACGCCGAGTGGGAGTACATTGAGCACATCCTCAACTCGATCAGCGCCATGTTGACCAAGTACGAGGACAATGTGTCAATCGCGGTGGTGGTGTTCGGCGCCGGCATCCACCTGCTCGCCAAGAACCCGAAACGCGACATCCCAGCCATCCTGCGCCAGCGCGTCGAGTCTCAGGCTAAAAACTACGGTGTGAAATACATTGCCTGTGGCAACACGATGAAAACTATCGGCTGGGAAAAATCCGACATGCTGGATTTCGCCCAGGTGGAAGAAGTTGGCGCTGCGGCCATCATGGAGCTGCAGGAGAAAGGCTACGCCTATATTGCGTGGTAAGCCTCTGCCGATGCCGCGCATCAGCCCGGTCCGCCGGGCTTTTGCTTGAACAGGACAAGCCCATCATGTGAGCCACCGCATGCAGATCACCCTGACCCGCCCTGATGACTGGCACATCCACCTGCGCGACGGCGCCATGCTCAAGGCGGTGCTGCCTGACGTGGTGCGTGAGTTTGCCCGCGCCATCGTCATGCCCAATCTCGTCCCGCCGGTGGTGACCACCGAGGATGCACAGGCCTACCGTGAGCGTATCCTCGCCGCGTTGCCAGCGGGCGCCTCTTTCCAGCCGCTGATGACCCTCTACCTCACCGGCAACACGCCGCCCGAGGAGATTGCCCGCGCCAAGGCGAGTGGCATCGTGCATGCCGTCAAGCTGTATCCGGCCGGGGCGACCACCCATTCCGATCGTGGGGTGACCGACATCCGCGCGGTCTACTCGGTGTTCGAGGCCATGCAGCGCGAGGGCATGGTGCTGTGTGTGCACGGCGAGGTGGTCGATCCTGCGACCGACATCTTCGATCGGGAAAAGGTCTTTATTGACCGCGTGCTGGCGCCCCTGCTGCGTGATTTTCCGGAGCTGAAGGTGGTGATGGAGCACATCACCACCCGCGATGCCGCCGAGTTCGTCAAGGCGGCCCCGGCCCATGTCGGCGCCACCATCACCGCCCACCACCTGCTATACAACCGCAACGCCATGCTGGTCGGCGGCATCCGTCCGCACTACTACTGCCTGCCGATCCTCAAACGCGAGGAGCACCGCCAGGCGCTGGTGGCGGCGGCCACCAGCGGTAACCCGAAGTTTTTCCTCGGCACCGACAGCGCACCGCACCCGAAGAACGCCAAGGAGTCGAGTTGCGGTTGTGCCGGATGCTACACCGCGCACGCCGCCATTGAGCTGTACGCCGAGGCCTTTGACCAGGCGGGGGCCCTGGATCGGCTGGAAGGCTTTGCCAGCCACTTTGGTGCGGACTTCTATGGCCTGCCGCGCAATGAGGGCCGCATCACGCTGGTGAAGGAGGCGTGGATCGCGCCTGCCCCGATCGAGGTCGAACCGGGCGTGGAGCTGGTGCCCTTGCGCACGGGCGAGACCTTGCACTGGCGCCTGAAGTGAGCGAGGGCGGTAAGGGCCTGATGGCTGCCCGCTTCCGGGGCTTTCTCCCGGTGGTGGTGGACATGGAGATGGGCGGCTTTGAGCCTACCACCGACGCGGTGCTGGAGGTGGGGGCCGTGATCCTCGGCTTCGATGCCGAGGGACGACTGGGCGCGGGGGAGCAGGTCGGTGTGCACGTGGCGCCGTTTCCCGGGGCCCGCATCACCGAGGAAGCGCTGAAGGTCAACAAGATCGACCCGCACAATCCACTGCGCCATGCGGTGGAGGAGCGCGAGGCGCTGGATCTGATCTTCGCGCCCATCCGCCGGGCGATGAAGGAGGAGGGCTGCAAGCGCGCCGTGCTGGTTGGTCACAACGCCCATTTCGACCTCGGTTTCCTCAACGCCATGGTGGCCCGCACCGCTCACAAGCGGAATCCCTTCCATCCGTTCACGGTGTTCGACACCGCCACGCTGTCCGGCCTCGCCTACGGCCAGACGGTGCTGGCCAAGGCCTGTGCCGAGGCGGGGCTGGCATGGGATGGCACGCAGGCCCACGGCGCCCTCTATGATGCCCAGATGACTGCCCAGCTGTTCTGCGGCATTGTCAATGCCTGGAGCGAACATATCCGCCCGCCTCAGGCCTTCCTTCCACCGGCATGAACCCGCCGGGGACTGCCCCCGGTGCGGAATCTCAGGAAACGCTGAATCATTCAGCGTTTCCCGTTTGGGGCAGGACGCCTCAACGCGAACAACGCGTTCCGTCGTTGATTCGCGGCGTCCCTCGCGGACATGTGCCTTGATAAGACGCGCTGAAAAAATCCATGGATGGATTTTTTCAGAATTTCCCTCAGTCCCCTTCGGCCTCGCGCACCACCTGCCGCATCTTCAGCAGGCTGTCCGGGTTGAGTGAGAGGGAGTCGATGCCCTGCTCGACCAGGAAGCGGGTGATTTCCGGAAAGTCGGACGGTGCCTGGCCGCAGATGCCGATGTATTTTCCGCGGGCCTTGCAGGCCTTGATCGCCATGCGGATCAGCTCCAGCACGGCCGGGTCACGCTCGTCGAAGCCGGTCAAAAGCCCCGAATCGCGGTCCACGCCAAGGGTGAGCTGGGTCAGATCGTTGGAGCCGATGGAGAAGCCGTCGCACAGATCAAGGAACAGCTCTGCGAGGATGGCGTTCGCAGGGATCTCGCACATGATGTAGAGCGCAAGCCCCGCCTCGCCGCGCACCAGACCGTTTTTCTCCATCAGGCCGATCACCTCGCGCGCTTCGTCCACCGTGCGCACGAAGGGCAGCAGCAGGGCGACGTTGGTCAGCCCCATATCTTCCCGAACCCGCTTCATGGCCTGACATTCGAGCGCGAAGCTCTCGGCATAGTCGGGGTGGTGATAGCGTGCCGCCCCGCGCAGGCCGATCATCGGGTTCTCCTCGTCCGGCTCGAAGCCTGATCCGCCAAGCAGGGCGGCATATTCGTTCGACTTGAAGTCAGAGAAACGCACAATCACCGGGCGCGGGTAGAAGGCAGCAGCGATCTGCGCCACGCCCTCGGACAGGCGCTTGACGAAGAAATCGCGCCCATCCGCATGTCCGCGGATCAGGCGGGCGATCTTCCCGCGGGTGGCCTCGTCGACCTTGTCCGGACGCAGCAGGGCATTGGGATGGGCCTGGATGCCGCGCATGATGATGAACTCGAGCCGGGCAAGGCCCACGCCGTCCGATGGCAGGCGGGAGAACTCGAAGGCCTGCTCGGGCTGGGCGACGTTGAGATAGACCTTGGTGCGGGTGTGGGTCGCTGCCTCATCCAGGCGCTGCTCCTCCACGCGGAAGGGCAGGGCGCCCTGATATATGAAGCCGGTGTCGCCCTCGGCGCAGGAGACGGTTACCGCCTCACCGTCCGGCACGGTCTGGGTGGCGTCGCCGCAGCCGACCACGGCAGGAATACCCAGCTCGCGGGCGACGATGGCGGCGTGGCAGGTGCGACCGCCACGATTGGTGACGATGGCCGAGGCACGCTTCATGATCGGTTCCCAGTCCGGGTCGGTGATGTCGGTCACCAGCACCTCGCCGGGTTGCAGCTCGTGCATGTCGCGCGCATGCAGGATGACGCGAGCCTTGCCGGTCGCGATCTTCTGGCCGACGCTGCGCCCCGCCGCGAGCACCGTGCCGCGCTCATCAAGGATGTACTGTTTGAACAGGTTCGCGTCCGCCTGGGTTTGCACGGTCTCCGGGCGGGCCTGGACAATGAACAGCTCGCCCGTGTTGCCGTCCTTGGCCCACTCAATGTCCATCGGGCGGCCGTAGTGCTGCTCGATGATGACCGCCTGGCGCGCCAGCTCCAGGACCTCATCGTCGCTGATGCAGAAGCGGTGGCGCTCGTCCGGCGAAACCTCGATGTTGCGGGTCGAGCGGCCGGCCAGGCTGTCGTGGGTGTAGATCATGCGCATGGCCTTGCTGCCGAGCTGGCGCTTGATGATCGGCCGGTGTCCGCTTGCCAGGGTGGGTTTGAATACCAGGAACTCGTCCGGGTTGACCGCGCCCTGCACCACGTTCTCGCCCAGGCCCCAGGCGGCGGTGATGAGCACAGCATCGCGGAAACCGGATTCGGTATCTAGGGTGAACATCACCCCAGAGGAGGCGAGGTCGGAGCGCACCATGCGCTGCACGCCAATTGATAAGGCAACCTTGTCGTGGGCAAAGCCCTGATGCACGCGGTAGGCGATGGCGCGGTCGGTGAACAGCGAGGCGAATACGCGCTTGCAGGTCGCGAGCAGGCTCGCCTCGCCGCGAATGTTCAGATAGGTCTCCTGCTGGCCGGCGAAGGAGGCGGTCGGCAGGTCCTCCGCAGTGGCCGAGCTGCGTACGGCGACGTCGACCGTCGCGCCATCCGGCCCGGACATCCTGCGGTAAGCCTCCGCGATCTCGCCGGCGAGCTCGGCCGGCAGCTCAGCATGGGTCAGCCAGTCGCGGATGGTCTCGCCCACCTCGGCTAGGCGCACCACGTCATCGACATCGAGACCGGCCAGCAGGTTGAAGATGGGCTCGCGCAGCGCGTTGTGGTCCAGCACCGCCCAGTAGGCCTCGGCGGTGGTGGCAAAGCCGCCAGGCACGTTGACCCCTTTGGGCTTGAGGGTGCGGAACATCTCGCCCAGCGAGGCGTTCTTGCCACCGACGAGGGGGACATCGTTGATCGTCAGTTCATCGAAGAGGCGGACGTAGCGCATGCGGATCTCCTTAGGGAAATTCTGAAAAAATCCGTCCATGGATTTTTTCAGCTCGTCTTTTCGCGGCGCATGTCCGCGACGGACTCCGCGAATCAACGACTAAACTCGTTGATTCGCGTTGGGGCGTCCTGCCCCAAACGGGAAACCGCTGAATGATTCAGCGTTTCCTGAGCTGATCTATCATTGCTCCACTAGCAGCATAGCCCAGTCGCACGGCTGGTTCGTCATTTTGGGGCAATGGCACACCCTGGTCATTACATCCGACCCTCATCGACTCAGGCAACCATTCCCTCTATCTTTCCTCCTCCAACACCAACCTGAGTGCCAAAGGTGGTGGACTCATACAGGCCTCATACAGGCCCTTGACAAAGGCTACGAGATCTCTATAATGCCTCTCATCGAGTGCGGGGTGGAGCAGTCCGGTAGCTCGTCGGGCTCATAACCCGAAGGTCGTAGGTTCAAATCCTGCCCCCGCTACCACCATTTGATT
>JBMFOY010000107.1:0-6553 GCA_049969375.1 Halothiobacillaceae bacterium | reverse complement strand
ACTGTTGGTCGTTTTCCACTTCGGGCTCGCCGGGCCGCAGCAGCAGGGCGATGACGACGGCAAGGGCGAGGGAGGCGGCGATACCGCCGATGAGCAAGGCGCGCCCGGGGAGGACGGAAGTCTCGCTGCTGCGCGGCGCGGGGTGCTCGAAGACGGGGGAGGCGTCGCCTGGGACGCTGGTCGCCATCTCGGCAAAGGCCTCGGCGGGGGGCGGGGTGAGATGGAGTGCATAGACCTGGCCATCTGTCTCCAGACTCTGCATGTGCTGGAGCTGGCCAGCCAGATTGGATCCGCCGAGCAATACCAGCCGTACCCGGCCGCCCGTCTGGCCATCGAGGCGCTGCATGAAGCCGATGAGCTCATCAAGGGCATGCGGGGGAAGGCGTTCGACATCCTCGATGATGGCAACGGCCCGGCGAGGCTCGGGCAGCCGTTCGGGGAGCCGCTGTTCGATGGCCTGCATGGCCGATTCGCCGAGATTGAGTTCGATCCCCCATGCCTTGGCGAGGTCGGTAGCCACGTCTTCTGCATTCAGGGCGAGGTCGGGCTGGACCCGCGCGATGAGCAGGCCGGCCCCGCCTTCCTTGATGAGCAGGTCGGTGAAGGTGTGGCGCTCGTCCGTGGCCGGGCTCATGATGGCGAACAGGCGGTCACTGAACTTGAGCAGGTGGACGATCAGTTCGACCCGCTCGCGCAGCGGATGGGGGGTGTCCATGGGGGCATCGGTCGCGTTCATTAGCGGGCCTCCGCAGAGGATGTGAATTCATCGAGGCAGGTGATCAGGTGGGCGGGGGAGAAGTCGCCGGTCACCCGCGCCTCGCCGATGCGTTGCAGCAGGACCAGGCGCAGCCTGCCATCGAACACCTTCTTGTCGATGCCCATCAGGTGCTGGAACTGCTCGCGGGTCATGCCGGCCGGGGCGTGGGTGGGCAGCCCGGCGCGTTCGATGATGGCGCGGATACGGGCTACGTCCGCCGCGCTAAGCCAGCCCTCCAGCTCGGACAGGCGCGCGGCCATGCACATGCCGGCGCCCACGGCCTCGCCGTGCAGCCAGTGGCCATAGCCGGTGGCGGTCTCGATGGCGTGGCCGAAGGTATGGCCGAGGTTGAGGATGGCGCGCAGGCCACTTTCGCGTTCGTCCTGGCCGACCACCTCGGCCTTGATCTCGCATGAGCGGCGGATGGCGTAGGCGAGGGCTTCGGGCTCACGCGCCCGCAGGCGTTCGATGTTCGCCTCAATCCAGGCAAGGAAAGGCTCATCGTAGATCAGCCCGTATTTGATGACCTCGGCCAGCCCGGCCGAGAGCTCGCGGTCGGGCAGGGTGTTGAGTGTGTCGGTGTCGGCGATCACCGCGCGCGGCTGCCAGAAGGCGCCGATCATGTTCTTGCCGCCGGGATGGTTGATGCCGGTCTTGCCACCGACCGAGGAGTCCACCTGCGCGAGCAGGGTGGTGGGGATTTGGATGAAGTGCACGCCACGCTGGTAGCTTGCGGCGGCAAAACCGGTGATGTCACCGATCACCCCGCCGCCGAGGGCAATCAGGGTGGTGTTGCGGTCGAAGCGCCCAAGCACCAGCGCATCCCAGATCGTCGTAAGGCTCTCAATCGACTTGTAGGCCTCGCCATCGGGCAGCACCACCGTCTCGACCCGCAGCCCTTCCAGTGCCGGGTCCAGCCGGGAGCGGTAGAGTGGGGCGACGGTGGTGTTGGTCACCACCAGCACACTCTTGCCGGGAATGTGCCGACGCAGCAGCTCGGGTTGGCCGAGCAGCGCCTGGCCGATGTAGATGGGATAACTGCGCTCGCCGAGGTCAACGTTCAGGGTGTGCATCATGAATGGGGTCAGTGAAGCCAGAATGGCGGCATTGTAGCAAGGATGCTGCCTCACCTCGGTCAGGGGTCAGTGTCGCTCCAGCCCCAAACCCCGGATGATGCGCTGCACCACAGTCTTTGGTGCGAGGCCGTCGGTTTTCAGCACGAGATGCGCGGTCTCGCGGTAGAGGGGCTCGCGGACTTTCATCAACTCCTCCAGCTTTCCCCTCCGGTCGGGGGTCTGCAGCAGTGGCCGATTGCGGTCGTGGGCCGTGCGTTCCATTTGGTGGTCGACGGATGCATGGAGGTAGACCACCTTGCCGCGCGCGCGTAGCACCTCGCGGTTTTCGGGGGCCAGGATGGCCCCGCCGCCGGTCGCCAGCACGATGCCGGCCTTGCGGGTCAGATCATCGATCACGGCGCGCTCGCGGGCACGGAAGCCGGCCTCGCCCTCCAGCTCGAAGATCAGCGGGATGCTCGCCCCGGTGCGCTCCTCAATCACCTTGTCGCTGTCGATAAACGTCAGCCCCAAGGTGCGCGCCAAAAGACGCCCGGAGGTGGACTTGCCGGCCCCCATGGGGCCGACGAGGAAGATGCTCTGTTTCATGGGCGCTTTATGCCAACGGCGGGGTCATAAAGCAAGAAAGCCCGGCGGGTGCCGGGCTCAATCCCTCTTTCACTGTGGTGAAGCCTTATGTCACCGTTTCTTCGACATTAATGGTGTGCGTTGAGATCACGCCGCTGGGGGTTGTGACCTTGATTGTAATGACGCCACTCCCCTTTGCTCCCTTGCCTTCGATGGTGAAGCTGTGCTGTGCAGCATTGGGGTCGATGGTCTTGGGAACGGTAAAGCTGGAGTCGCCTTTCAGGGTGCCATAGTTTGTGGAAACCTCGATCCTGGTTCCCTCGGGCATGACTTGCCCTGTCCGGATGCCTTGAGCATTGATGGTGAAGGTGGATGTGCCCTTGGTGGTTGCGGTGCTGTTGAGCCTGATGGTGTCCCCGACGGGACCGTCGGCGGTGTTGGCGGTGATGTTTGCATGGCTCTCGGCCATGACAATCGTCGCGCGGCCGAAGACATTGAGCGAGTGATTGGATGAGCAGCGAGTCGTGTCATCGCACAGCCAGCCATTGAACTGGCCATCGCCCGCGTCCCAAGAGCCATTCCGGTTGAAGTCGACGAAGTACTCTCCCGGGTTCCAGATACCATCCTCGTTGTCGTCGCGGAAGGCCTCGCTCAAATCCTGGGTGGACGCAAACCCATCCAATGGCCCAAAGCGGCCGTCTCCATTGATCTCGGTGTAACCTTCTTCGCCTATGGCATAGGCGAGCAAGGTCACCCGGCCATCGGTGGGACGAGGATTCTGCGATGTCCATTTGACCGAGCATGCTCCCATTGTCGTGGTGCAGCTTCCAACGATGCTGCCCCCTTCGGTGGTGAAGACCACCTGGGTACCATCGGGCGCGGGGTTGTTATAGCGGTCCGCAAGGCGGGCAGTGATGTCCACCTCGGTGCCATCGATGTCGAAGGCCTCGGGGTTGGGGGTGCTGATAAACAAGCTGAAACTGTCTTGATCAGGCACCCCGGTGGTTACAACCAGTTGCGCGGATTGGGCAGGAAAATTTGTGCCTGCAACGGTGGCAATCACGCGCACGGGGGTACTGACCGAACCGGAGATCACGGAGGCGGAAACGGTTCCATCTTTATCCGTCGTAGCCGAGCTGGCGCCAAGACGGGTGCCTCCCACCTCGGTGCTTAGGGTGAAATCAACACGCTGGTTGGGGGTAGGAACGCCTTGGGCATCCACGACCCTGAAGGTGACTTTGCTGGTCTGCGTCAGGCCGGCCTGCCCCACCCCCTCCATGGCTAGGGTTGTTGGATTGGCACTGACGAACTCAATCGCTGCTGGTGCGCCCGCTACAACGGTTCCCGGCACCGTTGACGGCAGCGCTTCGAAAAGTCCTCCTCCACCACTCCCGCCACAAGCTGAGAGCATGGCCAGTGGGGCTGCGAGGGTCAGGGGAAGGAGGGCTTTGTGTGTCCACGTCCGCATGGCTTGAATATCCTTGGTTTAGTTGTTCGAAGTGACCATCACGCCGTTTTCGACAATGCGCGGGGTCACGAAAATGATCAGCTCGAATTTGTTGTTCTTGGTGCCGTTGGTCTTGAACAGGTTGCCAAGCACGGGAAGATCGCCCAGGAAGGGGATCTTGTTGATCTGGTCGGCGCTGCTGATTTCATAGATGCCGCCCAGCACGACGGTCTCGCCGTTCTGGACCTGGACCTTGGTGTTGACCTCGCGCTTCTCGATCGGTGGGACACCATTGATCGAACGGGTGAAGTCGGGTTCATCCTTTTGGACCTTGATGTCCATGATCACGTTGTTGTTGGGCGTGATCTGTGGAGTGACCTCGGTGGCAAGCACCGCTTCTTTGAAGGCGATATTGGTGGCGCCGCTGGAGGTCTGTTGCAGATAGGGGATCTCCTTGCCCTGCTTGATCACCGCCTTCTGGCCGTTGGCGGTGATGACCCGCGGGCTGGAGACGATTTCGCCCTTGCCTTCAACCTGCAGGGCCTGCAGCTCAAGGTCCACCAAGACATTGGAGCCGAGGACGGCAAGGCCGAGTCCACCGGTAACGGGTTTGCTGGTGAAGCCGCCTGCAGGCATGTTGATATTAAAGCGATCCCCAAGGTTGGGCACGCCGGGGGCGTTACCCGCACCGGCATTGGCGACCATGCTGCTGGTGCCGGTGGCGTTGCCGCTTACAAATACAGGGTCCCCCTTGCCGTTGAAGGCTCCAGTGACCCCCCACTTGAGCCCCAGTTCGCGCGAGAAGTCGTCCGTGGCGATGACGATGCGCGACTCGATCAGCACCTGCTTGATCGGGGTGTCGAGCTTCTTCACCAGGTCGCGGATCTTGTCCAGGCTCTCTGGCGTGTCGTTGACCAGCAGGGTATTGGTGCGCTCATCCACGGTGAGCGTGCCGCGCGGGCTGAGGAAGCCCATGGTACGGGCTGCGGTTGTGCCGCCGGTGGGCGCGGCGGGGGGAGGGGCAGCCCCGCCTGCACCCGCCGGGCGGTAGTAGGGGTTGAGCAGGCGGGCGATATCCGCAGCCTTGGTGTAATTGACCTGCATGAACTCGGAGACCAGTGGGGTGAAGTCCTCGGTTTGTTTGCGCGCCTCCATCTCGGCCTTTTCGCGCGCGGCGATCTCGGCGGTGGGGGCGACGAAGATGACATTGCCATTCTTGCGCTGGGAGAGGCCCTTGGTGGTGAGGATCAGATCCAAGGCTTGATCCCAGGGCACGTTCTCCAGCCGCAGGCTCATGCGGCCCTGGACGCTGTCGCTGACGACGATGTTGTTGCCGGTGAAGTCGGCCAAGAGTTGCAGCAGGGGCCGGATCTCGATGTCCTGGAACTTGAGGGTAAGACGCTCGCCCTTGTATTCCTTCGGCCCCAGGCCCGCAGCGGCCGCGGGCTGCTCCTTCGGCAGGGGGCGGATCTCGACGGTGAGCTGGTTGTCGGCCTGGTAGGCCAGTTTGTCGAACGGCGCGTTGGTCTCGACGATCAGGCGCGAACCCATGCCGCGCTGCTGCACGCTGATCTTGCTCACCGGGGTGGCGAAATCGGCCACGTCGTATTGCTGTGTGGTGAGGCGGGTTTGTGGTAGGTCGACGATCAGGCGGCGCCCTTCGGTGTTCATGGTCATTGGCACGTTGGGGCGGGCGAGGTTGACGATCAGGCGCCCCTCGCCTTGGCTGCCGCGGCGAAAGTCCACTTCGGCGGCATCGACCGTGTCCGACAGGGGTTGCTGAGTGCTGGTCGCCTCCATGTTTGTCTGTCGGCTCTCGGACTGGACGGTCAGGATCACGTCGTTGCCTTCGGTTCTGACCTCATACGGGGCTGCGCCCTTGAGGCCGATGACCGCGCGGGTGCGTCCGCCCGATTCGGCGAAGCGGACGTCGTTCACCGCGCCGCTTTCGATGCTCTGGAAGCGCTTGTCCAGGCCGAGCTTGGTGTCCTGGAAGTCCAGGGCAATGCGCGCCGGCTGCTCGATGCTGAAGTGGGTTGGCGGGGTTTGCAGGGGCTCCGCCAAGGTAAAACGGAACTGCATGCCACCGTCGGGGGAGGGGGTAACATTCATGCCCTGAATGATGTTCTCCGCCCAGGCTGCATGGAGACCTAGCCCCAGGGTGAGGGCGATGGCTTGCGCCAGACGATGCTTGTGATTGGTGGTCTGTTTCATGGCTGGTTACCCTGGGTTCCTTCTCTCATGGCGATGGATGCGGGGCGCTCGATCCACCCCCCTGCGCCATCGGGAATGATTTCGGTCAAATCGACCCGGTCTTCTTGAATGCTGGTGATGCGGCCGTAGTTCTGGCCGGCGTAGTTGCCGACTGCGACCTGATGGATTGTGCCATCGCTGGAGCGGATGAGCGCAAGGGTGCGCTTGTCCTTCTCGATGACGCCCATCATGGAGAGTCCGTCCAGCGGGTAGAGCTCCAGCGGCTCCTTGCGGCGCTCGGTATCGGGGCGCAGGCCGTGGCCCTTTTCGTCCTGGGCCGCCTGCGGGGCGGCGAACGGATCGCGCAGGTCGAAGGCGGTATAGGTGAACGGCTCGTAGGTCTTGATCTCCGGCATCGGCTCGATCGGCCGGGCCGGGCGCTGCTTGACCTCGGCAACGAACTGCTGCAGGTCGACCGTGCCCTGTGTGCAGCCGGTGTTCAGCAAAACGATGGCG
>JBMFOY010000106.1:0-6625 GCA_049969375.1 Halothiobacillaceae bacterium | reverse complement strand
TGAATGATTCAGCGTTTCCCTTCATTGACCCCGCCAGCGCCTTTGCGCTGGCCGTTGCCCTGCCCAACAAAGCCACACGCCACACCCAGGCTGCGCTTGCCGCTGTGCTGGACGTGCTTCCCAACAAGCCCGATGTGCTGCTCTCGGACAACGGCTCCGAGTTCGAAGCAGGCTTCGCCCAAACCCTCGCCGCCCGACAGATTTCGCGTTGGTATACCTACCCCAAGACACCCAAAATGAACGCCCACGCCGAACGCTTCAACCGCACCCTCCAGGAGTCCTTCGTCGACGACCACGAAGACTTGGCTCTACCGACCTGGCCCTCTTCAACCAAAAACTCGCCGATGGGCTCATCTTCTACAACGCCCAGCGCCCCCACCATCGACTCGGCCAACAAACCCCTCTATCCTTCCTCCTCCAACACCAACCTGAGTGCCAGAGGTGGTGGGCTCATACAGGGCGCAGGACAAACCCATCCTGGCAGAGTTGGCCGCCGTCGCAAGACCGGAGTGAAACCGGCCTCGATGAAGCAGGAAATCAGCTTCAAACCTGTTTAGGCAGGTTTGAGTAGGTCTGATAGAACGGCGAGCAGGCACAGAACAAAGGTGACCCACGGTGCGAGTCGCCTTGATCTTGGGAAATTCGAGGAAGCCTCACTCCTTGCGGTCCGGGTCCTGCAGCGAGGTGTTGCGGTCATCGCGCAGGTGCGGCGGGGTGGCCTCGGGCGCCTCGTCCTCCGGCGCAGGGGCTGGCGGCTCGCCTTGCTGTTGGGAGGTGCTGTCGCCCTGACGGAGTCGGCGCTCCTCCTCCTCGGCGCGCGCCAGCTCGTCCTCCATCTCCTCGGCGGTGAGGGGGCGGAAGGCGGCTTCACCCTCCGGAGCGGGCGGCTGGTCGTCGTCGCCGGCGGCCGCCGGCAGGGCTGCGACGGCGCCTGCAGTAGGCAGCAGGCCCTGTTCCTCGGCCTCTTCTTCCTTGGCGCGCTTGGCCTTCTCGCGCACCATCATGCGCGCCACCAGGATGCCCAGCTCGTAGAGCATCCACACCGGGATGGCGAGCATGAACTGGGAGAGAATGTCCGGCGGGGTGAAGATGGCGCCAATGATGAAGGCCACCAGGATCGCATAGCGGCGCTTCTCGGCCAGCTGGTCGGGGGTGACGACGCCGATCACAGAGAGCAGGACGACCGCCACCGGCACCTCGAAGGCCAGGCCGAAGGTGAAGAACAGGGTGAGCGAGAAGTCGAGGTAATTACCGATGTCTGGCATGAACGACACCCCTTCCGGTGCGAACATGCCCATGAAATGGAATACCGCCGGGATGACGATGAAGTAGGCGAAGGCCGCGCCGATGTAGAACAGCACGGAGCTGGACACGATCAGCGGCATGGCCAGCCGGCGCTCATGCTGGTACAGGCCGGGGGCGATGAAGGCCCACAGCTGGTACAACAGGTAGGGCATGGCGATGAAGACGGCGGCCAGCGCGGCCAGCTTCAGCGGGATGAAGAATGGCGATATCGCGCCGGTGGCGATCATGCTCTGGCCTTCCGGCAGGTTGTTCAGCACCGGGGTGGCAAAGGCGTGGAACAGTTCGCTGGCCCAGGGGAACAGCAGCACCATGAGCACGATGATGGCCAGCACGGCGCGCAACAACCGGTCGCGCAGTTCGATCAGGTGCGCAATGAACCCCTTCATGCCTTCCGATAGGCCGGGATCGGGGGTGTTGGTGTGGTGGTCCGTCATGCTTGCTTGCTGCTGGGGGGCGTGTGCGGTGTCGCGGAGGGCTGAGGTTTGTCCTCGCCGCCGAAGCTCGGGCGATGCAGGGTCTCACCGAGCTCCTGGCTGAGGGCTTGCATGTCATCCTCCAGTGTGCGGGGCGCGGGTGGAGTGTTCGGGTTGGACAAGGCGGCGGGCGGGACCGGCCTGCCTGCACTGGCCGTTGTGTCCGCCCCGTGCTCCAGCGCTTCGGTCAGGCGTCGTCCCTCCTGCTCGACCTCCTGGCGGGTGTCCTCCACCAGGCGGCGTAGGCGCTGCATCTCCTCTTCCTGGGCGGAGAGCAGCTTGCGAAGTTCGGCGGTGTTGAACTCGCTTTCCATCTCCGCCTTGGCATTGGCGACGAAGCGGCGCACCTTGGTGACCCACTGGCCGGCCTTGTAGGCAAGACCGGGCAGGCGCTCGGGGCCGACGACGATGACGGCGACGACCGCAATTACCGCGATCTCCCAGAAACTGAGATCGAACATGCTGGCTGCTCGTGAAAGAGGTCCCGCCCGCGCGCGGCAGACGCGACTCTACCCCGTCGATCAGGACTTGTGGGTGTCGCGGGTGGCTTCACCCTCGATCACGCGACCCTGCGGCTGGCCTTGGGCCTGGCCGCCCTGCGGGGGCAGGTTCTGTGCGGTCTGGGTGGTTTCGGTCTTGCCTTCCTCTTCCTTGTTCTCATCCTTGACGGCGGAACGGAAGCTCTTGATGGCATTGCCAAGGTCTGAGCCGATGTTCTTCAGGCGCTTGGTGCCGAACAGGAGGATGACGATCAGAAGGACGATCAGAAGATGCCAGATGCTAAATGCGCCCATGGGAATACTCCTCATGAATAGGGATGGTGCGGCCGGCTGAGGCCGTCACAGTCGGTAAAACATTATCAGGATTTGGCCCGCGCCGCCTTCTCCGCGTGGCCGGAGAGGCCGAAGCGGCGGGCCAGCTCGTCCAGCACGGCCTGCGGGGGGATGCCGGCCTCGGCCAGCAGCACCAGGCTGTGGAACCACAGGTCGGCGGTCTCGTACACCAGTGCGTCGAGGTCGCCTTGGATGGCGGCGATGATGGTCTCCGCCGCCTCCTCGCCGACCTTTTTGGCGATGGTTGGCCGGCCTTTGGCGTAGAGGCTCGCGACGTAGGATGTCTCCGGCGCCGCCTGCTTACGCGACTCGAGCACCGCGTGCAGCGTGTTCAGGATGTCGTTGCTCATGCGCCGTAGATCTCCTCGGGATTCTTCAGCACCGGGTCGACCGGCACCCACTCGCCGCCCTCGAGCTGGTAGTAGAAGCAGCTCTCGCGGCCAGTATGGCAGGTGATGCCGCCGACCTGCTCGATCTTGAGCAGGAGGACGTCGCCATCGCAGTCCAGCCGGATCTCGCGCACCTTCTGCACGTGGCCGGAGTGCTCGCCCTTGTGCCACAGCTTGTTGCGCGAGCGCGACCAGTACACGGCTTCACCCAGCTCGATGGTCTTTTCCAGCGCCTTCCGGTTCATCCAGGCGAACATCAGGATGCGGCCGGAGTGGGCGTCCTGGGCGATCACCGGCACCAAACCTTCCGGCGTCCACTTGATCTGCTCGAGGTAGCTCACAGGCGCACCTCGATCCCGGCGCGGGCCATGTGCTCCTTGGCCTGGTGCACGCTGTACTCGCCGAAGTGGAAGATGCTGGCGGCCAGCACCGCATCGGCCTTACCTTCGAGCACGCCGGCAGTCAGGTGATCGAGGTTGCCGACGCCGCCGGAGGCAATCACCGGCACCTCGACCGCCTCGCTGATGGCGCGCATCAGCTCGAGGTCGAAGCCAGCGCGGGTGCCGTCGCGGTCCATGCTGGTGACCAGCAGCTCGCCGGCACCAAAGGAGACCATCTTGCGCGCCCAGGCGATGGCGTCCAGGCCGGTCGCCTTGCGCCCGCCGTGGGTGAAGATCGCCCAGCGCAGCGGCTCGCCTTCGGCGGAGACGCGCTTGGCATCGATGGCGACCACGATGCACTGGCTGCCGACCTTCTCGCTCGCCTCGCGCACGAAGTCGGGGTTGACCACCGCAGCGGTGTTGATCGAGACCTTGTCCGCGCCCGCATTGAGCAGGCGACGCACGTCCGCGACCGTGCGGATGCCGCCGCCGACGGTGAGCGGGATGAAGACCTGCTCGGCCACCTGCTCGACCACGTGGAGCATGGTCTCGCGCCCCTCGTGGCTGGCGGAGATGTCGAGGAAGGTCAGCTCGTCGGCGCCCTCGGCGTCATACCGGCGAGCGACCTCGACCGGGTCGCCGGCATCGCGCAGGCCGAGGAACTGGACACCCTTGACGACGCGCCCTTCGGCCACGTCCAGGCAGGGGATGATGCGTTTGGCGAGCACTAGAAGTTACCGTGGGTGATTTTCAGGATGGAAACAAAGACGCTGTCACCGTCGTTCGGCCGACCACCGCGGCGGCTATGCTGGACGACGCCCTCGACGAAGCGCTCCTTGTCGAGTCGATCGCCGCGCTCGAGGATCAGGCGCTGCCCTTCTTCGAGGGGGAGGGATGATACCAGGGTAAGTTCTTGCGGCTTCGCGGCAACGGCGAGCATGGGCGCGCTCCAGCCGTCGCTCATCCTCCGTCCCATGCAGCGCACGGCATGGGCCGTGCCGCGCTGGTCGAGCGTGAGGCCCGACTTTTCCACCAGCTCAAGGAAGTGCGCGTCCAGTTCGACGGCATGCAGATTCCGGCTGGCGGAGAAGTCATCGCGCGACCGCGATTCGTCCATGGCCTCAGTCGGGGCAGCGCTGATCGACGTAGGCCTGGGCCTCTTTCAGGTCCAGCCCACCCTCGTACAGGGCGCGACCAATGACCACGCCTGCCACGCCCTCGTCGGACACGGCGCACAGGCGTTCGATGTCGGTCATCGAGGTCACGCCGCCGGAGGCGATGACCGGGATGCGCACCGCCTGCGCCAAGCGCACGGTGGCCTCGACATTGACACCCTGCATCATGCCATCGCGGCTGATGTCGGTGTAGATGATTGACTCCACCCCGTCACGCTCGAAGTGCTGGGCCATGTCGATCACGTCATGGTGCGAGAGCTTGGACCAGCCTTCGGTCGCCACCTTGCCGTCCTTCGCATCCAGGCCGACGATGATGTGGCCGGGGAAGGACACGCACAGGTCGCTGATGAAGCCTGGGGTGGTGACCGCCTTGGTGCCGATGATCACATACTTCACGCCGGCATCGAGGTAGGCCTCCACGGTCGCCTCGTCGCGGATGCCGCCACCCACCTGGATCGGCAGGTCGGGGAAGGCCACGGCGATGGCGCGGATCACCTCCTTGTTCTTCGGCTTGCCGGCAAAGGCGCCATCCAGGTCGACCAGGTGCAGGCGGCGCGCACCGGCCTCGACCCAGCGGGCGGCTACGGCCACCGGATCGCTGGAAAACACGGTGTCGTCCTCCATGCGCCCCTGGCGCAGGCGCACACACTGGCCTTCCTTCAGGTCGATGGCGGGAATCAGCAACATGACGTCTTAAGTCCTCGGGCGGTTCAGGGATTCCAGTGGAGGAAGTTGCGCAAAAGGCTAAGCCCCGCCTCAGCGCTCTTCTCCGGGTGAAACTGCACGGCGGCCACGTTGCCCCGCGCGATGGCAGAAACGAAGCGGATGCCGTAATCGGTGGTGCCGAGGGCAAACTCGGGGTCCTCGGGCACCACGTGGTAACTGTGGACGAAATAGAAGCGCTCACCGTCCGGGATCCCGTCCCAGATCGGGTGGGGGCGGGCCTGCCACACCTGGTTCCAGCCCATGTGGGGGATCTTCAGCTTGGCGCCGGTCGCATCCTTCAGGTCATGGCCGAAAAAACGCACCTCGCCGGGGTAGAGCCCGAGGCAGGCGGTGCCGCCGTTCTCCTCGCTGCGCTCCATCAGCACCTGCATGCCCATGCAGATGCCGAGGAAGGGCTTGGCGCGGGCGGCGTCCAGCAGGGGGGCGCGCAGGCCGCGCCGCTCCAGCTCCAGCATGCAGTCGCGTGCCGCGCCCTGGCCGGGAAAGACGATGCGCTCGGCGGCGGCCAGCTCGCCAGGGTCACGGGTTACCTGCACGCGCACGCCGGCCGGGGCCACATGCTCGATCGCCTTGGCGACCGAGCGCAGGTTGCCCATGCCGTAATCGACGACCGCCACCGTGGCCATCAGAGCGCCCCCTTGGTGGAGGGCAAGGCGTCGCCCAGGCGCGGGTCCGGCTCGCAGGCCATGCGCAGGGCGCGGCCGAAGGCCTTGAATATGGTCTCCGCCTGATGATGGGCATTCACGCCGCGCAGGTTGTCGACGTGCAGCGTCGCCCGCGCGTGGTTGACGAAGCCCTGGAAGAACTCCTGCACCAGTTGGGTCTCGAAGCGGCCGATGGTGGCGCGGGTGAAGTCGCAGGCGAACACCAGGCCCGGGCGGCCTGAGAGGTCGATCACCACGCGCGAGAGCGACTCATCCAGCGGCACGTAGGCATGGCCATAGCGGCGGATGCCGCGCTTGTCGCCCACCGCTTGCGCCAGCGCCATGCCGAGAGTGATGCCGATATCCTCCACCGAGTGGTGGTCATCGACATGCAGGTCGCCGTCGCATTCCACGCTCAGGTCGAACATGCCGTGACGAGCAATCTGGTCCAGCATGTGCTCGAGGAAAGGCACGCCGGTGCGGAACTCGCCGCGGCCGGTGCCGTCGAGATCGATGCTTACGCGCACGCGGGTTTCCAGAGTGTCCCGGGAAACGTACGCTCGGCGCGAGGTCTGGCTCATGGTCTTCGTTGTAGGCTGATGATGGGGGAAGCATACAATGAGCTTGCACGTGGCGGAAACGCGGTGATGCATAAGTTCAGAAACCTTTGGCACTCCTTTACCGAGGAAGGAGGGCCATG
>JBMFOY010000105.1:0-6722 GCA_049969375.1 Halothiobacillaceae bacterium | reverse complement strand
CGGCCCCAAGGGGGAGTTCCCCCTTCGCCCACCCTTGTCCAGAAAACCTTCGTTTTGCGAACAGCATCTATCCCATGAAGGAAGACCGCCTGCGCCAGCGACTGGCCGAACGGCGAGCCGCCGACCTCTACCGCCGCCCGCGCATCGCGGAAGGACCGGCCACGCCCTACCGAATGGTAGACGGCCGGAGGGTGCTGAGCTTCTGCAGCAACGACTACCTCGGCCTCGCCAACCATCCTAGAGTCATCACCGCCTTCAAACGTGGCGCGGACGAGTACGGCGTCGGCAGCGGCGCCGCACATCTGGTCAACGGTCACACCCGCGCACATCAGGCACTGGAGGAGGAACTGGCTACTTTCGCCGGGCGCGAGCGGGCGCTGCTGTTCTCCACCGGCTACATGGCCAACCTCGGTGCCATCGGTGCACTGGTCGGGCGCGGTGACGCGGTGTTCGAAGACCGCCTCAACCACGCCTCGCTGCTGGATGGCGGCCTGCTCTCAGGCGCGCGCTTTAGGCGCTATGCCCATGCCGATGTCCACGCGCTGGCGAGCCTGCTGGCCGAGGCCGGTGCTGGTGCCGGCGAACGGCTGATCGTCACCGACGGCGTGTTCAGCATGGACGGCGACCTTGCCCCTCTGCCTGCCCTTGCCACCCTTGCAGACCAGCACGATGCCTGGCTGATGGTGGATGACGCCCACGGCCTGGGCGTCCTGGGCACCACGGGACGCGGCACGCTTGAGCACTACGGCCTTGATGCCACAGACGTCCCCGTACTCATGGGCACCCTCGGCAAGGCGCTAGGCACCACCGGAGCCTTCGTCGCGGGCTCGGCCGATCTGATCGAATGGCTTATCCAAGCCGCCCGCCCCTACATCTACACCACCGCCCTACCCGCCGCACTGGCCGAGGCCACCCGCGCCAGTCTGTGCCTGATCGATGAAGAACCCTGGCGGCGCGAACACCTGCACAGCCTCATCCAGCGCTTCAAGCGAGGCGCCCAACAACTCGGTCTACGCCTGATGCCCTCCGACACGCCGATCCAGCCGATCCTGGTCGGCGACGCAGGCGAGGCGCTGGGCCTGAGCCAGCAGCTCTTGGACACCGGCATTCAGGTCACTGCCATCCGCCCGCCCACCGTCCCGCAGGGCACGGCGCGCCTGCGTATCACCCTCTCCGCCCTCCATCGTCCCGAGGATATCGACCAACTCCTCGACACCCTGGCTATGGTTGAACGTTCAAAGGAAATTTGATTATCCTTACGACACACTGCGCCCTTCACAGGCGCGCTGTCCAAAGCCTCCACGTTGGACAGGGATGATCACAACCCAGCATGCACAATGGAACCTCAGGAGAGTGTGCAATGAGGCTTATCCCTCCTTTGCGCGGCCACCAGATCAGGGTCGCACTTGGCTTGACCATCCTTCCGCTGGTCATCAGCAGCCTGGCAGGCTGTGCTGGGGCCATGCGCTCCTATAATGCCGAAAGCACAAGCGTCCTTGAGCACGTACGGCAAGGCAATGTCAACCAAGCCTTGGCCACGCTTGAAGCACAAAATACCAGTGACGACAAAGACCTGCTTTACTTCCTCGAAAAGGGCGAACTCACCCGCCTAAGGAATGACTACCTCAATAGCAAAGCATCCCTTTTGCAAGCCGACGAAAAGATTCGGCTCTGGGAGGAGGAAAGCAAAACCAATCCCGATCAACTCATGGGGCTGATTGGAAGCGTCATCGTCAATGACAAGGTCAGGCGCTATGACGGCCAGGATTACGAGAAGGTCATGGCCTCAACACGTCTAGCCATGACCCATCTTGCCTTAGGTGATCTTGCCTCTGCGCGCACTGAGATCAAGAAGACACACGAACGGGAAGCCATCATCCAGGAATATCGTGACAAGGAATACGCCAAAGTCGAAGAACAGGCCAAAGAAAAAGGGCAACAAGCCACCTTCAAGGACCTGAAAGGATACCCCGTTGAAACGCTTGAAGACCCTGAAGTCCTGGCCCTGAAAAACGGCTATCAGAACGCCTTCAGCCATTATCTTGCGGGTTTTGTCTATGAGTCCCTCGGCGAGCCCAGCCTAGCGGCACCGGGTTATCGTAAGGCGATTGAGCTACGGCCCAACGTCAAGCTTCTCGAAGAAGGACTCAGTCAGCTTGAGCAGCGCATGGCCAACAAAAACGATGGGCTGGCCGATACACTGTTCGTGATCGAAACAGGCACGATTCCCGGCCGTGAGTCGGTGACTGTGCCACTTCCTATCCCCACTGCCAGCGGGTTGGTCGTGGCCCCCATCTCCTTCCCTGTGATCCGCTCTACGCGTGAGGGCACACAAAACCTCGGGTTGCGCACAAGCAGTACAGCCATTGACTTGGCTGAGGCGGTCAATTTCGATGCTATGGCACGTCGCTGCCTGCGTGATGAAATGCCCGGCATTATCCTACGCAGCACGATCCGCGGCGCACTCAAAGGCACGCTTCAGCATGAAATCAATAAGCGCGCTGGACTCGTCGGCGGCCTCCTGACTGCAGCCGTGAATGTTGCCACCGAACAGGCCGATGAACGCGCTTGGCGTAGCTTGCCCAATCGTGTCTATTTGGCACGTGCCCGCCTAGCCCCTGGTTTGCAGGACGTCATCCTGCAAGTCGACGGCATCCAACGCAACGTCAAAGTCGATCTCAAGCCCGGACCACAGCTGGTCAATCTGCGTCTGGCTGGCAACCAACTCTTGCTCGTTCAACCCAATACACCCTATATCGAGCCCAAAGACAATACTGCTCTAGCAAAAAATACGCCCCCCGCTGCGAATCAGGAGCACCAACAGTGATCATCCGTCATATCCCTTTTGGGCCAGCCTTGGCCCTCGGACTTGGCCTAGTTTTGGGTCATGCCCCTATCAGCCTGGCACAATCCGTCGAAAGCAAGATCGAGGCTTTGGGACGCCCCGACTATCTCGTTGTCGATGAAATTCGCGCAGCCAAACGCAATGGCCTGCTGAATATTCAGGTGAGCTTTAGAAACACAGATACGCAAACACGCGCCATGCGCTATCGCTTCCGTTGGCTCGATGCTCAAGGCTTTGATGTTGGTACTGAAGAAGCATGGAAACCTCTCGTCGTTCATGGTCAGCAGACCGTCCGCGTACAAACAGTAGCGCCCACGCCAGCTGCAACCGATTTCACTGTGCAAATCCACGCGGATGAGAACAGCAACAACCCCACCAACACCCTGCAATAACGACAAGGAGCTCTCACGATGTCTGCAAACACCTCCCAACTGACACTACGCATTGGCGCCCTCTCCGCAGCATTTCTTCTTTTAGGTGGGTGCGCCACGACCGAGGGCCCAGTGGTAAGCTCAGGAAAAGTTGCCTACGGCGATAGCAAAGCCGTAGAGACGGTCACCAACGAATTTGGCTCCACCGACCTACAAACCATCGCCGAGAGCATGACTCGCTCCCTGCTTCAGTCTGCCCCGATCACTCGTGGCAACCGCCCACGCGTAACGATTTCCGAGGTGCAGAACAAGACGAGCGAATATATCGACACCCGGGCTATTACTGATTCAATTCGCGCTCAACTGCTTAAGGCAGGTCAAGTACGCTTCGTCGCCGATGTCAACCAAATGCAAGACCAGACAGAGGAGTTGATGCGCCAAAACCAATCCGGCCTATACAAAAAGAGCACGGCCAAGAAGATTGGCAACATGGTTGGGGCGGATTACCGCATCACCGGAAACATAACCTCGATCGTCAAACGCACAAGCGATATCAAGGATGTTTACTACAAATTTAGCCTGATGCTGGTCAATATTGAAACTGGCGAGATCGAATGGGCAGATGAAAAAGAAATTCGCAAGACATCGAGCAGATAATGAACACAAAACAAGCCTACTGGAGATAAACCATGAACGCCATGACTGGCAGGCTGCTTACTTTTCTTTTTGGGGGGCTTGTTTGTTTCTCTGCGCTTGCCTCACCTAAGATCGCGGTCACCGACCTCACTTATGAGGAGAAAGTCCAGGAGTATTTCAAGGTCGTATCTGCACACTCTAAAGAAAGTGCGCGAGGCAGTTATAGCGAGCGCGAGCACGACACCCCCAACAGCTACTCAGCCTCCAGTCGAGGCAATTTCTCGGCAAAGTCCGAGAGCAGCTATTTTTCGGCCGAGGGCACCTACACCTATATCGACCGTGGGGAGCTGCATAAATTCACCGGTGATCTGAAAGGTGCGCTCTTACGCTCTGGGCAGTTTAGTGTTATCCAAGGCCGCCCCTATGGCACTAAAGACCTTGAGAAGATCCATGACATCATAGCCCGCATCAAGCGCGGTGATTTCAAGGGGGCCGACTATGTCTTGTTTGGCACTGTCAGCAGCCTCCAGTTTCGCGATGAGGTTCAACCGATCCCCGGCACAACCTCTGTATCGCGCATCCTGGCCTTGGAGTTGGTGGCCGACTTCAGCTTAATCAACACCAAAACCCATGAGATCAAGGCATCCTTTAGCGCCATGGGGGAAGGTCAAGACACTCGCCTAGTGGGGGAGCGCGGCGCGATTGTCAGCATGAGTCGTGGCAAAGTTATTAGCGAGGTCTCCAAGAGCCTGGCTGAGGACGCCTTCCGTCAGCTTGAGGAGCAGTTCGCGGGAGTATACCGCAACCCGAATACGTATGATGATGCTCCCAAATCCCCAGGAGCCAATCAAGACGATGGCGTAATCGTTTACCGCTAAGGAGATTCTGAAAAAATCCATCCATGGATTTTTTCAGCGCGTCTCGTCACGGCGTATGTCGGCGGCGGCATCCGCGAATCAACGACTGACGTCGTTGATTTGCGCATGTCCGCGACCCGCTCCGCAGATCAATCACTTGGCGTGATTGATCTGCGTGCAAAGCCATCCATGGCTTGCCTTACCGGGCCGTTGAAAAGTGTTTTTCAACGCCTTGATAACTCCATGATCTCGGCAACACAAGGCCCCCACAGCCCCTGTGGACGTTGCGTGTCGCTGCGTGCGATGAGCATGGGTTGAGTTTCCTGCTAGGCTCACCAAGAACTGAGCCCACCCTGGAGGAACCTAGCCATGAAACACGCACACCTACTTACGTTCCCTACCCTGCTCGTCGCCATCAGCTTGGCAGGCTGCCAGACCATGCCCAGCACCGTCCAGGACAACCCCAACACCGCGGGCGGTGCAGCGATAGGTGCCGTCGGTGGGGCAGTCTTGGGGAGCGCCATTGCCGGCAAGGGCCGTAAGACCGAGGGGGCCTTGCTGGGGGCAGTGGTCGGCGGCCTCGCGGGTGGGGCCATTGGCAACTATATGGACGCCCAAGAGCGCGCTCTGCGCCAGCAGACGGCGGGCACCGGGATCGATGTCTCCCGTCAGGGTGAGAACATCGTGCTGAGCTTTCCGGACCAGATCAGCTTCGACACGGGCCGCGCGGACATCAAGCCGCAGTTCATGCGCACGCTGGACAATGTGGCCCAGACCCTGCGCCAGTATGACCGCACCCGCATTGAGATCGCCGGCCATACCGATAGCACCGGCAGCATGGAAGGCAACCAGCGCCTGTCCGAAAACCGCGCTAACGCCGTGCGCAGCTACCTGGCCAGCCGCGGTGTCGCGCCCGAGCGCATGTACGCGGTGGGCTATGGCGCAAGCCGCCCCATCGCCAGCAATGCCACTGCCGAGGGCCGTGCGCAGAATCGCCGCGTCGAGATCATCGTGATCCCAAACCAGTAGGAGCGGCGCCCCCGCCGCGACAGTGCAAGCGTTTCGATCGGCTGAAGCGCCCCCGCAGGGGCTTCTGGCATGGATGCCGGAAGGGCGAGAGAGGAGGACCAGGCGAGTTTCAAAAGGGCCGGACAGCCCTTTTGAAACCATCTGCCTCAGGCCTCTGCCTCAGGCCGATGACCTTCGCCAACTTGCGGCGAGGGCACCGCTCCCATGCGGCCGAGGCATCAGACCACGCCCCGCTCGGCCAGTGACACCGGCTCGCCATCGCCGACAATGAAGTGGTCCAGCAGGCGGATGTCGATCAACCCCAGCGCCTCCTTCAGGCGCTGGGTGATGAGCACATCTGCATGGCTCGGCTCCGCCACCCCGGAAGGGTGATTGTGGGCCACGATCAGGGCCGCCGCGTTGTGCTGAAGGGCACGGCGCACCACCTCGCGCGGGTGCACGACGGCCTCGCCGAGGGTGCCGAGGAACAGCTCCTCAACGGCGATCAGGCGGTGGCGGGCATCAAGGAAGAGGACGAGGAAGACCTCGCGCGGCTGGTCACGTAGGCGGGCGGCGAGGTAGGCGCGCACGGCCTGAGGCGAAGTGAAGGCCTCGCCGCGCGCGAGCGACTCGCGCAGGTGGCGGCGTGCCATCTCCAGCACCGCCTGCAACTGGGCATATTTGGCATCCCCCAAACCCTGCCTGGCGCAAAATTCGGTACGCGAGGCATTGAGCAAGGGCCGCAGGCCGCCAAAACTTGCCAACAGTTCACGCGCTAGGTCCACGGCGGACTTTCCCGTCACGCCCGTGCGCAGGAAGATGGCCAGAAGCTCCGCATCCGAGAGCACCGCCGGGCCGTGCTTGAGCAGCTTCTCCCGCGGACGCTCATCCTCGGGCCAGTCCGTGATTGCCATGCCTGTCCTCCTTCAATCCTTGGCCGACGATGCTACTAGGGAAACGCTGAATCATTCAGCGTTTCCCGTTTGGGGCAGGATGCCCCAACGC
>JBMFOY010000104.1:0-6788 GCA_049969375.1 Halothiobacillaceae bacterium | reverse complement strand
TTTCGAAACTTTTGTTTCGACTTGTCGCCAATCGCAACTCGCTTCACCAAGGAAGGCTTAGCATCACCGAGTTGGTTATTTTACCACCACCTCGATTCGAGTCAACAACTGGCGTTTTGCTTCGTTGTTGTCACTGCATCGCTGCAATGTGGGGCGCATTATAGACGCTCCTTCCGGAGTGTCAACATGTGTTGATCAAAATATTTCGACACGGGCCACTCGACGCTTGCCCACCTGGACCACAACACGCCGCCCGCGCGCAAGTTTGAGGGCGCGATCTTCGACCCGCTCCCCGTCCAGGCGGACACCCCCTTGCTGGATCATGCGGTAGGCCTCCGAGGTGCTGGCCACCAAGCCCGCTTCCTTGAGAAGTGCCGCGATGGGGAGCATGCCATCTTCTTGGGCGGCCAGCCGGACCTCTTCGAGGTCTTCCGGCAGTTGTCCTTTTTGGAAGCGCTCGATGAAGGCCTGGCGCGCTTGCTCCCCCGCACCTACACCATGGAATCGGTCAACCAACTCGACCCCGAGCTCGAACTTCACGTCGCGTGGATTGCGTCCATCCGCCACCTCTTGCTTGAGGCGGGCAATCACCTCCATGGGACGGAAACTGAGCAGTTCGAAATAGCGCCACATGAGTGTGTCCGAGATCGACATGAGCTTGCCGAACATGTCGTTGGCTGGCTCGCTAACACCGATGTAGTTGCCAAGCGACTTGGACATCTTCTGCACACCGTCCAGCCCCTCAAGGATCGGCACGGTCATCACCACCTGCTGGGGCTGACCATATTGACGCTGCAATTCGCGCCCCACTAACAGGTTGAATTTCTGATCGGTCCCCCCGAGCTCCACATCGGCCTCAAGCGCTACCGAGTCATACCCCTGGACCAATGGATAGAGGAACTCATGAATGGCGATCGGCTGCTGGTTGCCGTAGCGCTTGCTGAAGTCGTCCCGCTCGAGCATGCGGGCCACGGTGTGGCGCGAGGCGAGCGTAATCATGTCGGCAGCCGACATGCTGCCCATCCAGCGGGAGTTGAATTCGATCCGGGTCCGCTCGGGGTCGAGGATCTTGAAGACCTGCTCCTGATAGGTGCGGGCGTTTTCGGTCACCTGCTCACGCGTGAGCGGCTTGCGGGTCGCACTCTTGCCGCTCGGATCGCCGATCATGCCGGTGAAGTCGCCGATCAGGAAGATGACCTCGTGCCCCAACTCCTGAAAGGTGCGCAGTTTGTTGATCAGGACGGTGTGTCCCAGGTGCAGATCGGGGGCCGTGGGATCAAACCCAGCCTTCACCCGCAGGGGGCGCCCAAGCTTGAGCTTCTCGATCAGCTCCGCCTCCACAAGGATCTCCTCGGTACCGCGGCGAATTTCCCGCAACGCGCTTTCTATGTCGCGCATGTCGACCTCTACTCGTTCATTGACCCTTCTTGGTGTGGCCGGTATTTTAGCCCGATTAATACCTCTACAGGCTTGGGAACAATACATGATCCGCCATGCCAGCCAGCAAGCCAGCCGCAAGAACCTCTTGCCCACCCGCCGCCACCCTGTCCTGCGCTGGGGTATTCTGGCCATCGGACTCGCATCCCTGGGTGTGGTGATCGGCAAGGTCTCAGAGACTACCAGCCAGCCGAACGACCCACTCTCTCCCGCCAACCAGCTCACCGCCATCACCCTGCCGCCCGATCCCCCCCTGATCCCTGCCAACCAAGAACCGCCGCTTGCAGCGACTCTGCCCGAGGCAGAGCCGGCGACCGAAAACGCGCCGCAGGGCGAAACCATCGACGTCGTCGTCGAGAAGGGGGCCACCCTCTCCAAGATCTTCGCCAACCTGGATCTGCCGGCTCATGAACTGGACCAGATCATCAGGCTCGGCGACGACACACTCAAGCTCACCCGCCTGCGCCCGGGTGAATCGATCACCTTCAACCTGTCCGACGCACATGAACTACAGCGCCTCAGCTATGCGCTGGGACATGACCGTACCCTGCATGTGGTGCGTGGCGAGGACGGGACCTTCAAGAGCGAGATCGAAGAACACCCGCTCGAATACCGCCAGACCCTCGGCAGTGGCGAGATCAACAGTTCCTTCTATCAGGCAGCAGTCGATGCAGGCCTGCCCCCGGACATGGTGCTCCGCCTGGCCGACATCTTCGGCTGGAAGATCAACTTCCTGACCGACATCCAGGAAGGCGACCGCTTCAGCATCCTGTACGAGACCGTCTACAAGGATGGCGAGCCAGTGACCACCGGCGACATCCTAGCCGCCTCGTTCACCAACAATGGCAAGCTGTTCCAGGCCGTGCGCTATACCGACAAGGAAGGCAACACGACCTATTACACACCCGACGGCAAAAGCCTCAAGCGCGGTTTCCTGCGCTACCCAGTCGAGTTCTCGCGGATCAGTTCGCGCTTCTCCAATGCGCGCCTGCACCCCGTCCTGCATGAGGTTCGCGCGCACAAGGGCGTTGACTTCGCTGCCCCCACCGGCACCCCCATCCGCGCAGCCGCCGACGGCAAGATTTCCTTCCAGGGCTGGAAGGGCGGGTATGGCAAGGTGGTCGTGATCCAGCACGACAGCACCTATAGTACCGTCTACGGCCACATGTCACGCTTCGAACCCTCCCTGCGCGAGGGGGACCGCGTCAAGCAGGGCCAGGTAATCGGCTATGTCGGTGCCACCGGCTATGCGACCGGCCCCCACCTGCACTATGAATTCCGCATCAACGGCGTGCACCGCGACCCCTTGTCGGTCGCCCTGCCCGAGGCCCAGCCCATTCCCGCCAGCGAGCGCAGCCGCTTCCTGGCCGAGTCCGCACAAATCCTCGCCCAAATGAGCCGCCTGGAGGGCGAGGCCCAGACGGCGAGCATCTCCCCCCGCGACAAAACCGCACAGCGTTGATCGCATGGCGCTCTACATCGGGCTGCTATCCGGCACAAGCATGGATGGCGTCGACGTCTGTCTGGCCGACCTCGGCAGCCCGAATCCTCTACTCATCGGCACCCACCACCGCCCCTACCCCGCAGACCTTTTGACCGAACTGCGCGCCTTGGCTTCACCGCAAGCCACGGAAGGCGTGCGGCGGCTTGGTCGACTGGATGCCTGGATCGGAGAGGTTTTTGCCGATTCGGTGCTGCAACTGCTCGAACAGACCGGCATCCGGGCCTCGGAGGTGCGGGCCATCGGCTCTCACGGCCAGACGCTTTGGCATGCCCCGCACGCCGATTGGCCGCACACCCTGCAGATCGGCGACCCGCATCGCATCGTCGAGCGCACGGGCATCACCGTGGTGGCGGACTTTCGCCGCAGGGACGTGGCCGCCGGCGGCCAAGGGGCACCACTGGTCCCGCCCGCCCACTCGGCCCTGTTCGGCAACGCCGAGGAGACCCGCATCGTCGCCAACATCGGCGGCATCGCCAACATCACCGTGCTCCCGCGCAGGGAAGCATCCAGCAGGGTGCAGGGCTTCGACACGGGCCCCGGCAACACCCTGATGGACGCATGGATCCTCCGCCACCATGGCCAAGCCTACGATCGGGATGGAGCATGGGCACAGGAAGGCCAACCGCAGGAAGACCTGCTCGCGCGCCTGCTGGATGAGCCCTATTTTGCCCTCCCCGCACCCAAGAGCACTGGGCCGGAACTGTTCAATCTCGACTGGCTGCAGGCACGCGCGGGAGGACTGTTGCGGGAACTCGCCCCCGAGGACGTGCAGGCCACCCTGCTCGAACTCACCGCACGGACCTTGGTCGGGGCGGCTCGCACGGCGGCACCGGAGTCTGGGCTGATGCTAGTATGCGGCGGCGGGGCCTACAACGCCGCACTCATGCGCAGGATGCAGGCACTGGCTGGGGAGATGAGGGTGGAGAGTACCGCCGACCACGGAGTGGAGCCGGCCTGGGTGGAGGCCCTGGCCTTTGCCTGGCTGGCAAGGCAGACCATGGAGGGCCTGCCGGGCAACCTGCCGCAGGTGACGGGCGCGCGAGGCGCGAGGGTGCTCGGGGCGATCTTCCCCGCCACGCCAGCCTGATCGCCCGCGCGGCCGGGACCGAATCGATCGGCGCCTACCCGCGGGACGTGTTTTCAGCGCGAGGCTGAGACGCGCAAATCCATCGGCAGGTAGCTACGCGTCGGTGCGCCGACATACTCCTGCGTCGGCCGGTAGATGCGGTTCTGTGCCAGCTGCTCCTTCCAGTGCGCCAGCCAGCCCGCAGTACGGGCGATGGCGAAGATCGGGGTGAACTGGTCCTCGGGAATGCCCATCGCGTCGTACAGCACGCCGGAGTAGAAGTCGACGTTTGGGTGCACGCCCTTGTGCGCGAGGCGCTCAGCGGCCGCGGCCTCGAGGGCCTTGGCGATGTCGTACAGCGGGCTCAGCTCGCCGTGACGATGCTCGCGCAGCTGCTCAAGCATGCCCTGCAGGATATCGGCGCGCGGGTCCTTCACCTTGTACTCGCGATGGCCGAAGCCCCACACCACCTGCTTGTTTGCCAGGCGCTTCTCCAGCCACCCCTCGGCATTCTCCGGCGAGCCGATCTCGCGCAGCATCTCCAGCACGCGCTGGTTGGCCCCGCCGTGCAACGGGCCTGCCAGGGTGCCGATGGCCGAGGCGACCACCAGGTTGGGCGCGGCCAGGGTGGAACCGCAGACCAGCGCGGCAAAGGTCGAGGCGTTGATGGTGTGCTCGGCATGCAGCACCAGGCAGGCGTCCATGATGCGCGCCTCAACCGGGTCCGGCTCGCGCTCCGTCATCATGTAGAGGAAGTTTTCCGCGTAGGTCAGGTCCGTGCGCGGCGGCACGGGATCATCGCCACGGCGGATGTGGTTCCACATCGCCACCAAGGTGGCCATGCTGGCGAGGATCTTGATGGCGGTGCTGTTGACGAACTCCTCCGTCGGCCCCGCCCCGTCCGCAGTCATGCGCTCGCTACCGGGATAGAACATGCCGAGACTCGCTACGCAGGTCTGCAACATCTCCATCGGGTGGCCGTCGGTGGGGAGGAATTTCATGATCTCCCGCACGTTGTATTTCACCCGGCGGTTGTTGCGCAGCTCGCGGTCGAAGGCCTCGAGTTCCGCCTGCCCCGGGAGCTCCCCATGGAACAGCAGGTAGGCGGTCTCCTCGAAGGTGGAATGGTGGGCCAGTTCGACGATGGGGTAGCCGCGGTAGGTCAGGATGCCCTGCTGTCCGTCCAGGAAGGAAATGCTGGAGCGGGTGGCGGGCACCCCTTGCAGGCCGGGGACATAACTCATGCGCGATGATCCTGAAACGAGATGGCACCCCGCAGGGTGCGCCGGTTGAATGACGTCAGACGGAGAAGGACGAGCCGCAGCCGCAGGTGGTGGTGGCATTTGGGTTGCGGATGACGAATTGCGCGCCCTCCAGGCCCTCGGTGTAGTCGATGGTCGCACCGGTGAGGTACTGGATGCTCATCGGGTCGATCAGCAACGTCACGCCCCCCTTGTCCATGCGGGTGTCGCCTTCCTGTTCGTTCTCGTCGAAGGTGAAGCCGTACTGGAAGCCGGAGCAGCCGCCGCCGGTGATGAACACCCGCAGCTTCAGTGAGGGGTTACCCTCCTCCTCGATCAGCTGGCGCACCTTGGCGGCCGCGCTGTCGGTAAAGATGATCGGTTCCTGGACGTGTTCAGACATGGGGAAAATCTCCCGAAAACTGGATTGAAAGGGAGTTTACCCGAGAATGCCCTCGATGGAACTCAGCCTCGCCCTCACGGCAGCAGGCCGATGGTGCGCAGCCCTGCGTCCTCCGGCAGGCCGAACATGATGTTCATGTTCTGCACCGCCTGGCCGGATGCGCCCTTGACCAGGTTGTCGATGACCGAGAGGACCACCGCAACATCCCCGCCTGTGGGGCGGTAGACCGCAATGCGGCAGGTGTTGGCCCCGCGCACGCTGCGCGTTTCCGGCAGGCTGCCCGGGGGCATCACGTCGACGAAGGGTTCTTTCGCGTAGGCCTGCTCGAACAGGTCCTGCAGCTCTCCGGCGCCCGCCTTGAGGGGGGCATACAGGGTAGCCTCGATGCCGCGCACCATCGGCACCAGATGCGGCACGAAGGTCAGGCCGATGTCCTGGCCGGAGGCAGCCTGAAGCACCTGACAGATCTCCGGCTGGTGGCGATGGCCCGCCACGCTGTAGGCGCGGAAGCTCTCGCCCGCCTCGGCCATCAGGGTGTGCACCTCGGCCTTGCGGCCGGCACCGCTGACCCCGGACTTGGAGTCCGCGATCAGCCGCGTGGTATCCACCCAGCCCGCCTTCACCAGCGGCAGCAGACCGAGGGTGACGGCGGTGACGTGGCAGCCGGGGTTGGCGACCAGGCGCGCCCCGCGGATCGCCTCGCGGTTCAGCTCCGGCAGCCCGTACACGGCCTCGGCGACCAGATCGGGGCTGGCATGGGGCATGCCGTACCATTTTTCCCACAAGGCGATGTCCTTGATGCGGAAGTCCGCCGCAAGGTCGATCACGCGCACACCGGCGTCGAGCAGCTCGCGCGCCGCGCCCATGGCGATGCCGTTCGGCGTGGCGAAGAACACCACATCACAGCCGGAAAGATCGGCCTCGGACGGATCGCTGAAGGCGAGATCCACATGGCCGCGCAGGTTGGAAAACATGTCCGCCACCTTCTCGCCAGCGTTGCCTCGCGAGGTGATGGCAGTCAATTCAACCTCGGGATGCAGGGCGAGGATGCGCAGGAGTTCCACCCCGGTGTAGCCGGTGCCGCCAACGATACCAACGCGAATCATGTATCTGCTCCACTTGGAAAACTCTGAAAAA
>JBMFOY010000103.1:0-6875 GCA_049969375.1 Halothiobacillaceae bacterium | reverse complement strand
TTGGGGCATCCTGCCCCAAACGGGAAACGCTGAATGATTCAGCGTTTCCCTAACAGCTGTTGAAAGCATTTTTCAACGGCTAACGACCGCCGCTTGCTGCATCGCCGCGGCAGGCGGCTCCCACCGGCGGACAGCGCTCGCGTGGGAGCCACGTGTCGCCGCGATCAAGTCATTTCAGCCCTAGGCACATCACTTCCCATGCCAGGCCCTTTTGGCCGGTGATGGATGGACACTCGACCATGCCCCTGCTCACCGTTGATCACCTCGGCTTCTCCGTCGGCACCCGCACCCTGCTGAGCGATGTCGCGTTCACTGTCGAGCCTGGCGAGCGCATCGCCCTGATCGGTCGTAATGGCGAGGGCAAGTCGACCTTGCTGCGCATCCTCACCGGCGAACAGCGCCCGGATGAGGGCGAGATCCGCCTGGCGCCCGGCGCGCGCGCGGCCTATCTGCAACAGGACCCGCGCCTGGAGTCCGACGCCACGGTGTACGATACCGTGCTGCAGGGCTTGGGCGACCTGCATGACATCCTGCTCGAATACCAGACCATCCTTGCCCGCCTGGAAAGCGGTGACGAGGCGGCCGCCATGGAGCGTCTATCCGCCCTGCAGCATGAGCTGGATGCTCGTCACGGCTGGGATGTGGCGCGCCGGGTGGATGAGGTTATCAGCCGTCTGGAGCTGGACCCCAAACGCAAGGTGCGCGAGCTCTCAGGCGGCGCGCAGCGCCGTGTCCTGCTCGCCCAGGCCCTGGTGCAGGAGCCGGACCTATTGCTGCTTGATGAGCCGACCAACCACCTCGACATCGCCAGCATCGAATGGCTGGAGGGCTTCATCCGCGACTTCCGCGGCGCCGTGTTGTTCATCACCCACGACCGCGCCTTCCTGCAGCGCCTGGCCAACCGCATCCTCGAACTCGATCGTGGTCAGCTCACTTCCTGGCCGGGAGACTGGGACAACTACCTGCGTCGCCGCGAGGAGCGCGAGCACGCCGAGGCGCAGCAGAATGCCGAATTTGACAAATTCCTCGCCCAGGAAGAGGTGTGGATCCGGCAAGGCATCAAGGCCCGACGCACCCGCAACGAAGGCCGTGTGCGCCGCCTCATGGCCCTGCGGCGTGAGCGTGCCGAGCGGGTCAACAGGCAGGGCAGGGTCGAGGTCAGCCTGGGAAGTAGCCCCACCTCTGGCAAGCTCGTGGTCGAAACCGAACGCGCGAGCAAAAGTTTTGCCGGTAGGCCGGTGGTCAAGGATCTCTCTATTCGCATCCAGCGCGGCGACCGCATCGGCCTGGTCGGCCCCAACGGGGTGGGTAAGAGCACCCTGCTCAAGCTGCTCTTGGGTGAAATCCAGCCAGACAGTGGCACGGTCAGGATCGGCACTCAGCTGAACATCGCCTATTTCGACCAGCACCGCGCCCAGCTCAACCCGGACTGGACGGCGATCGAGAACCTCTGCGATGGCGGCGACCGGATCGAGGTGCATGGCGAGAACATGCATGGCATCGGCTACCTGCAACGCTTCCTGTTTACCCCCGACCGCGCCCGCACCAAGGTCTCCGCCCTCTCGGGCGGCGAACGCAATCGTCTGCTGCTTGCCCGCCTACTCGCCAGGCCAGCCAACCTGCTGGTGCTCGACGAACCCACCAACGACCTCGACCTGGAAACCCTTGAAGTGCTGGAACAGGCCTTGCTGGACTACGACGGCACCCTGCTGGTCGTGAGCCACGACCGCGCCTTTCTCGACAACGTCGTCACCAGCCTTTTGGCCTTCGAGGGCGAGGGGAAAGTCCGTGAAGTGGTGGGCGGCTACGCCGACTGGATCAAGATCAGGGAACAGGAAGCCACCCGATCGGCTCTGGCTCAGAAAGAGAACGCCGGGGTCAAGGCGGATGCACCCACCGTCGCGAAAGCCGGGGGCGAGGCATCTGTCTCGTCTGCGGCCAAACCCCGCGCCAAGCTGAGCTTCAAGGATCAGCGCGAGCTGGACCAGATTCCAGCCCGCATTGATGCGCTGGAGGCTGAGCAGGCCGAACTTACCGCGCGAAGCAGCGATCCGGCCTTCTACCAGGGGGATCAGGCAACCATCAAGGCCCTGCTGGATCGCCTCGCCGCCATCGGGCAAGAGCTGGAAGCCGCCTATGCCCGCTGGGCCGAACTGGATGCCATGTCGGGATGAGGGGGAATCCCTTCGGTAGGCTGCCCCGTGGGGATCATGCCATCATTTCGTGCGCATCATGCTGACAAAAAGCGGCATGTCCGATACGCATCTTATTGATCTTGCCAGGCGTGTCTTCCTGCTTGGTGGATTCCTGAGGGATTGCTCCGGGCTGTGGCGGCCGGCCCCGTTCCACCACGACCTGCCGCCCTGGGGCGAGGAGCACCCAAAGCTTCATGCGGCGCTCCTCGCATTGACTCCAGAGCAGGTTGATGCCCTGCATGCCGATGAGCGGCGCCTGCGGCACTGGCTCGAACCATTCATTCCGGGCACGGCCGCCCTTGAACCGCTGATCCGCTTCGAGCGTCTGCAAGGTTCGCCGCGCAAGGCCAGCCCCGTTCATGCCCCCGCGCGGGATGTGCCCGGCAGGAAGTGGGCGCAAATCGACGCCTTTGCCAGTCTGGCGCTTGATGTCCTGGAGGGGGTGGACGAGGTGTGGGACTGGTGCGCGGGCAAGGCGCACCTCGGCCGCCTGATCGGTATGCACAGCGGCGTGCAGGTGCGCGCGCTGGAGCGTGACCCCGCCCTGTGCGCCGAGGCGCAGAGATTGGCGCAACGGGATGGCGTCCGGTTGACGGCGCAGGTATGCGATGTGCTCATCGAGTCCGCGGATCTCACCCCCACCACCTTGGCCTGTGCGCTGCACGCCTGCGGTGACCTGCACCTGACCCTTCTCGACCAGGTCGGGCGCCAACCGCCCGCTGGGCTGCTGCTCGCCCCATGCTGTTATCACCGCACGGTGCATGAACACCATCGGCCGCGCTCGTCCGCCGGGCGGGCTTGCGGGCTGAGGCTGTCGCGCGAGGATCTGCGACTGGCGGTGCTGGAAACCTGTACGGCCGGTCACGCGCAGCGCGAGGCGGAAAAACGCCGCAAGGCCCGTCTGCTGGCATTGAAAGGGTGGGGCGCGCAACACGGCCTGGAAGTGGCGAATTACTCCCCGCTGAAGGACATCGGCCGGGACGATGACCGCATGGCCCTGCAGCGTGCCTGTGAGCGCCTCGGCTGGCCCGTTCCCGATGCCGGGCAGGTGGAATACGTCATGCGGACAGGCTGGAAGCGCTCCAGGGAGGTACGCGCCTTCGAGCTGATCCGTGCCGCTGTGCGTCGGCCCCTGGAGGTGTGGTTGGTGCTGGACATGGCCCTCGGCCTGGCGGATGAGGGCCATAAGGTGGAGGTGGGGGAGTTCTGCGGACGTACGCTTACCCCGCGCAATCTCATCATTCGTGCCCGCCGTCGATCAGCACCTCGGCCGGTAAGGGATGGCCAAGAAAGTGCACCGGGCTGGCCGTGAGGCCATAGGCGCCGGACTGGGTGATAGCGATCAGGTCGCCGATCTCGGCGCGGGGCAGGGCAACCTTGTGGCCGAGTACGTCCAGCGGGGTGCACAGGGGGCCGTGGATGTTGACGATCTCCTCGGCTGGGCTCCCCACCCGGTGGGTGAGGTAGACCGGATAGTTCTTGCGGATGACCTGGCCGAGGTTGCCGGACAGGGCCAGGTGGTGGTGCATGCCGCCGTCGGTGATGAGGAAGGTCTCTTTGCGGGAAACCTTGCGGTCGACGATGCGGGTGACATACACGCCGGCCTCACCGACCAGAAAACGCCCCAGTTCGAGCACAAGATGAGCTTCACCCAGCCAGCCTTGGTGAGTTTCGAGAAGGTGATGAAGTCGATCACCCATGGGTTTGATATTCAGGCGGTTTTCGCCAGGAAAATAGGGGATGCCCAGGCCGCCACCGATATTGATCTGCCGGACCGGCAGGCCGGATCCCTCCAGCAGCGTGCGGGCCAGGTCCAAGGCGCCGGACTGGGCCTGGATGATGGCTTCCATGTTCAGGCTCTGTGAGCCTGTGAAGATGTGTAGTCCTTGAAAATCAATGTCTAATGCATTGATTTCACGAATGATGTCTGGTGCCTGCTCGGCATCGATGCCGAAGGGTTTGGCGCCGCCGCCCATGCGCATGCCGGAGCCCTTCAGTTCGAAATCCGGGTTGATGCGCAGGGCCGCGCGTGGCCGGATGCCGAGTGTCTCGCCCAGGCGCGTCAGGCGTCCCAGCTCGCTGGCCGATTCGACATTGACGGTGATGCCCGCTCGCAGGGCCGCCACGAGCTCCGCATCGCGCTTGCCGGGGCCGGCGAAGCTGATCGTCCCAGGGCTGAAGCCCGCTTCAAGTGCTTTCTCAAGTTCCTCGGCCGAGGCTACGTCGCTACCGTCCAGCAGCCCGGCCACAAGACGCAGGAGGGGGGGGAAAGGGTTGGCCTTGACGGCATAGTGGATCTGCACCTGCGAGGGCAGCACATCCCGCAGTTCCTTGATGCGCTGCTGGATCAGGCGGCTGTCGTAGGCGTAGAAGGGGGTGCCCAGTCGCTCAGCCAGGGCAGGCGTCGGTTCGCCCCCGATGCACAGCGTGCCCGCGCGGGTCTCGAACAGCAGCGGGGCGTGGGACGGCAGGCTCATACCGGCTCCACACGCGGGTCGGACGGCGCGCCATACTGCTCGCGCAGACGGCGGCGGTCGACCTTGCCATTGGGGGAGAGGGGCAGGGTACTGACGATCTCAATGCTTGTCGGGACCATATACACCGGAAGATTGACTCGGCAGTGCCGGAGCAGCAGGTCGGGATCGAGGTGTCCCGCCTCGGGCACGACCACGGCAAGGATGCGCTGTCCAAGAGTTTCATCATCCACACCGATGGCGGTGGCCTCGCGCACAAGTCCCGAGGCGTAGAGCACGTCCTCGATCTCGGTCGGGCTGACACGGTAACCGGAGGTCTTGATCATGTCGTCATCGCGGCCGATGAAATAGAGGAAGCCTTCCTCGTCCATGCGTACCCGGTCACCCGACCAGACGGCGCGTTCCGGGTGCGGCAGGCCATGGTCCCGCCCGGGGATGGGGCGATAACGCTCCGCCGTCCGTTCGGCGTCGTTCCAGTAGCCCAGGGCAACGGTCGGGCCACGGTGCACCAATTCCCCCGGCTCGTGCGGGGCGCAGGGGGTGCCGTCCGGGCGCAGCACCATGACCTCTGCATTGGGGATGGCTTTGCCAATGGAGTCCGGGCGACGGTCGAGCTCCGCGGGCGGCAGGAAGGTTGAACGGAAGGCCTCGGTCAGGCCATACATCAGGAACAGTTCGGCAGCCGGCAGGCCCGCGCGCAGACGTTCGATGACAGGAAGGGGCAGGCGCCCGCCGGAGTTGGTCAGGATCCTCAACGAGTCGAGCTCCGGCAGCCAGTCCTGCGCGGCAAGCTGATGCCAGAGGGGCGGCACGCCCGCAAGCACCGTCGCCCCATGGCGGGTGATCGCCTTGTGTAGGTCGCGCGGCAGCAGGTAATCGAGCAGGATAGCCGATGCGCCTGCATGAAAGGCGATCGTGAGCTGAGAGAGGCCGTAATCGAAGCTGAGCGGCAGTACGGCGAGCAGGCGATCTTCCGGACGGATGCCAAGATAGGCCGCAACGCTCGCCGCCCCAGCCAGCAGGTTGCGGTGCGAGAGGGCCACGCCCTTCGGCTTGCCGGTGCTGCCGGAGGTGTAGAGCAGGGCGGCGAGATCAAGCTCGGTCAGCGACGGAAGACCCGCCCCCGGCCGTCCCGCGCCCGCCGCCTCCGTCGTGGACAGGAGGCTCACACCGGGTACGGGCTCCACGCCGTCGATCCCATCAACCAGCAGGATCCAGCGCAGGTCGTGCATCTTCACCAGTTCGCCCCGCAGGGCGTGCAAGCGGGCCTTCTGGGTAACGAGCATGCGCGCCCCGCTATCGCAGAGGATGTGCGCTACCTGCGCGGACTTGAGCGCAGGGTTGATGGGTACCATCGCCCCACCCGCGGCACTGACGGCGAACAGGGCGATAACCGTATCCGCGCTTTTGGGCAGCCAGATCGCCAGTCTCTCGCCGCGTACGAGACCGAGTTCCTTGATCCCCGCCGCCAGTGCCTGGATGCGCTCGGCAAGCTGCCCGTAGCCTAGCCACATCCCACTTGGCTCGCACAGGGCCAAGGCATCAGGCTGACGGTGGGCGTGATAGAAAAGCAGGTCGTGGATCGCGACGAGGTGAGGTAGGCCTGGCATGGCTATTTTGTCATTCCCATGGCCGCGTCGAAGTTCGACGCGCAGATTTCGGGTGGCCATACTAACTCAGCTTTGCGGGCCACAAGCCATGAGGGAAACGCTGAATGATTCAGCGTTTCCTTAAACGGCCTGTGGCCAGGCAAAGCTGTTAAGATTTCGTCCCATCCACTTGCACACGCTACGATCATGTCCGGCAACACCTTCGGCACCCTGTTCACCGTCACCACCTTTGGCGAAAGCCATGGCCCTGCGCTCGGCTGCATCGTCGATGGTTGCCCGCCGGGCATGGCGCTGACGGAAGAGGACATCCAGCCGGATCTGGATCGCCGCAAGCCAGGCCAGTCGCGCCATACCACCCAACGGCGCGAGGAGGATCGGGTGCGCATCCTCTCCGGGGTGTTCGAGGGTAAGACCACCGGTACACCCATCGCCTTGGTCATCGAGAACACCGACCAGCGCTCGAAGGACTATTCTGACATCGCCCAGACCTTCCGTCCCGGCCATGCCGACTACACCTACCAGCAGAAGTACGGCATCCGCGACTACCGCGGTGGCGGCCGCTCCAGTGCGCGTGAGACCGCCGCCCGCGTGGCGGC
>JBMFOY010000102.1:0-6905 GCA_049969375.1 Halothiobacillaceae bacterium | reverse complement strand
CTCCGCGAATCAACGACTTATGCCGTTGTTCGCGTTGGGGCATCCTGCCCCAAACGGGAAACGCTGAATGAGTCAGCGTTTCCCTTGATGGTTTCGTATAGGCGCAAGGCGCGCTGACGCGTTTCGGCCAGATCCACCACCGGCCAGGGGTAATGCACCCCGAGGGTCACCCCTGCCTGGGCCCGCACGCTGGCCGGGGCCTCCCAGGGCCTGTGCAGCCAAGACTGCGGCAAGCGGGCAAGTTCCGGCACCCAATGACGCACATACGCACCTGTGGGATCAAAGCGCTCGCCCTGCAATACGGGGTTGAAGATACGGAAATACGGTGCGGCATCCGCCCCGCAGCCGGCGGTCCACTGCCAACCTTGCAGGTTGTTGGCTAGATCGGCGTCCACCAGCGTATCCCAGAACCAGCGCTCACCGACCTGCCAGGGGATAAGCATGTTCTTCACCAGCAGCGAGGCGACATTCATGCGTACCCGATTGTGCATCCACCCGGTGTGCCAGAGCTCGCGCATGCCGGCATCGACCAAGGGGATGCCGGTCTGGCCGCGCTGCCAGGCAATCAGTCGCTCATGGTCTAGTTCCGGCCAGGCAAAACGTTCCCATCGCGAATCAAGCGGCCGCGCCACGGTGTGCGGGAAGTGGTGGAGAAGGTGGTAACTAAACTCGCGCCAGCCCAATTCACTGAAAAAATGCTCGGTGTGCCTATCCAGGCCCCCAGTCCGAGCATCGAGCACGGCGCGGACGATCTGGCGCGGGCTGATCTCGCCAAAGGCCAGGTGCGGAGAGAGCATGGAGGTACCGAGCAAGTCCGGGCGATTGCGGTCGTCCTTGTAGGTCGCAAGGGCCTGTGCAATGAAGCTGTGAAGCCGCGACCAGGCCCCAGCCTCACCGGGCTGCCAGGTGGTGCGTAGGCCCCCGGCCCAGTCGGGCTGGGTAGGCAGCAGAGCAAGACTGGCCAACGCCTCACTGTTCAATCCACCGCGCTCGCCCCCAGCAAGCGCAGGTTCGGGCAGCACCGGCTGGTCGAGACCCTGACGGATACAGGCCTTCCAGAACGGGGTAAAGACCTTGTACGGGTGCTCTCCTTCGCGCAGTACCGTCCAAGGTTCAAACAATAGGCTGCCGTTAAAACTGGCCGCCTCAACCCCAGCCTCCTTGAGCGTGGCCTTGAGCGCTTCGTCACGCACACGTGTGCTTGGGGCGTACTGGCGATTCCAAAACACCGCACTGGCCCGCTGCGCGGCCACAACCTCCTGCAACAGCGGCAAGGCGGCGGGACCTTTGCGAATGAGCAACGGCACCCCATGCTCCGCCAAGCTTGACCCAAGAGCAGCAAGGCTATGATGCAACCACCAGCGTGCCGCCGCGCCCAGGGCTGCGGGCCCCTCCTCCTCGGGAGTGTGCAGGTAGAGGGCCACCACGCGCCCATGCCGCGCGGCGGCGGTCAACGCTGGGTTATCGGCCAGACGCAGGTCACGCCGAACCCACCAGATCGCGGTGCTCACTTAACGTTCCTCCCCCCATCCACCGCCAGGCTCTGACCGGTGATAAAGCCATTCGCCAACAAGCCATCAATCGCCTGCCAGACCACCGTCGCCCCAGGCTCATAACCGAGCGCCGAACGACGAAGGCGATCCTGCCGATAAGCCTCATCATCCCCGGCGTTAAACAGAATCAAGCCGGGGGCGATGCTGTTGACCTTGACCTTCGGCGCCAGGCGCGCAGCAAACGAACGCGTGAGGCTGTCCAACGCCGCCTTGCTGGCAATGTAAGCGGCGCGCTTGGCGCTGCCCTTGGTAATCGTCGTGTCGGTGATATGGATGATGTCGGCAAATGGGGCGCTTGTCGCATATAACAGAGGCGCGAGGGCATCGTTAAGCCGCCATGGGGTGCGCACATGCAGGTTCATGAGCGCATCGAACAGGCTAGGGTCGGCGGCAAGCTCGGCGTCGGTAGGCCAAAATGAGGCGTTGTGAATGATGGCGCGCAGGCTTGCGGCATGGGCCTGAACCTGCGCAATCAACCCTTCGATCCCTTGAAGGGTGAAAAGATCAGCCTGAAGTACAACCGCCCCGCGTGCGGCCAAGCGTTCAACGCTAGGGCGGGGGGTACGGTAGGTCACAATCAAGGGCCACCCTCGATCGAGGATGCGTTCCGCATGAAAGAGACCCAAGCGCTGACCCGCGCCGGTAAGCAGGATGGCATTTTCTAGCATGGTATTTGACAACCTCCACAACACCCTCTTTGAGGGAGCCATGTGGAACGAGTCGGACTAACAGACCGTTGAACAGGGGTTTCAACGGCCTGGTCGCGCTCTCTCAGCGCACACCGAGAATCCACCCCTCCAACCGCACCTGGGCCCGCTCCTCCTCGGTCAAAGGGGGATCAAAGTAATCAGCAAGGACACCGCGCGCCTGCATATCCCGCAGCCACTGCACAATCACCCAGGCATCGAAGGCATCTGGCCCCAGTCCTGACTTGCGGTAGCGGCGCTTATAAAGGGCAGGATAGACCTCGCAAATTACATGTACCCCAGCAGGAGGCTCCCAGCCATCAAAGGGCCAGAAAAAAACCCGCTCGCCAAGCCGCTCGCGTAGCTGCGCAAGCCAAGGCAAACCAGCGTAGGTAGACTTGGCCACACTGCCCTGCATATCGAACTGGAACACGCTCTTGGCGCTCGCTGTCCAAGACTCACAAAGGCGCAGCAAAGTCGAGGATTCGGCCAGCAACCGATGTTGATGGCGTAACTCATCGATGGCCAGACGGTCCGTGGGCATCACCTGGCGAAAGTGGCGTAAAAACTGCGGCCAATCCTGCAATTGATGCCGCAGGTAATAGAGCTTGGGAAAGGCAAAACCATGATCCAACCCGACCAAGGTTGGCGGCCCCTCCTCAAGGGCCCCGCCCAGCCAGTCGGCCAGCATAGCCCGGCTCCAGTGCCGCCCCCGCAGCGGCAGGACTTCACCGGGCGGCTCGCCCTCCTGGGCCTCGAACACCTTGATCCCTGGCACCGGATCGGAGGGGCCCTTGGCTCCGGAATAATCGATGCCGATAAAGCGAGCAACCATGGCCGAGCTAAAAACGGTAACCCAGGCCAACCGCCAGGAACGGCTGATAAAGAGGGGCGGCCAACAACGCGCCACCTAAGCTCACCTGCCAACCACCATGGGACTCACTGGCAAAAGCCGCGCTGCCTGCCGCACCAAGCAGGGTAGTACCCATCAAGATTGACCGTAGCATGATCCATCTCCTGCGCGTATTTCGCTACGCTCGGCCGACATCGTCAGCGATACCGAGTCGGCAAAGCGCAAGGCATGCGGCTTGTCCACCTCAACCGTGGCGGCTTTAACCACCGGGTGCTGCATGGCAGTGGTAAGAATCGCATGCACCATCTTCTCCAACAGTAAAAAGTGCTGATCCTCAACCTGGGCGATGACCTGCTTGGTGATGGTCTTGTAATTGAGCGCCTCACCCACGGCGTCCTTTTCAGCGGCACGCGCGGCGTCATAGTGGATGGTGATGTTGATCACCACGTCTTGCTTCTTGGCCTGCTCCTCCGGATTGAAGCCGATGAAGGCGCGCAGACGCAGATTCTTGATACGGATGATGGCCTCGCCCAAGGTCATGACTTCACCCTTTGATCAGCTGGAGGAACTCTTGCCGGGTCGCGGGGTTGTTGCGGAAGGCGCCGAGCATGACCGAGGTGGTCGTCATCGAGTGCTGCTTCTCCACGCCGCGCATGGCCATGCACATGTGGGCGGCCTCAATATGCACGGCCACCCCACGCGCCCCCGTCACCTTCTGAATGGCCTCGGCGATCTGCTTGGTGAGCTGCTCCTGGATCTGCAGACGACGGGCATACATATCCACAATGCGCGCAAGCTTAGAGAGCCCCAGCACCTTGCCATCAGGCAGATAGGCCACATTGGCCTTACCGATGATCGGCAGCAAGTGATGCTCGCAAAGGCTGTAGAGCTCGATGTCACGGACGATCACCATCTCGTCGTTGTCCGAGGGGAACAGCGCACCATTGATGATCGTCTCCAGCGACTGGGTATAGCCCGAGCAGAGGTAACGGAAGGCATCCGCCGCACGCTTAGGGGTCTTAATCAGCCCCGGGCGACCGAGGTCCTCCCCCACACCGGAGATGATGCGGGCAAAGGCTTCGGCCATGCCATCGGCCTCGCCCGGGTGCGCGGTGGGAAAACAGGCGGTAGTGGGGGTGTCGTGATCGATGTACATAGCAACCTCGCAAGCCAAGGGGACAACAGGACCGTTGAAGGTCACGGTCCTTGAAACGTAGGCTAGCAGATACCTATACAATAATTACACATAATACGCAGGGTATACCCCGAGAAACTCCCGGCTTCAGGCCAGACAGGGGCCAAGGCATTCGCTATATTTGTACACGTATTGAATAATAATTGGCAGGACACGTGAACACCCAGCTTCCCAAGGCGGAAGGCCCCTTCCCTATTCGCACCATCGCCCAACTGACCGGCGTCAACCCCATCACCCTGCGCGCCTGGGAACGTCGCTACGGCCTCATCCGCCCGCTGCGCACGGCCAAAGGGCACCGGCTCTACAGCGTAGAAGACATTCGCACTATCCGTCGCATCCTGGAGCTGCTGGATCAGGGGATGGGCATTGGCCAGGTAGCACGCCTGCTGACGGGCAGCGCCTTAAGCGCCGCCCCAAACATCCCGCCGAGCTTCGTCAATGACTATCACGCCGCCCTCACCCGGCTGGACGAGACCGAGCTTGATCGGTTGGAGGCCGAGGCGCTGGGCTTTACCCAACCCGATGCGCTGCTGACCCAGGTGCTGCTCCCCCTGCTTGATGCGCTGGCCCAACAACAGGTCGATAACCTGAGCGCCCAAGCCCATTACGCCATCCTCAAGGCCCGCGTGATGCTCATGCTCCAGCAGCGTCTGCGCGCCCTACGGCCTGTACAACCGACGAACGAAGCACGCCTGTTATTGGTGAGCCTCCCGCCTGAACGCGGCGGACTGACTGCACTGCGCCTGGCTCATGCACTGGCCCTGAAGCACCACAGCGTGCACCTTCCCCCGCCAGGGCTCAATGCGGCGGTAATCCTGGAGCTTGCCCAGGGTCTGATGCCCTCACGCATCGTCCTCATCCTTGATCACCCTCTTCCCGCCGCCGTGCGCGGAACCCAGCTTGCGCTTTTAGCCCAAGGCCCCTGGCCGGTGGTGGCAGTGGGGGCCTACACCGCCGAACTGGCCGATGGTCTGGAACGTCTTGCCATCCCCTACGCCCAAGGGTCTATTCCCAGCCTGGCGAATTTCGTCCATGATCAGCTCACGGACTCCAACCCGCGCAAGGACACCTCCCATGTTGCCGCCTGACCTTCCGCTCAAGGCTATGGCCCTGGCCAATGATGGGATCGTCATCTCCGAACAGGAGGGCGAGGACCATATCCTCATCTACGTCAACCCGGCCTTCGAACGCCTGACCGGCTACCGGGCCGAGGAAATCCTCGACCGCGACTGCCGCTTCTTGCAGGGCGAAGATCGCAACCAGCCTGCTCGCGCCCTGATCCACCAAGCCTTGGAGAAGGGGGAGCCGGTACGGGCCGTACTGCGCAACTACCGCAAGGACGGCAGCCTGTTCTGGAACGAGCTCTCCATCACCCCACTATATGACGAGGCCAGCGAGCGCACCTTCTACATTGGCATTCAGAAAGATGTCACCCGCCAAGTCATGCTCGAAGAGGAGAATGCCAAACTTAAGGCCAAACTCGCCACATTGGGCGTGACACTGGATGACTAAGGAAACTCTGAAAAAATCCATCCATGGATTTTTCAGCTCGTCTTATCAAGGCCCATGTCCGCGACGGACTCCGCGAATCAACGACGGAACGCGTTGTTCGCGTTGGGGCATCCTGCCCCAAACGGAAAACGCTGAATGATTCAGCGTTTCCCTAGCTACGTATGCCACCTATGCATATCGTCTGGTTCAAGCGCGACCTGCGCACCTTCGACCACGCCCCATTGAGCGCGGCAGCGCAGCAGGGCCCCATCCTGCCGCTGTATATCGTTGAACCAGACCTTTGGCGTCAGCCCGATGCCTCGGCGCGTCAGTGGCGATTTGTACGAGAAAGCCTCCTTGAGCTGGACCGAAGCCTTGGTGAACTCGGCGGGCGACTTGTAGTGCGGGTCGGCGAGGCAGTCGCGGTGTTGGAGCAACTCAGGCAAACCCACTCGATCGCTGGCCTGTGGTCCCATGAAGAGACCGGCAACGCCTGGACCTTCGCACGCGACCTGGCTGTAGCGGCCTGGGCGCGAGCCAACCGGATCCCTTGGCGGGAATTTCGCCAAGATGGCGTCATCCGCCGCCTGGCCTCGCGTGAAGGCTGGGCCGAACACTGGGCCAGCGTGATGGCCGGACCCTGCTTGCCCCCTCCAACAGACGCACGTCTGATCCCGCTTGCCTCCGCCCCCCTCCCCACGGAGGCGGAACTCTTCATGCGGCCTGACCCCTGCCCCTATGCCCAGCCCGGGGGCAGAAAGCTCGGCCTCGAGCGCTTGACCCACTTTCTTGCAGAGGATGTACGCCACTATGCGCGTGGCATGTCCTCCCCCCTCACGGCCGAGCATAGCTGCTCCCGCCTCTCCCCCCATATCGCCTGGGGCACCCTATCTATGCGCGAGATCGTACAGGCGCTCAAACAGCGCCAGGCCCAGGCCCCGCGCGGCTTAAGCCACAGTCTCGCCGCCTTCGAAGCCCGCCTGGCGTGGCAGAGCCACTTCATGCAAAAGCTCGAATCCGAGCCAAGCCTGGAATTGACCAACCTCCACTCGGCCCTGCGGAATACCCGACAAACGGTGGATGAGCGTCTACTGGGGGCCTGGGCATCCGGGCAAACCGGCCTACCG
>JBMFOY010000101.1:0-7063 GCA_049969375.1 Halothiobacillaceae bacterium | reverse complement strand
TTCGCGGAGTCCGTCGCGGACATGCGCCGCGACGAGACGATCTGAAAAAATCCATGGATGGATTTTTTCAGAGTTTCCTTAGAATGGATGCATCCTGAATGAGGATGCTCTAATGTTCAACCGTGCCTTTTCCATGACCCGCATGCGCCGCATGCGCCGCGACGATTTCAGCCGCCGCCTGATGCGCGAGACGGTGCTGACGGCCGACGATCTGATCCTGCCGGTGTTCGTGCTGGAGGGCGCAGGGCGCACGGAGTCGGTGGCATCCATGCCGGGCGTGGAGCGCCAGTCGATCGACCCGCTGCTGCGCACCGCCGAGAAGGCGCTGGAACTGGGCATCCCTATGCTGGCGCTGTTCCCGGTCACGCCGGTCGAGCGGAAGAGTCTGGATGCCGCCGAGGCGTGGAACCCGGAGGGCCTGGCCCAGCGCGCGGTGCGCGAGCTGAAGGCGCGCTTCCCGGAGCTTGGGGTGATGACGGACGTGGCGCTGGACCCGTTCACCACCCACGGTCAGGACGGGCTGATCGATGCGTCCGGCTATGTGATGAACGATGAGACGGTGGAGGCACTGGTCAAGCAGGCCCTCTCCCACGCTGAGGCGGGCGCCGACGTGGTCGCGCCCAGCGACATGATGGACGGCCGCATCGGTCTGATCCGCGAGGCGCTGGAATCCAACGGCCACATCCACACCCGCATCATGGCCTATTCCGCCAAGTACGCCTCCAGCTTCTACGGCCCGTTCCGCGACGCGGTGGGTTCCGCGGGTAACCTGGGCAAGGGCAACAAGTACACCTACCAGATGGACCCGGCGAACAGCGACGAGGCCCTGCACGAGGTGGCGCTGGACCTGCAGGAGGGTGCGGACATGGTGATGGTGAAGCCGGGCCTGCCGTATCTCGACATCGTGCGCCGCATCAAGGATGAATTCCGCGCGCCGACCTTCGTCTACCAGGTCTCCGGCGAGTACGCCATGCTCAAGGCCGCCGCGCAGAACGGCTGGCTGGATTGGGAGCAGTGCATGCTCGAGAGCCTGGTGTCGATCAAGCGCGCCGGGGCGGACGGCATCCTCACTTACGCCGCGCTGGACGTGGCCGGCTGGCTGAAGGGTCGCTGAGACTGGCGCGGGGGCGCGCAGCGCAAGAAGATCCGATTGAACACGTCGCGGGCTGGGCGGTTTAACTCTGCTACAATTCGCACCCCGTTCCGCATCAGTCTTGCGGTGCGTGTCTTTCGGGCTCCGTGCCCTCACTCTCGTCTGCCTTAGACTGGCGCCTTGATCTGGAAAGGATCGGCGATGGGCCGATGTTTTCTTGGAAAGAAATCCATGTCCTTTGCCTCCCTTGGCCTGTCCGCCGAGATCGTCCGTGCCGTCGGAGAGCGCGGCTACACCCAGCCCACCCCCATCCAGGCGCAGGCCATCCCGGCGGTGCTGTCCGGAGGCGACCTGCTGGCCGGCGCGCAGACCGGCACGGGCAAGACCGCCGGCTTCACCCTGCCGCTGCTGCACCGCCTGAATGCGTCGAAGAAAGGTCCGCTCGGCCGTGGCGTGGTCCGCGCCCTGGTGCTCACGCCCACCCGTGAGCTTGCGGCCCAGGTTGAGGAGAGCGTGCGCGCCTACGGCCGCTTCGTGAAGCTGTCCTCCATGGTCATGTTCGGCGGCGTCGGGATGCAGCCCCAGACCGACCGACTGCGTCAGGGCGTGGACATCCTGGTTGCCACCCCGGGCCGCCTGCTTGACCACCATCAGCAGGGCAACGTCGATCTCTCCAAGGTCGAAATCCTGGTGCTGGACGAGGCCGACCGCATGCTGGACATGGGCTTCATCCATGACATCCGGCGCGTACTGGCCCTGCTGCCGAAGCAGCGGCAGAACCTCTTGTTCTCCGCCACCTTCTCGGACGAGATCAAGGCGCTGGCCGACCGCCTGCTGGACAACCCGGCGCTGATCGAGGTGGCACGCCGCAATGCTACCGCCGACACCATCGCGCAGAAGATCTACCCGGTTGACCGCGAGAAGAAGCGCCACCTTCTGGCCAAGCTGATCAAGGATAACGACTGGCACCAGGTGCTGGTGTTCACCCGCACCAAGCATGGCGCCAACCGCCTGGCCGAGCAGCTGAGCAACGACGGCATCCCGGCGCTGGCCATCCATGGCAACAAGAGCCAGTCCGCCCGCACCCGCGCGCTGTCCGAATTCAAGTCCGGCAGCCTGGCTGTGCTGGTGGCCACCGACATCGCCGCGCGCGGCATCGACATTGCCGAGTTGCCGCACGTGGTCAACTATGAGCTGCCGAACGTGCCCGAGGATTATGTGCACCGCATCGGCCGCACCGGCCGTGCCGGGGCGAACGGCGAGGCGATCTCGCTGGTCTGCGTGGACGAGCACAAGCTGCTGCGCGACATCGAGCGCCTGATCAAGCGCGAACTGCCGCGCGAGATCGTGCCGGGCTTCGAGGTCGATCCGAGCATCAAGCCGGAGCCGATCCAGAATGGCCGCAACGGTCCGCGCGGGCCGCGTGCCGGCGGACAGCCAGGCGGTCATCGCGGCGGCAGCGCCGGTGGGCGTCCGGCAGGCGCGGCCCCGCGCACCCATGGCGAAGGCCGCCCGCAGCGTGGTTCGCGTCCCGAAGGTACGGGCAGCCAGGCGGCCCGTCCGGCCGGTGAGCGTCGCGGCCCGCGTCCGGACAACGTCGGTAACCGCGCCGAACGTCCGGCCGGAGAACGGCGTAGGCCCCGTCCCGAGGGCGCGCGCGCAGGCCAGGCTCGCGGCGGGAACCGCGGCCCGCGCCGGGGTGACTGAGGTCACCTGTTGGGCTGACCGATCGACGAGGCAAGTGCATGCTCGACCACCAACTCGAACTCCTCGCCCCGGCGCGCGATGTCGAGATCGGCATTGAGGCCATCAACCATGGGGCCGATGCGGTCTACATCGGTGGCCCGGGCTTCGGTGCGCGCAAGAGCGCTGACAACAGCGTGGCCGACATCGCCCGGCTGGTCGAATACGCCCACCGCTTCCACGCCCGCATCCACGTCACCCTCAACACCATCCTGCGCGACGATGAACTGGAGCCGGCCCGTCGGCTCGCGTGGCAGCTTTACGATGCGGGCGTGGACTCGCTCATCATCCAGGACATGGGCCTCTTGGAGCTCGACCTGCCGCCCATTCAGCTGCACGCCAGCACCCAGTGCGACATCCGCACCCCGGAGAAGGCCCGTTTCCTGCAGGATGTCGGCCTCTCGCAGCTGGTGCTCGCGCGTGAACTGACCCTCGAGCAGATCAGGGCCATCCGCGCCGCCACCACGGTGCCCCTGGAGTTCTTCATCCACGGCGCGCTGTGCGTGGCCTACTCCGGCCAGTGCTACATCTCCGAGGCCCACACCGGCCGCAGCGCCAACCGCGGCGAGTGCAACCAGGCCTGCCGCCTGCCGTATCAGGTAACGGACGCGCAGGGCCGCATCATCGCCCACGACAAGCACGTGCTGTCGATGAAGGACAATGACCAGAGCGCCAACCTCGCCGCCCTGATCGATGCGGGCATCCAGAGCTTCAAGATCGAGGGACGCTACAAGGACATGGGCTATGTGAAGAACATCACCGCCCACTACCGTCGCCTGCTCGATGCCATCCTCGATGCGCGTCCAGCGCTTGCCCGCAGCTCCAGCGGCAGCACGCGGCTGTTCTTCACCCCTGATCCTCGGCAGAACTTCAACCGCGACGCCACCGACTACTTCGTCCATGGCCGCAAGATCGACATCGGTGCCTTCGATTCGCCGAAGAACCCGGGCCAGCCGGTCGGCTGGGTGGTGAAGGTGGCCAAGGACGCAGTGGAGATTGAGACCGAGGCAGGGGTCGAGCTGCACAACGGCGATGGCCTGTGCTACTTCGACCTGCAGCGCGAACTGGTCGGCATGGCGATCAACACCGCCGAGAAGATCGGCGATGGTCGCTGGCGCGTAGTGCCGAAAGATCCTATCGGCGAGCTGCGTCACCTGCGCCCGGGCCTGACCATCAATCGCAATCGCGACATGAGCTGGGTGCGCGGGCTGGAGCGGAAGTCTGCCGAACGGCGGATCAAGCTCTGGATGCGCCTGTCCGACACCGCGGAGGGCCTCGCCCTGACCCTGGTCGATGAAGACGGCTACCGCGCCACGGTCGAGCTGGCCCTCGCCAAAGAGCCTGCCAAGGATGCCGCGCGGGCTGAGGCTGCCCTGCGTGAACACTTGGGCAAGCTCGGGGCCACGATCTTCGAGGCGGTGGAAATCGTGCTTGATCTGGCCCAACCGTGGTTCGTGCCCGCCTCCCTCGTCAATCAGCTTCGGCGTGAGGGCGTGGCGGCGCTGGAGGCCGCGCGCCTCGCGGCCCTGCCGCGCCTTGAGCGCGCGAGGCCCGTCGAACCGCCGGTGCCCTATCCTGCGGAGCACCTGACCTACCTTGCCAATGTGTTCAACCACAAGGCGCGCGATTTCTACGCCAGGCATGGCGTCAAGCTCATCGACGCGGCCTTCGAGGCGCACGAGGAAGAAGGCGAGGTCAGCTTGATGATCACCAAGCACTGCGTGCGCTATTCCTTGAGCCTCTGCCCCAAGCAGACCCGCGGGGTGATCGGCGTGCACGGCACCATCAAGGCCGAACCGCTCTGGCTGATGAACGGCAGCGAGAAGCTCAAGCTGGTGTTCGACTGCAAGCCCTGCGAGATGCATGTGGTCGGCAAGCTCAAGCGCAGCGTGGCCAGGGAACGGGCGCGCGAGGTGCGGGCCGTGCCGATGCAGTTCTACCGCAGCCGGCCGTAGGCCGGCCCAGGCGTCTGATCGCGACGGGGGGCGTTCCTACCGGGGGTAGGCCCCTGGAGGAGGCCGCCCCGGGCCGATACTCCGTCTGTGGGCGTCGAGATGCTCAGACTTGCCAAGGTCAGGCTCGCCCTGCCTACAATGCGCCCATGACCCACGTTGCCCCAGCCTCGCCTCCCGTCACCGTCCTTAGGGGCGTGGGGCCGGCCTTGGCCGCGCGGCTTGAGGCGCTGGGACTCTCCACCGTGGTCGATCTGCTGCTGCATGCCCCGCTGCGCTACGAGGATCGCACCCACGTGAGCCCCATCGGTACCCTGCTCCCCGGGCAGACGGTGCAGGTCGAGGGCGAGATTCTTACGGTCGAGTCGCGCAATGGCCGCCGGTTGCAATACCGCGCCGTGCTGGGGGATGGCAGCGGCCGGCTGACGCTGTGGTTCTTCAATCCGCCACGTGGGCTGGCAGAGCGGTTCAAACGCGGTCAGCACCTGCGCGCCTATGGCACGGTCAAGGGTGGCGTGACGGGGCTGGACATGGCCCACCCGGAGATCACCTGGCTTCCCGCGCCGCTCGACACCACCCTCACCCCCATTTACCCCACCACCCAGGGGCTGCTGCAGGGCAGCCTGCGGCGGCTGATCCGCGAGGCGCTGGCCCTGTGGGCGCGCGCGCCCGAGCTTTTGCCCGACCTGCTCCCTGCTGGCCTGCGCGATGAACTGGGGCTGCCCGATCTGCGCACGGCGCTGGAGGACCTGCATCGTCCCACCCACGCGGCCGCCACCCCTCTGGCGACCCCTGGCGGGTCACGGCTGGTGTTCGAAGAACTGCTGGCACAGCAACTGGCTATGCGCCGCTGGCGGGCGCAGGCCGAGCACTGGCGGGCCGAACCCCTGCGCACGCGCGGGGAGCTGGCCGCGCGCCTGGCGGCCGGCCTGCCGTTCAGGTTGACCGGGGCACAGCTCCGGGTGCTCGACGAGATCCGCGCTGATCTGGCTCGCGATCGGCCCATGCGCCGCTTGGTGCAGGGGGATGTGGGTTCGGGCAAGACCATTGTCGCCGCCCTTGCCGCCTGTGTGGCGCTGGAGGCGGGCTGGCAGGTGGCGCTGATGGCCCCGACTGAGCTGCTGGCCGAGCAGCACCAGCGCAGCCTCGCCCAGTGGTTCGAGCCGCTCGGCATCCCCGTCGTGGCCCTGACTGGCAGCCAGAAGGGCGCGGCGCGACGGCAGGCGCTGGCGGATGTGGCCTCCGGCACGGCGCGGGTGGTCACCGGCACCCATGCCCTGTTCCAAGAGGGCGTGGTGTTCGCCCGCCTGGGGCTCATCATCATCGACGAACAGCACCGCTTCGGCGTGCACCAGCGCCTCGCCCTGAGCGAGAAGGGGCGTGCTGGTCATCTGCACCCGCATCAGCTGGTGATGACGGCCACCCCCATCCCGCGCACCCTGGCGATGACCGCCTACGCCGACCTCGACGTGTCGGTGCTGGACGAACGGCCCCCCGGCCGCACGCCCGTGCACACTGCGGCGGTGCCGGATACCCGGCGCGATGAGGTGATGGAGCGCCTAGGCCGTGCCTGCCGCGCAGGAAGGCAGGCCTACTGGGTCTGCCCGCTGATCGAGGCGAGCGAGAAGCTCGAGGCCCAAGCGGCCGAGGAGGCCCACCTTGCGCTGACCGAGGCCCTGCCGGACCTGCGCATTGGCCTGGTGCATGGGCGGATGAGGCCGCGCGAGAAGGAGGCGGTGATGCAGGCGTTCAAGGCCGGAGCGCTGGATATCCTGGTCGCCACCACGGTGATTGAGGTTGGGGTGGACGTGCCGAATGCCTCGCTAATGATCATCGACAATGCCGAGCGCTTAGGGCTCGCCCAGCTGCACCAGCTGCGCGGGCGAGTGGGACGTGGTTCGGTCGAGTCGAGCTGCGTGCTGCTGTTCAGTCCGCCGCTCTCGCAGGTGGCGAAGGAGCGCCTGGCGGTCATGCGCGAGACCAACGATGGCTTTCGCATTGCCGAGAAGGACCTGGAACTGCGTGGACCGGGGGAGTTCCTTGGCACCCAGCAGACCGGCCTCGCCCGCCTGCGCTTCGCGGACCTCGCGCGGGACGCGGAGCTGATCCCACGGGTGCGCGAGGTGGCCGACCGGATCCTGCGCGATCATCCGGAGACGGTCGAACCGCTGATCGAGCGTTGGGTGGGCGCGGGGATCAGCTACGCCAAGGTGTGAGTTGAGGAAACGCTGAATCATTCAGCGTTTCCCGTTTGGGACAGGATGCCCCAACGCGA
>JBMFOY010000100.1:4566-7159 GCA_049969375.1 Halothiobacillaceae bacterium | reverse complement strand
GGCGGGGGCGCAGATCTTCGATGCTCCGCTTGCGCCCCCCTCCCCCCTCGTGGGGGAGGGGCTGGGGGAGAGGGGGTTAGACCTTGACAGTATCCTCCACGACCTCGCCCGCCGCGAGATCAACGAAGTCTGGGTCGAGGCCGGGGCGCGTCTCGGCGGGGCACTGCTTACCGCGGGCCTTGTCGATGAGCTGATCCTCTATCTTGCGCCCACGCTCCTTGGGCATTGCGCCCAGCCCTTGGCGTTCCTGCCGGAACTTGCGCGCCTGGATCAGGCTCGGCGCTGGCACTGGCAGGATGTGCGCCGGGTGGGGGGCGACCTGCGCCTGATCCTCCACCCTTCGGTCTGAGCGGTTTGCCTGGTCGGGGGCGTTTGGTGATAAGTTTCCCTAATCGCTGATTGCAGACCGATGGAGTGTCCGATGCTGGAACCCCTCAAGACCACCCTCGATTTCGCCATCATCGGCCTGCTTGGCCTGATGAGCGTGATGATGCTGGCGATGGCGATTGAGCGCTGGAGCTATTACCGGCGGGTTGATCTGGCCAGCTTCACCCATCCGGACACGCTTAACATCGCGCTGACCCGCAACCTGACCTGGATCTACACGGTCGGCGCGAATGCCCCCTACGTCGGCCTGCTCGGCACCGTGTTGGGCATCCTCATCACCTTCTACGAGATGGGGCAGGGCGGCCAGGTGGACGTGAACCACATCATGCTCGGCCTCGCGCTGGCGCTGAAGGCGACCGCCGCGGGACTGGTGGTCGCCATCCCATCAATCATGATCTACAACGGCCTGACCCGGCGCGTCGACGTGCTGATGGGGCAATGGCGGGCGCTCAAGGGCGTGTGAGTCGATGAAGCGCTTCGACCAGATCAATGTCATCCCCTTCATCGACATCATGCTGGTGCTCCTGGCCATCGTCCTCACCACCGCTACCTTCGTCGCCCAGGGGCGCATCCCGCTGCAATTGCCAAAGGCCGAGCACGCCGCCCAGCCGGCCAGCGAAAAGCCGATGGAGATCAGCATCGATGAGGCGCGCAAGGTCTATCTTGGCGGCACGCCGGTGCACCTGATCGAGCTGGATACGCAGCTCGCCCATGCCGCGCGCGAGCAGGCCATCCTCCTGCGCGTGGACGCCGGCGTGCCCTTCAGCGACTTTGTCCAGGTGCTCGACCTGCTGCAGAAATACCATCTTGAGCGGGTGAGCATCGTCACGGTGCGCAAGAGGTGAGGACGACAGAGGGACGAGCGCGCCCGGCCTGGATCGCCTCGCTGGCCATCCATGGGGTGCTAGTCGCCGCCGTCGCTTGGTGGCTGGCGGAGCGTTCCGGCCCTGCCTCCGTGTCGGCTACGCCCGTGCCGCTCCAGCTTGCGATGTTCCAGGCCCCCGCGCCGGTCGAGCCGCCGGCCCCGGCCGAGTCGACACCCGTGCAGGAGGCTTCCCCGCCGCCGGCGCCGCCCGAACCTGCGCCCGCAGCCCCCCCCGTCGAGCCTTTGGCGCCTAAGCTGGTCCCGGTGCGGCCCAGACCGGTCAAGGCCGCGCCTCCCAAGCCTGCCGCGTCAGCCGTCGAGCCAGTCCGGGCGCAGCCGGTCGAGTCTGCAGTGGCTTCCGAGGTTCCCGTCGCCACTCAGTCACCTGTCCCCGCGCCCGTCGTGCCGTCCCCGGCAGCGCAGCCGGTGACACCCGCGCCCGATCCTGCACTGGAGGACGGCTACCGTACGCGCATTCGCCAGGCGGTCGACGAGCACAAGCACTATCCGCGCATGGCACGGCGTTTGGAGCTTGAGGGGCGGGTGGTGGTGGCCTTCACTGTGGAGGCGGATGGCCGGCTGGCCGAGGTGCGGGTGGTCGAGAGTTCAGGCAGCGAGCTGCTCGACGAGGCGGCGCTCGAGGCCGTGCGTCAGGCCGCCCCGTTCCCGCCCTTCCCGGCCGGAATCGCGCGCCGGCAGTGGGATTTCACCCTGCCGTTGTCGTTTGCCTTGGAGAGGTAAGGTTGTGGCGTCGCTCATCCCATGGGGGGCGGCGTCTCACCGCGATGGGCCGATTGGTCCGGGGCAGGCGTTTCAAAACCTATTGAAACAGTCAGGGACGGCCTCCGCCCATGCTTTATGGCCGGCGTAGGCCGCAGCGGCGTCGAGCCTGAAGAGCGCCGATCAGGTGCGTGAACAGCAGCACGGGCAGCAGGAAGCCCGCGAGCAGATGGATGCCAAGGGCGATCTGCCCGGCAAGCTCATCACCCGCGTAGTACAGCATAAGGCCGCTGGCGACCAGCAGGCCGAAGGCCACGAGCAGCAGGATGGCGGAGAAGACGTTCTCCCGCCTAACCCAGCCTGCCCGCATGTGCACGGTCCAGAGTGCGCCGAGCAGTATCAGAGTGGTGAAGAAGCTCGCGGCATGGAGGGCGGCGGCCCAGGTGCGTTGACCGCCCAGCGACCACAAGCCGAGGTCCAGGCCGAGTCGGGTATCGAGTGCGTTGGGCACGAGCGCAAGGCCGCTGGCGAACAGCAGGGTGAGGGTGGCGAAAAGGATGCGGACGAAGCCCGCTGGATAACCGTTCACATGAATCTCCGGAGATGATGCAGGAGCGGCGC
>JBMFOY010000100.1:0-4466 GCA_049969375.1 Halothiobacillaceae bacterium | reverse complement strand
AGGAGCGGCGCTCCCGCCGCGATGGGGTATAAGGCCATCGGCTCGGGGACGGGGCTCCTACATCAGGAGCACGGGTCTTGCCGTGAAGGATTCTATCAGTGTTCCCCGCCGTCCTCTCCCGCAACGATCAGCCGGCCGCCGAGCTTGGCGATGCGCGCGTCCCGCTCATGGTCCGGTGCCAGCGCTGCAACCTTGGTCAACGCGTCCGCCCGCCAGGCCTCGCCAGCCATGACCGTCCACGCCCTCGGGCAGGCGTTGAAATGCGGGCAAGCCGCGCCGTCGCAGCCGGCGGGCGTGACGATGCAGGATGGGAACCTCGCCTGGTCCTCGAGCGACAGGCCGACCGCAGAGGTCGCCATCGCCGTGTTGCGGAAGGACCCAAGGGGGCTGATCGCGCCGCTCGCCTCGCGTACCGCGATCGGCATGGGGTCGGGGCCGAACAGGCGCAAATCGCCGCCGGCGTTGACCACGCCGCGGGTCACACCGTGGGCCAGCAGGGCATGCACGGCCTCATCCACGGCAAAGCCCTTGGCGATGCCGTCGAGGGTGATGATGACCGGGCGCTTGAGCCGCACGCGCAGGCGCGGCAACAGCTGCAGGGCGTCCCAGCCCTCTTCGTCCAGCGTGGGGAAACCGTGGTCGGGGAGTATCCCCGTGCGCACCAGCCGCCCGCCGACACTGAAGTCGAACAGCCCCCGGCTGTTGCGCGCCACGTGACGCGCGAGCAGGAGAACGCGGAAGGTGGAGGGATTGACCGCGACCGGTTTGCGCCAGGCGTGCAGGTTGATCCGGGAGAGGTCGCTGTCCGGGTCGAAGAAGCTCATCTGCCGTTGCACCTCGTCGATGGCTGAAAAGGCCGCCTCGATCCCGGTTTCGGCCAGCACGGCCGGGGCGCGGGCATGGATTTCGACGAAGGTGCCGAGCAGCGGCCGCATCCGGCGGATGACTGGGGCGGGCATGGTGGGCTCAGCGTGCGGGTAGGGCGACCTGCTGCAGGACGAGCAGGCGCTTGACGCCGTTCATCACGTTGCGGCAGGAGAGAGTGGCACCGCTGATGTTCGGCACGTCCTTATCCAGCTTGAATGGGTCGGCGAGGGTCTTGCCCTCTAAGGTCTTGCGCCAGCTGGCCTCGCGGATCTCATCGCCATAGGTTTCCTTGAAGACCATCACCTCCACGCCCTTCACCTTGCCCTCTGGCAGCAGTCCGGCGGCATAGGTGATGAACTCGTGCTTGCCGACCACGTTGTCGACGATGAACCAGCCGATCAGCTGGCCGTTTTTCTCCGCGCGCCAGACGTCCTGCTTTTCCCAGCGTTGCTTGACGCCGGCCCGATCCTCAATCGCCTCGCGCTGCTCCTCGGAAAGCAGCACCGGCGCGGCGACGAAGCGGTCGGCCTCGGGGAAGATCGCCTTTTGCGCTTGCTCGATGCTCAGGTACTCGGTGGCGTATGTCGGGCCGACCACTAGGGCCGCCGCAGGAATGATGAGGAGGGGGGCAAAGTCACGCATGGGGACATCAGAAGTTGTAGCCTATCTTCAGGCGGACCTCGTATTTCTCGTGGTCGGCCAGGTGCCGTCCGGTGCTGTTGTTGTTGCTCTCGTCGGAGCCCGCGAGCTGGGATACCCAGGTGAGGGTGGCCCACCAGTCCTTGCCGCCATAGTGGAGGCTCGGGCCGCCGAACACATCCCAGTGGTCGAACTCCCAGGAGCCATCGCCCGGGTTGAGTATCTCCGCATCAATCCAGCCTTCCGCGCCGACAAACCAGTTGGGGGCAAAGCGATAGGCCACGCCGGTCCGGAAGCGGGGGGCGACGGCATATTCCGTCTTGCCGTCGCCCTCGGGCTTCCAGGATTCCGCTTCGATCTCGATGTTGCTCACCCATTGCAGCTGGCCGTCCATGTAGGGCTTCTGGAAGATGACCTTGCCTTCCAGTTCGAAGCCGGTGCCCTTTTCACCGGTGATGCTGTCCACGCTGTCGTAGGTGAGCTCGCCATAGAGGGCGACGCCCAGGTTGTCCTTGTAGGGAGAGAGCAGCATCTTCTTCACCTCGGCCGAGATGCCGGAGAGCTGGGTCTTGTTCACCTTGAGGTCCGCGAACTCACCCTCGTCGACCGGCCCCGCACAGCCGGTGGGGCCGCAGTCAATGTCATGACGGTAGCCATTCACGTAGATGGACCCGGACAGGCTGTCGGTGAAGCCGTACTCGTATTCGGCCCGGATCGCTTGCGCGGCATAGCTGCCGCGACGTTTGCCGCCATGGTGGGTGAGCCACAGGTAGCCTTCCGACGCACCCTTGGGCAGGGTTTCGGCGCCCACGGTGTAGCCGAGCAGGTTTTCGTCGGCCAGCACCGGGGTGGCCAGCATGAGGGAGGCGAAGGTTGCGGTGGCGAGTCTGGTGCGGGAGTTCATAGGGGTCAATCCCTTTCTGTCAATAAGAACGATTCGCAATACTAATCATTTTATTGGTTGGGTCAAGCCCTCTTGCGCATCTCGGGCTAGAATGGCGTCTCATTCTCGAACGGAGGGAAGTCATGTTCACGGGCATCATCCAGGCGGTTGGCAGGGTGCAGTCCATGCGTGATGCGGGCGGCGACCGCCGCCTGGTCATCACGGCGGACGCGGGGTTCCTGCATGGTGTGCAGCTTGGTGACAGCATCGCCACACAGGGCGTCTGTCTGACGGCGGTCGAACTCACCGCCACCGGCTTCGCCGCCGACGTGTCGGGAGAAACCTTGGCCCACAGCACCCTTGGCAGCTTGCGCAGTGGATCGGAGGTCAATCTTGAGAAGGCCCTGACCCTTTCCACCCCGCTCGGTGGCCACTTAGTCAGCGGTCATGTCGATGGGGTGGGGGAGGTCGAGGCGCGCTGGGAGGATGCCCGCTCGATCCGCTTCCGCCTGCGGGCGCCGGATACGCTTGCGCGCTACATTGCGGCCAAGGGCTCCATCACCGTGGATGGCATCAGCCTGACCGTGAACGCCATCGACGGCGCGCGCTTCGAGCTGAACCTGGTGCCGCATACGGTGGCCGTGACGACCGCCAAGGGCTGGCAACCGGGAGTGAAGGTGAACCTTGAGGTGGATGTCATTGCCCGCTACCTCGAGCGTCTGCTGCAGGGCGAGAGGGCAAGCAAGGGCGCCGGCGGGGTGAGTGAGGAACTCTTGCTGCGCTGTGGTTTTGGGCAGCGTTAACAGGCCGTTGAAAAGAGTTTTTCAACGGCCTAGTAATACCGGCATCAAGGATGGGGAACGGCATGCCCGGCTGTGGTAAAGTTGCCCATCCCTTTCTTTGTCAGCGCATCCATGAACCTCAACAGCACCGAGGAAATTCTTGACGACCTCCGCGCCGGCCGCATGGTCATCATCATGGATGACGAAAACCGTGAGAACGAAGGCGATCTTTTGATGATCGCCGAGAAGGTGCGCCCCGAGGACATCAACTTCATGGCGCGCTACGGCCGTGGGCTGATCTGCCTGACCCTCACCCAGGAGCGCTGCGAGCGCCTGCGCCTGCCGCTCATGGTGAGCCGGGCCAACGAGTCGTTCGGCACCAATTTCACCGTCTCCATCGAGGCCGCCGAGGGTGTGACCACCGGCATCTCCGCGGCTGATCGCGCGCGCACCGTGCAGGCCGCGGTGGCGAAGGATGCGAAGCCGGAGGACCTGGTCCAGCCCGGCCATATCTTCCCGCTCATGGCCCGCCCGGGCGGTGTGCTGACCCGCGCCGGCCACACCGAGGCGGGCTGCGACCTCGCGCGGCTGGCGGGTTTTGAGCCGGCGGCGGTGATCGTCGAGATCCTCAACGAGGACGGCACCATGGCACGCCGCCCGGACCTTGAGAAGTTTGCCGCCGAGCACGGCCTCAAGATCGGCACCATCGAAGATCTGATCCGCTACCGTCTCAAGCACGAGCACAGCGTCGAGCGGGTGGCCGAGGCGCCGTTCCCCACCCGCTTTGGCGAGTTCCGCCTGTTCGCCTACCAGGACCGGGTCGATGGACTCGTCCATCTTGCGCTGGTGAAAGGGCAGCCCAGGGCCGACGAGCCGGTCATGGTGCGGGTGCAGGTGCAGAACACCCTGTGTGACGTGCTGCACGGCGAGACCGGCTGTGGCTGGCCGCTGGATGACGCCCTGCGGCGCATTGCCGAGGCTAAGACCGGCGTGCTGGTGCTGCTGCGCCCGACCGAGGAGCCGCGCGAACTGGTGCGTCGCATCCGTATGCTGGGCCTGGGTGGTCGGGTGGAGGACCGCTCGGGTGACGGCGCTTCGGTCGAGCAGCGTACCTACGGCATCGGCGCGCAGATCCTGCTCGACCTCGGCGTGCGCAAGATGCGCGTGCTCTCGGCGCCCAAGCGTTTCCACGCTCTTGCAGGCTTCGGCCTGGAAGCGGTCGACTATGTTTCCGAGTAAGGGAAACGCTGAATCATTCAGCGTTTCCTGTTTGGGGTAGGACGCCCCAACGCGAA
>JBMFOY010000099.1:0-7245 GCA_049969375.1 Halothiobacillaceae bacterium | reverse complement strand
CGCACCACACGGCGGCTGCGCCCTGTTCCAGTGGGTCAAGACCCCAGAGGCTGGCCGCATCCATGAGGAGCTGGCGCAGCGCGGCATCCTCACCCGCCTGTTTGGAAGCCCCGCGAGCCTGCGTTTTGGCCTGCCGGCCACCGCCGCTGCGTGGGGGCGTCTCGCACAGGCCCTCGCGGAGGTCATGGTATGAAGACACTGATGGTGCAGGGCACCACCTCCGATGCGGGCAAGAGCACCCTGGTCACCGCCCTCTGTCGCGCCCTGGTGCGGCGCGGCTGGAAGGTGGCGCCGTTCAAACCGCAGAACATGGCCCTCAACGCGGCCGTCACCGAGGATGGCGGCGAGATCGGCCGCGCCCAGGCGGTGCAGGCGCAGGCCTGTCGGCTGGAGCCGCACACCGACATGAATCCGGTACTGCTCAAGCCCACCACCGACACCGGCGCCCAGGTCATCATCCAGGGACGGGCCATCGGCCATCTGAACGCCACCGACTACCACGCCTACAAGCGCACGGCCCGCGCGGCGGTGCTGGACTCCTACGCCCGCCTGGCGGCGCAGTATGAGGCCATCATCGTCGAGGGTGCCGGCTCGCCCGCCGAGATCAACCTGCGCGAGGGCGACATCGCCAACATGGGCTTTGCTGAGGCGGTCGACTGTCCGGTGATCCTGGTGGCGGACATCGACCGCGGCGGGGTGTTCGCCCACTTGGTCGGCACCCTCGCCCTGCTCTCGCCCTCCGAGCAGGCACGGGTCAAGGGATTCGTCATCAACCGCTTTCGGGGTGACATCAGGCTGCTCAAGCCGGGGCTCGACTGGTTGGAGCAGAAGACCGGCAAGCCGGTGCTGGGTGTGCTGCCCTACCTGCACGGGCTGCACCTCGACGCCGAGGACGCCATTGCCCCCCTCTCCCTCGAGCGGCGAGGGGCTGGGGGAGAGGGTGATACGCTGCGCGTCATCGTCCCCGTGACCCCGCGCATCAGCAACCACACCGACCTCGATCCGCTGCGCCATCACCCGGCGGTGGAGCTGCGCTGGGTGGGGCCCGGCGAGCCCATCCCACCGGCGGATCTGATCATCCTATCTGGCTCCAAGAACGTGCGCGCGGACCTCGCCTTCCTGCGCGCGCAGGGCTGGGAAAACGCCATCCGGCGTCATCTGCGCTATGGCGGCAAGGTGATCGGCCTATGCGGCGGCTACCAGATGCTCGGCCAAAGCGTGGACGACCCCTATGGCATCGAGGGCGAGCCGGGCACCTCAGCCGGGCTCGGCTGGCTCGACATCCACACGGTGCTGGAGCCGGAAAAGCAGCTAAGACGAGTTACGGGCCGGCTGTGCCTTGACGACGCCTTGCTGGAAGGCTACGAAATCCATGCCGGGGTCACGCGGGGGGCGGGACTGTCCCGCCCCGCTGCCCTGCTCGAAGGGGAACCTGATGGGGCGATCTCGGCAGATGGTCAGGTGCTTGGCACCTACGTCCACGGCCTGTTCGATCGCCCCGAGGCCTGCGCCGCCCTGCTGTCTTGGGCTGGGCTGAAAAACGAGCAGTCCGCCCCGGACATGGCTTGGCTGCGCGAGCAGGGCATCGAGCGTCTGGCCGACAACGTGGAGGAGCATCTGGACATGGAGCGCATCATCACCATCCTGGACGGCCATGCATGAGCACGACCCTGGTCTTCGGCGGCGCACGCAGTGGAAAGAGCGCCCTGGCCGAACGGTTGGCGATCGAGAGCGGGCTTGCGGTGACCTACATCGCCACGGCGGAGGCCCTGGATGAGGAAATGCGCGAGCGCATTGCCCGCCACCGCGCCGACCGCCCCGCAGGCTGGAAGACGCTGGAGGCTCCGCGCGCCCTCGCCACCACGTTGCAAAGCGAGGCCGCCCCAGGGCGCTGCCTGATCGTCGATTGCCTGACCCTATGGCTGACCAACCTGATGCTGGATCCGGATCCTGATCGGCTCGAAGGTGAGCGTACCGCCCTGCTCGAAATCCTGCCCCACGTGCCTGGGCGCATGATCCTCGTGGCCAATGAGGTCGGGCTGGGCATCGTCCCCGACAACGCCCTCGCCCGCCGCTTTCGCGATGAGGCCGGACGCCTCAACCAGGCCATCGCGACCTTGTGCGATCATGTCGTTTTCGTGGCCGCAGGCCTGCCCCTCACTCTCAAGGACGAACGATGAACCTCATCCACCCCAAGCCGCTGGACGACGCCGCGCGTAAGGCCGCTATCCAGCGCCAGGCACGTCTGACCAAGCCCGCTGGGGCGCTGGCGCGGCTAGAAGACATCGCCATCCGCCTCGCCGCGATGCAGGGCCGCGAGCGCCCGCGCATCGAGCGCCCCTGGATCAGCGTGTTCGCCGCTGACCACGGGGTTGCGGTGGAGGGCGTGTCCGCCTATCCGCGCGAGGTCACCGGCCAGATGATCGTCAACTTTGCCCGCGGCGGTGCCGCGATCAGCGTGCTGGCGCGCGAACTCGGCGCCCGGCTCGAAGTGGTGGACGTGGGCAGCCTGCTCGAACCCTGCGAGTTACCCGGGGTACTGTGGCGCAAGGTCGGCCCTGGCACCGCCAACCTGCTGCACGGCCCGGCCATGAGCGAGGACGAACTCGAACAGGCCATGGCCGAGGGAGGGGGGGCGGTGAAGCGGGCGCTCGCCGCAGGCAGTGACCTGTTCATCGCCGGGGAGATGGGCATCGGCAACACCACCTCCAGCAGCCTGCTGGCCTGCATGCTGCTGGGCCAGCCTCCCGAAGCCGTCACCGGACGGGGCACGGGGGTCAGTGATGCGTTCCTGTTGCACAAGCAGGACGTGATCCGAAAGGCCCTCGCCCTGCATAACACCGCCGATGGCCTCAATGGGGCCGCCTTCGCGCGCGAGACCCTGCGCTGCGTCGGTGGGTTCGAGATCGCCGCCATGAGCGGGGCCTACCTTGCCTGCGCCGAGCATGGCCTGCCTGCGGTCGTCGATGGGGTGATCAGTACCGTGGCGGCGCTGGCTGCCGAACGCATGGCCCCCGGCGCACGGCACTGGTGGCTGTTCGGCCACCGCTCGCCGGAACCGGCCCACGCCCTGCTGCTGGCCGAGTTGGAGGGCGAGCCCGTGCTTGATCTCGGCCTGCGCCTGGGCGAAGGTTCGGGTGCGGCGGCAGCGGTGGCCATCCTCAGGCTCGCCTGTGCCCTGCACGCGGACATGGCGACCTTCAACGAGGCGGGGGTGAGCGACAAGACATGAACCAGCACGTCCACCACACAGCCACCATGCCGCGCTGCATCACCCTGCTGCGCCACGGCGCCACGACCCAGCCCGGTCACTATCACGGCCATGCGGACATCCCCCTGTCCGATCACGGCATGCGCAGCATGCACCAGACCATGGACGGCGAACGCTTCGACCAAGTCATCAGCTCGCCACTTCGCCGCTGCGCGAGTTTCGCCCAGGACTTCGCCGCCCTGCACGATGTACCGTGCGTGCTCGATGCCGACTGGATGGAGGTGGGTTTTGGCGCCTGGGAGGGTAAGACCGCCGCCGAGATCATGGCCGAAAGCCCCAAGGCGCTGAAGGCCTTCTGGCGCGACCCGATCGGCCATCCGCCGCCGGGCGGGGAGCCGCTGGAGAGCGCCGCCGAGCGCGTTTGGCACGCCTGGGAACGCCTGCCCCAGGTGCCCCATGTGCTGGTCGTCACCCATGGTGGGACCATGCGCCTGCTATTCTGCCGTCTGCTGGGCCTGCCGCTGACTGCCCTCTGGCGGCTGGAGCTCAACCATGTCGCCCGGCTGGAGTTCCTGGTGGATGAGGCCGGCGTGCGCCTGCATTACTTCCATGCCGGAGGAGCGTGAGTGCGCGGTCTGATCCTCGCCACCCAGTTCCTCACCCGGCTGCCCACCCCCACGGTGCGCCACTTCGATCCCGCCGACCTCACCCGCAGCGCGGTATGGTTCCCTTTGGTGGGACTCATGATCGGTGCCGTCACCCTCGCCGCCGCCTGGTTGGGCGCACGGCTCGACCCGTGGCTGGGCGCGCTGCTGGGGCTGCTGGCCTGGGTGTGGGTGACCGGCGGGCTGCATCTGGACGGCCTCTCCGACCTGTTCGACGGTCTGGGCGCGGCCCATCGTGACCCGACACGCCTGCTGGCCGTCATGCGTGACCCGCACATCGGCGGCATGGGGGCCTTGGCGCTCGGCATCCAGCTCATCAGCAAGCTCGTGCTGCTGATGCTCATCGTGCGCGAAGGGCAGTGGCTGGCCCTGCTCCTGATCCCCGCCTGGGGACGGCTGGGCACCCTGGTCTGGGCCAGGCTCCTGCCGCCCCTCGATCCGGGGCTCGGGGAGCGCTTTGCCTGGCGCATCCCCCCCTGGGCCATCGTCGGCTGGGGCCTGCTGCTGCTGGCTGCCGCCTTTGTCTGGGCCCCAGCCTTGCTGCTGGCGCCACTGGCGATCGCCTTCTGGGCGCTCTTCCTGCACTGGAAGGTCGGAGGGATGAGCGGGGACATGCTGGGGGCGGGCACGGAGGTGAGCGAGTCGTTGCTGCTCGCCCTCGCCTGCGCATGGGCACTGGCATGAAAACCTTACTCGCACTCGTCCTTGGGCTGCTCATGGCTGCGGCGGCGGCCCAGCCCGTGTGCGTACCTGAGGCTGATGGCACGCCCTTCTGCCTCGATCAACCCGCCCGGCGTGTGGTGAGCCTGGCCCCGCACCTGACCGAGATGCTGTTTGCCATCGGCGTGACCCCGGTGGGGGTGGTCGAACGCAGCGACTATCCCCCTGCGGCGCGCAGCTTGCCTTCCATCGGCCCCTACCACAGTCCGGACCTTGAGCGGCTCATGCTCCTTACCCCCGACCTGGTGGTGGCCTGGCAGAGTGGCACCCCACCCGCCCTGCTCGAACGCCTGCGCAGCCTTGAGCTGAAGGTTCTGCTCACACGTGGGCAGGCCCTCGACGACATCCCGCGCGAGCTGCGAGCTCTTGGCCAACTGACCGGGCAGGCGCCGGCGGCCGAGCGGGCCGCCACGGACTTCGAGCGGGCACTGGACGCGCTCACCACACAACATGCACACGTTCGCACGCTCAGCGGCTTCTACGAGATCTGGCCCAAGCCGCTGATCACCGTCAGCGACGCGCACTTCATCGGCCAGGCCATGGCCCGCTGCGGCATTCGCAACATCGTCGGGCCCGCGATGGGGGAGACACCGACCTGGAGCGAGGAGGCCGTGCTGCGCGCCCGCCCGGAGTTGCTCCTCACCTCCCCGCCCGCGCGCGACTTCGACCGCTGGCGGCGCTGGAAGGACCTGCCCGCGGTGCAGCACGAGGCCCTGATCATCCTGCCGCCGGATGTGCTGATGCGCCCGGGGCCCCGCCTGATCGAGGGCATCCGCGCCCTGTGCGCGGCGGCCGACCGGCATCGGCAGACGCAGCCATGAAACGCCTGCGCTGGCGTGTTTTCGTGCTCGTCCTGCTGGCCTTGGCTGCAGGGGGGATCCTGGTTGCCAACCTGCTGTTCGGCAGTAGCGGGCTGGTCTGGCCCGGCGCACCGCAAGGGCCACTGGCGCAGGCCATCCTGCTCGAGTTGCGCCTGCCGCGCGTGCTGGCGGCCTTTGCCGCAGGGGGCCTGCTCGGCCTTGCCGGCGCACTGATCCAGGTGCTCACCCGCAACCCGCTGGCCGACCCCTACATCCTCGGCATCTCCGGCGGGGCAGCAACCGGCGCCCTGCTGGCCATCCTGTTCGGCCTACCGCTCTGGCTGCAGCACCTGTCCTCCTCGCTCAGCGCCCTGGCCGCCCTGCTTGCGGTCATCGCCCTGGCTCACGGCGAGGGGGCATGGACCCGCCATCGCCTGCTCCTGACCGGCGTGGTATTGGCCGCCGCGCTGGGTGCGCTGATCACCCTGCTGCTGGCCCTGGCCCCAGAGACCGCCCTGCGCGGGATGCTGTTCTGGCTGATGGGCGATCTTGCCAGCGCCCCTGCACCCTGGTTCGCCCTGATCGGCCTGCTTGCCTTGACCCTGCTCGCCCTGCCCTGGGCGCGCGACCTGAACATCCTCACCCGTGGCGAAGCCAGCGCCCTCACGCTCGGCGTGGCCGTGCCCGCGCTTCGCTGGGGCGCCTACCTGATCGCCGCCGCGGCGACTGCGCTGGCCGTCATCACCGCTGGAAGCATCGGCTTCGTTGGTCTGCTCGCCCCGCATCTCGCCCGCCTGCTGGTGGGCGCGGACCACCGCCTCGCCCTGCCCGGCGCCATCCTGCTCGGCGGTAGCCTGGTCATGCTGGCCGACCTTCTGGCACGCACCCTCATCGCCCCGCAACAACTCCCCGCTGGGGCCCTGCTCGCCCTGATTGGCGCCCCGTTGTTCCTTGTACTGCTCTACCGCGAGGCGCGGCGATGAACCAGCCCCTGCTCACGGTCAAGAGGCTTGGCATGTCGCAGGGTCGGCGTCGCTTGCTCAACGGCCTGGACATGGAGGTAAAGGCGGGCGAATGCTGGGCCCTGCTGGGTTGCAACGGCGCGGGCAAGACCACGCTGCTGCATACCTTAGCCGGCATCCGGCCGATCGAGGCGGGGAGCATCTGGCTTTTGGACCGCGAGCTTCATGCGTGGCGCGCCCGTGAGCGGGCGCAGTGCCTCGGCCTGCTCACCCAGGATGCAAGCCAGGGCTTCGAGGAAACCGTGCTGGAGGCCGCGCTCGTCGGGCGCCATCCACACCTTGGGCGCTGGTCAAACGAGGGTGAAGAGGATGTGCGCATCGCGCGCCAGGCCCTACACGACTGCGGCCTCGCGGGCTTCGAGCAGCGTGCGGTGCAGAGCCTCTCCGGCGGCGAGCAGCGACGTCTTGGCCTGGCCACCCTGCTGACTCAAACCCCCCAGCTGCTGCTTCTGGACGAACCGCTCAACCACCTGGACCTGCAATGGCAATGGTGCATGCTGCACCAGCTTCGCAGTCTGTCCAACAATGGGCGCGGCATTGTGATGAGCCTGCACGACCCAAACCTTGCCCTGCGCTTCTGCACCCACGCCCTGCTTCTGGATGGCATGGGAGGATGGTGCGCCGGTTCGGTTTCCGAGGTGATCACCCCGACAGCCCTGCAACAAGCCTACGGCATGGCCATGCGGCTGATCGAGGATGATGACGGGCGCTGGGTGGTGCCGGATACCCGCAAGATGCGGGCAGGCGATGAGACGATACGGCCAGGTTCACCTTGAAAAAGGTTGAGATGGCGTGCATATCCCTTTGAATGACTGGCGGAAGCGGTG
>JBMFOY010000098.1:0-7265 GCA_049969375.1 Halothiobacillaceae bacterium | reverse complement strand
CTTATGGAAATTCTGAAAAAATCCATTCATGGATTTTTTCAGCTCGTCTCGTCGCAGCGCACGTCCGCGACAGCCCCCGCGAATCAACGACTTACGTCGTTGTTCGCGTTGGGACGTCCTGCCCCAAACGGGAAACACTGAATTTTTCAGCGCTTCCCCTATTCATACAAAGTGTGAAGGATAGGGGCTGTCGGCGCAGAATCAACCCCGCCGAGGGTTCAGTGACCTTGCATGGGCGCCATGCGCTTCATCATCTCCGCCCGCTTCTTCACCGGAACCTGGATGGTCTGGCTCGGCAGCCCCTCGAAATCCAAGCGCAGGGGAATGACATCCCCCGCCTTCGGCGGCTTGTGCACCCCGATCAGCATGACGTGGTAGCTCCCGGGTCTCAGTTCCAGGCTACCCATGGGCGGGATGACCAGCGCGTCCTGTTTGATCATCTTGTGCATCCCGTTCTCCTCCACCGACTTGTGCAGTTCGATGGTATCGAACCCCGGCGCCCAGGCATTGATGACCTTGACCTCGCGGTCCTCATCATTCTCAAGCACCATGAAGGCGCCCAAGGCCTGGGCATTGGGTGGGGCCTCAGGAATCCAAGGCTCGACGACCTTGACCTCGGCGTGGGCACTCAGTGGCAGAAACAAAGCAGCGGCAAGCAGCAGGGAGCGCATGGCATCACCTCATTATTCGTGGATAACCGTCAAGAAGGCCTTGACCATAGCTTCCGGATTATGCGGAGTTGGGAACACGCCGACCATAGCCCCATCAGGGTTGATGAGCAAAATGGAGGTGGTGTGGTTGATCAAGTAAGAGCCCGAAGGTTTGCCATCGACAGTCGGCAGGGCCGCCTTCTCCCAGCCCACGCCGATCGGTTGGGCCATGATCCTAAGCTCGGTCTGCTCTCCCGTCGCCGCAATGATCTTCGGGTCGAAATAGCTCACGAACTTGCCCAGTTGTTCGGGCGTATCGCGCTCGGGGTCCACCGAGACGAACACCTGCTGCCAGCGGGCCTGCACACCCTTGCTGCGTAGCAGATCAGCCACCTCGGCCAGGGCCGAGAGCTCGGTCGGACAGACATCCGGACAGAGGGTATAGCCAAAGTAGAGGAAAGTCCATTTGCCCATCAGATCCTTCTTGCCAAAGGGCTGACCGCTCATCTGGGTGAGTTTGGCGTCCGGCACCGGAATGGGCTGGGGCACAATGCGCAGCACGGACTGATCCACCACAGTGCTCAGATCGACATTGGCGCGCTGCCATTTGAGGTAGACCGAAATGGCCAGTGCCACGATCAGGAACACAAAAACAGCGATGGCTACTGGCGCTTGTCCCAACATGCGTTTTCTCATAAAAACTTTCCGCCTGTTATACCTGTTATACATATAGGAAACGCTGAAAAATTCAGCGTTTCCCGTTTGGGGTAGGACGTCCCAACGCGAACAATGACACAAATCGTTGATTCGCGCAGTCCGTCGCGGACATGCGCTACGACGAGACGATCTGAAAAAATCCATGGATGGATTTTTCAGAGTTTCCATAAAAAAAATTTATCTAAAACCCCTTATCTCTGGCAACTCCATTCGTTTCAGGCGCAAGGCGTTCCCCACCACCAATAATGAGCTCAAAGACATGCCGATGGCCGCCATCCACGGCGTGACGAAGCCTAGGGCCGCAAAGGGCACGGCCACGACATTGTAGCCCGCAGCCCAGGCGAGGTTCTGGCGGGTATTGCGCCGCGTCATGCGCGCAAGAAGAATCCCCCGCGCAAGCCCCGTAAGGTCTGTGCCCAACAGGACCAGATCACTATGCAGCTGCGCAAGGGTGGTCGCCGCACCGAAGGATGCCGAGACTTGCGCTGCTGCCAAGGTGGGGGCGTCGTTGATGCCATCCCCCACCATCAGCACCCGGGCCCCTTCGGCCTGCACCCGTTGAATCCAAGCCAGCTTGTCCTCAGGACGCAGTCCGCCATAATGCTCCTCAATGCCGAGCCGCTTGGCAAGGTGGCGGACCGCGCCCGGCTGATCACCACTGAGGATCACCACGCGCCTAAGGCCGAGCCTGCGCGCCGCCTGGATGAACTCAACGGCCCCCGCTCGGGGCGCATCATGCATAACAAAAATCGCGCGCCCTTCCCCATTGCGGCTGAGGAGCACAACGATTCCGCCATCACGAATATGAGTATCAAGCCAAGCCTGATCCTCCTTCGCAAGCCCTCCTTCACCTAGGGCATATTCAAGCGCACCCAGGCGCCAGGTCGCCCCATTGTATTCGGCCTCCAATCCTTGGCCTGGGACATTGCGCACCTGGAGCATCTGATCAAACGGTTGGACCCCCTCGCGCAAGGCATAAGCGATGGGATGCTCTGAATGTCGCTCCATGCTTGCAGCCAGGGCACGGGCAATATGCTCATCCATGCCATGCAACATTCTCACTTCGGTCAGCCGCGGCCGACCTTGGGTCAAGGTACCGGTCTTATCCAGCACCAAGGTATCGGCCGTCGCCAGCCCCTCAATGGCGGACATGCGCAGAGGCAAGATGCCGATCTCGGCAAAACGCCCTGCGGCAATGGCCAAAGCCACCGGCGTGGCCAATGCCAGCGCGCAAGGACAGGTAATGATCAGCACGGCGATAGTGTTGGGCAAGACCTGCGCAGGCTGGTAGAGCCACCATCCCACCGCCGTCAAGGCCGAGAGAAGAAGCACCCCGGCCACAAAAGGCACCGAGATCCGCTCTGCCAGCTCAGCCAAACGAGGCTTATCGGACAGCCCCCGATCCATAAGCCGCTGCAACTCATTCATGGTGGAGTCGCCGCTCACCCGCTCCACCTTCATCATGACCGGCTGATCGACATTGCAACTCCCCGCGGCTATCCAGTCCCCTTCCTTTCTCAGCACGGGCACGGATTCGCCGGTGAGGTGAGACTCATCGAAACTGCTGGCACCGCTGATGAGTCGCCCATCGACTGGAACACTCTCTCCAGGCAGCAACCGCACAATATCCCCGGGCATAAGGTCCACCACTGGAACCTCCACCGCCTGCCCATGCTCGACACGGAAGGCGGTGCGGGGGATCACCTTCATTAGCCGATCCAGGGCATCGGCAGCCGCCATGCGTCCTTTGAGTTCGACCACTCGGGCGAGAAGGACGAAGAAGATGAACATGCCGATGGAGTCAAAATAGACATCCTCATCTCCAACGATGGTCGCCCACAGGCTACCCGTCCAGGCTGTCACCAAACCCAGCACGATGGGCACATCCATCCCAAGGCGCTTATGGCGTAGGTCGCGCCAGGCACCAGTGAAGAAATCGGCCCCGGAGTAGACCAGCATGATCAAGGTGATCAACAAGGAGGTCCAACGCCCGATGATCTCCCACAGGGCAAGCTTGCCAGTTTCGTCGTAGCCCCCCATCCAGTAGGTGGCAATGGCAAACATCATCACCTGCATGCCCAACAACCCGGCGAACAATAGGCGTTCTACGCTGCGGCGTCTCTCCTCCTCAAGGAGACGTTCGCGATGCGCAGGGTCGTAGGGGTGCGCCACATAACCAATTGCGGCTATCGCTTGCAGAATATCGCTCAATTTGGTGATGGCCGGATCCCATTTGATTCTGGCTTGATGGCTGGCATAGTCCAGGTGGACATCCAGCACCCCAGGCTGGGCTCGCAGATGCTGCTCGTTCAACCACAAGCACGCTGCACAGCGGATATTCTCAAGAATCAGCGCGGCCTCACACGCCGCACCCTCGGTGCGCACGAATCCCTGCTGAATTTCCGGGCGGTCATAGAGGGTGAGATTTTTGAGCACATCCGGCAAAACCTGCGCATTGACCTCGCCCTGCTGCTCACGGTAACGGTAGAAATCCTCAAAACCAGCCTCCACGATGGTCTTGCACGCGGCATAACAGCCTGAACAACAAAACTCACGATCCTTGCCCAGCACGGGGTAGTGAAGATCAACCCCTTGCGGCACGTCGAGACCACAATGGAAGCAAGTCTGTTTTTCCATAAGTACACTTTGTGAGCAAGAAAAAGGCCCCGCAAACTTCGTTCACGGGGCCTCCCAACGTCCTTTAGCGGATCACGACTTACTTGGCCGTCATGCCTGCGTAGTAGTGCGCCATCTGCTCAATCTCTTCATCGGAGAGGGTCTTGGCGATCAGGCGCATGCGCGAATAGACGTCGCTCGCACGGGCACCGGACTTGTACTCGTGCATGGTTTTGATGAAGTAGTCCGGCGTTTGTCCGGCAAGGGCCGGGGTATCGGTCACCGAACCCTCACCGTTCGGGCCATGGCAGGCCTGGCATGGAGCCACCAGGCGTTTGCCGTCGCCACGCGTTATCACGGACCTCGCCTTCTCTGCCAGAGCAGCATCGAAGCTCACCCCGTCAGGAAGCTTGGGCAGTGCAAAGCTGGCGTAAAACTGCGCCAGATCGGCCATGTCCTGATCAGTCAACAGCTGAGCGACCTTGACCATGATCTCCGAGGTCTGACTGCCATGTCGCTTGCCATCCTTGTAATCCTTCAACATCTTGAAGGTGTACTCCGCGCGCTGCCCAGCCAAAGACGGCCAGCTAGCACTCGGGGCCACACCTGCATCGCCGTGACAGGAGGCACAGAACATGTCGCGATTGAGCTGGCCGCCACGGTTCTTATCCCCCTGGGCCACAAAGCGCAGCTGCTCGTTCGTCCAGGCGACATTGGTGGACGGCCCCTTGGCTGCAGCGCTCGCGCCATGTTCGGCGGCTACGCCTTGGGACACCATCAGGGCGGCCCCCACGGCCGCCAAGCTCACTACGATCTTGTCTTTCATGGTTTTGATCTTCATGAATCAGTACCCCCAAGGAATCGCGCCCGGCGTGCCGATGAAGGCGAACTGCAGGATGGGGTAACCGTAGCTGACGATCATGTAGGCCAGCATCGCCCAGTTCCAGAAGCTCAGGCTGTTGAGGATGTTCGGCACACGCATCGGCTCATGGATGGCCACCGCATACTCGACCTTGGGATTCGCCGCCGGGGTCTTGTTGAAGTGGGTCATGAACAGGTTGTACACGAACAGGATGCCGGACAGCACGATGATGGTGGCGCCGACGATCATCACGGCCTCATACGGCCCCCAGGTCTGGGCCCATTCCGGGAAGGCAGCGTATTGGTCGGTGTAGGACACACGGCGCGGCTGGAAGTAAATCCCAAGCATGTGCCACGGCGCGGTCAGGGTGATCATGCCCACGGCATACATCCAGATCTGCGTGACGGCCAACTTGCGGGAATACAGCTCTTTGCCGGTGATGCGCGGCCACAGCCAATAGGCACCCGCGAGATACATAATCACCGTGGTACCACCGAAGATCAGGTGGAAGTGGCCGGTGATCCACTGGGTGTTGTGCACCATGGCGTCCATGGAATAGGAGGCGTTGATCACACCACCCCAGCCACCGGCGGTCAGCATGACCAGGGCGAGCATGCCGGCGGTGACGATGGGGTTACCCCAGTCCAGAGCCCCGATCCAGCCGAACAGCCCCTTGCCACCGCGCAGGCGCCCCGCCACTTCCAGCGAAGCAAGCACAGTGAAGCCGGTAATGAAGGTCGGCACGGCGACCATGAAGGTGCCGAACATGTGCAGCAGCTTCCAGCCCGCGGCCTGCTGCGGGTCCATGTACAGGTGGTGGAAGCCGATGGGCACGGAGAAGATGAACAGCATGACAAAGGCCACGCGCGCCATCTCGTCGGAGAACAGCTTGCCACCCGCCTCTTTCGGCAGGATGGTGTACATCACGATGTAGGCCGGAATCAGCCAGAAGTACACGATCGCGTGCAGGGTCCAGGAGAACAGGGTGCGCGCCAGGCCGGGATCCAGGGTCGGCATCAGGCCAAGGGACACCGGCACCAACTGGAACAGGGCCTCAGAGGCAACGCCTAGGCTGGTCCAGCCCCACAACATGGCGTTGATGGTGGTCGCGAACATGACCAGCGGGACCGGTTTGCCCGGATTTTCTTTCTTCCACTGGGTAAAGCCGATGATCATGTCGGCCACCCACATCCAGGAGCCGACCACCAGCAGCACCGCACCGATATAGAACAGCGGGTGCGCCATTTCGGGCGGATAGAAGGTGTAGAGCACGGAGGCCTGACCGGTGAGCAACACGGCCGCAGCCATCGCCGTACCGATCACCGAAGTCCAGAAACCGAGCCAGCCGAAGAATGGCTTTTTGCCCAAGGTATGGGCCATGGTGTGCCAGCCGAAGCCCATAGCAAAGAAGGTGGTCAGCACAAAGGCCAGCAGCACGCCATGGGTCGAGGTGGAGGCGAAGTAGACCGCCGTGTTCTCGATGCCGGGGAAGAAGCCGCTTCGTTCAGCGGCCTGATACAGCCCCATCGGCAAGCCGAGCAGCAGGGCGAGGAACGCCACCCACATGCCCCACAGGCCCAGTTTGTTGCCATGCGCCACGACAGCCGAGGCACCGCCACGGGAGGCGGCCGCCAGACTCGCGGCTTGTTCAGCAGTAATGCTCATCGTTCAGTACTCCTTGATCAGGACTTGCCGTCGGTCACATGCACCTTGGCGTACATGTAGTCGTGGCCTAGGCCGCAGTACTCATTACAGATCATCGGGAAGTCCCCGGCGTTGGTGAACTGGGTATGCACCTCGGAGACATAGCCCGGCACCACCATCACGTTCATGTTGCTGTACGGCACATGCAGGCCATGCAGCACATCCAGGCTGGCAATGCGAAGTTTCACTGGGGTATTGGCCGGCACCTCGATGGACTGCGGGTAGAAACCATAGCGAGCCGCCACCATGGTCACGGTGTAGGAGCCATCGGCCTCTTTCTTCACACCCAGCTTGTCCTCAGCGAACTCGCCGCCAAGATGCAGCTTGGCGGAGTCGATGACCTCGACGTTGCTCGGGGGATGGATGGCCGCAGTGGCGGCGTAGAACACCTGGATACCGATGGTGAGACCGACGATACCGCCCACCACCCAGATCCAGCGTTTCTCAAGCGGATCGATATGAATCGTTGCCATCTCTTGCCCTCCCTCAGTTCACCGGGCCATGGCCGATGAAACGGAACCACATCCACAGCCAGCCGAACGTGAACAACACGCCATAGATAGCCAGCAGCGTCCAAGTACCGACCGGGGAGCTTTCGAGAATCTTCTTCTCTTCTTCTGGAGTCATAATGCATACCTCCTAAGGCTGAGGTTCCGATTACGCAAAGCAATCGTCGGTGAAGGTTTTCATCCAGTTGTGGGTGTAGAGCGCGGCCA
>JBMFOY010000097.1:0-7281 GCA_049969375.1 Halothiobacillaceae bacterium | reverse complement strand
CCAACGCGAACAACGCGTTCCGTCGTTGATTCGCGGAGGCCGTCGCGGACATGTGCCTTGATAAGACGAGCTGAAAAAATCCATGGATGGATTTTTTCAGAGTTTCCTTAGGAAAACGCTGAATGACTCAGTCTTTTCTTGGTTGTAGGAGGTCGCCCCCGGGCCGACGGTCCCTTCAGTGCCGTGCCGCCCTATTGCGACGAAGCAGACCGTGTAAAAACACCTGGCTGCCCGCGAGGCGGAAGGCTCTGGTAATATCCCGGCTTTGCCACGTATTTGAGCCTGTTAGCCGTGACCATGTATCTCACCGACGATCTGCGCATCGTGGGCATCCAGGAAGTCATGCCGCCCGTGGAAGTGCGCCGCAAGCATCCGTTGACCGAGCGCGGGGCGGAGACGGTGTATTCCGCGCGCCAGGCCATCCACGCGATCCTGACCGGTGAGGACGACCGCCTGCTGGTGATCATGGGGCCCTGCTCGATCCACGACGTGCAGGCCGCGCGCGATTACGCCCAGCGCCTGAAAGGCCTGGCTGCCGAGGTGAAAGACGACATCCTGCTGGTCATGCGCGTGTACTTCGAGAAGCCACGCACTACCGTGGGCTGGAAGGGACTGATCAACGACCCGAATCTGGATGGCAGCTACCGCATCAATGATGGCCTGCATCTTGCTCGCCACCTTCTGGCGGATCTTGCCGACATGGGCGTGCCGGCCGCGACCGAGTATCTCGACCTGATCAGCCCGCAGTATGTCTCCGACCTGGTCAGCTGGGGCGCCATCGGCGCGCGCACCACCGAGAGCCAGGTGCACCGCGAGCTGGCCTCCGGTCTCTCCTGCCCGGTTGGGTTCAAGAATGGCACCGACGGCGGCCTGCAGGTGGCCATCGATGCGATCCGCGCGGCAGAACGCCCGCACCATTTCCTGTCGGTGACCAAGGAGGGGCATTCCGCGATCTTCTCTACCCGCGGCAACGAGGATTGCCACATCATCCTGCGCGGCGGGAAACAGCCCAATTACGATGCCGAGAGCGTCGCCGCGGCCGTGGCCGCGCTGGACAAGGCGCATCTGCCGAAGCGTCTGATGATCGACTTCTCGCACGCCAACAGTCGCAAGGAATACCTGCGCCAGATCGACGTGGCACGTGACGTGGCCGGCCAGATTGCGGCGGGCAACCGCCATATCATCGGCGCCATGATCGAGAGCCATATCGTTGCTGGCCGTCAGGACGTGCAGGACCCCTGCACCCTGACCTACGGCCAGAGCATCACCGACGCGTGCATTGGCTGGGAGGACAGCGTGGGGGTCATCCACGAGCTCGCGGCCGCGGTGCGTGAGCGCCGGAGCAAGGGTTGAGCGGGATGCTGGAGCTTCTCCTTGCGGGTGGCTGGTGGATGGCGCCCATCCTGCTCGCCTCGGTGGTCGCGCTCGGGCTCATCATCGAGCGGGCCTGGAGCCTGCGGCGTGCCCGGGTCCTGCCGGCCGGTGTGGTGGAAGAGATCGAGCAGCTGGTGCAGCGCCGTGAACTCACCGCCGAGCGGCTGCGTGCCATTGGCCTGCGTTCGCCGCTCGGGCGGGTGCTGGCGGCGGGGCTTGCCCCTTACGCGATCAGCCGCGAGGAGATGAAGGCCAGGATCGAGGACGCCGGGCGCCACGTGGCGCATGAACTGGAATGTTGCTTGACCACGCTCGGCACCATCGCCGTGATCAGCCCGCTGCTCGGCCTGCTCGGTACCGTGGTGGGGATGATTATGACCTTCGATGTCATCACCACCCAGGGGCTCGGTCAACCGGCCGATCTCGCGGGCGGCATCTCCACCGCGCTGCTGACCACGGCGGCTGGCCTGATTGTGGCCGTGCCGAGCGTGATCGCCCACCGCGCCTTCCGCGCCCAGGTCGATCGGCTGGTGATCGACCTGGAGCGCGAGGCCATGCGCCTGCTCGATGGCCTGTTCGCTAGCGAGGCGCGCGTGGCCGTGCGCGAGGCTGGCAAGACCCCTGCGGGGATGCTGCAGTGATATGGGTTGAGTGAGAGGCGCTGATGAACTTCCGTCCCCGCCAACGTGACGAAGTCGGCCTCGACCTCACCCCCCTGATCGACGTGGTCTTCCTGCTGCTGCTGTTCTTCATGCTGACCACGACCTTCGTGGAGGCCACCCGGCTCAAGATCGACCTGCCCGAGGCTGGGGAGGGGGCTCAGGCCGAGCGTAAGGATGTGCCGTGGGTCATCGAGATCGACGCCCAGGGGCGCTATGCCCTCAACGGCGAGGTGGTTGAGGTGGAGCAGCTCGCCGCCCGCTTGCGCGCGATTCCTGGACGGACCGAGGAAACCTCGGTCCTGGTGCGTGCCGACGGCAAGGCTACTCACCAGGCCGTGGTGCGTGCTCTCGATGCCGCGCGCTCGGCCGGCCTCGTGCGCGTCGGCCTGGCCACCATCCCCGCTGCCCGATGACGAAGCCTGCCCCGAGCAAGACCGAGGACGGCACGGCGGGTCGCATGGGTCTCCACACCTACCGCCGCCTGCTCGGCTACGTGCGCCCGCACTGGCGCATCTTCGCCCTCGCCATCCTCGGCATGATCGCCGCCTCGCTCACCGATGTGGCCTTTGCCGCGCTGATGAAGCCGCTGCTCGATGGCAGTTTCGTTGCCAAGGATCTCGCCACCACGCAGTGGGTGCCGCTGGCCCTGGTCGGGGTATTTCTCGTCCGCGCGGTGGGCGAGTTTGGCGCCAAGTACGGCATGACCTGGGTGGCGCGCAAGGTGGTCAGCACCCTGCGTCAGCAGGTGTTCGATAAGCTCCTGCGCCTGCCTACGCGCTTCTTCGACCATGCTCAGTCGGGCGACCTGCTTGCGCGCTTGACCTACACCGTGGAGCAGGTGGCCAGTGCCGCCACCGGGGCGCTGACGGTGCTGGTGCGGGATGGCCTGTCGGTGATCGGCCTTTTGGCGTGGATGTTCTGGCTCAGCCCCCAGCTGACCGTGTTCATCCTGGTGGTGGCGCCGATCGTGGTGGCCCTGGTGGCCATCGTGAGCCGGAATTTCCGCCGCTACAGCCGACGCATTCAGGCCTCGGTCGGCGAGATTGCCCAGGTGGCGGACGAGGTGCTGGGAGGGCACCGCCTGGTGCGGGTCTATGGCGGCGAGCCTTACGAGCAGGCGCGCTTTGCCGCGGCGAATGAGCGTAACCGCCGGGCTTTCATGCGCATGGAGCTGCTGGATGCCTCCAGCACCCCCATCGTGCAATTTCTGGTGGCGCTGGCGATTGCCAGCATCATCGCCTTTGCCACCAGCGGCGAGCGACTGGAGCAGCTCACGGTCGGGACCTTCATCTCCTTCATTACCGCCATGGCGATGCTGCTCTCGCCGCTCAAGCGCCTGACCAACCTCAATGCCACCCTGCAAAAGGGGATTGCCGCTGGCGAGCAGCTGTTCGCCACCCTGGACGAAATCGAGGAGCGGGACGACGGGCGCCATGTTCTGGGTCGGGCGATGGGGCACGTGCGTTTCGAAGGGGTGCGCTTTGCCTATGGCGAGGGCCAGCCGGAGGTATTGCGTGGCATCGACCTCGATGTCCCGGCCGGCACTACGGTTGCCATCGTCGGTCAGTCTGGCAGCGGCAAGACGACCCTGCTCAACCTGCTGCCGCGCTTCTACGACCCCACGGGCGGGCGCATCCTGATCGACGGGGTGGACATCCGCGTGCTGCCGCTCGCTGATTTGCGTGCCCAGCTCGCCTGGGTCGGCCAGGAGATCACCCTGTTCGACGACAGCGTGGCGAACAACATCGCCTACGGCAGCCTGCAGGGGGCATCGATGGAGACCATCCGTGCCGCCGCCGACCAGGCCCAGGCCACCGCCTTCATCGAGGGCCTGCCGGAGGGTTTCGAGACGCGGGTGGGCGAGCGCGGCGTGCTCCTCTCCGGCGGCCAGCGCCAGCGCATCGCCATTGCTCGCGCCCTGTTGCGCCAGGCGCCGATTCTGCTGCTGGACGAGGCGACCTCGGCGCTGGACACCGCCTCGGAGCGCCTGATCCAGCAGGCGCTGGAAGGGCTGATGCGCCATCGCACCACGCTGATCATCGCCCACCGCCTCTCCACCATCCGCAACGCTGATCGCATCGTGGTGATGGAGGGCGGCCGCATCATCGAGCAGGGGCGGCACGATGAGCTGCTGGAGCGAGGTGGACACTATGCGCGCCTGTACCGCTTGCAGTTCAGCGAATCCCGGGACGAGGCGTGAAGACGCCAGCCTTCTGGCAATCCCCTCGCGATCCGCGCAGCCTGCTGCTGGCGCCGCTGGGCTGGCTGTGGTGCCGCCTCGCGCGCCGCCGCCTGCTCGCCTATCGCACGGGCGGGAAACACGCGGAACGCCTGCCGGTCCCGGTCGTCGTTATCGGTAACATCACTGCGGGCGGCAGCGGCAAGACCCCCCTGACCCTCTGGCTTGCGCGCCACCTGCAGGCGGCCGGATGGCACCCGGCCGTGATCAGCCGGGGCTACGGCGCGAGAATCGAAGGGGCGCCGCGGCGGGTGAGGGTCGACAGCCTGGCGGTCGAGGTTGGGGATGAGCCGCTGCTGCTCAAGTGTCGTCTGGGAGAGGCGGTCGAGGTCATCGTCCACCCCGAGCGGGCCAAGGCCGGACGCCGGGCCATTGAGCTTGGGGCAAACGTGCTGTTGCTCGATGATGGCCTGCAACATTTGCAACTTGCCCGCGATGTGGAAATAGCCGTGGTCGATGCGGCGCGGGGCGTGGGCAATGGCCGCTGCCTGCCGGCGGGCCCATTGCGGGAGCCCATCGAGCGTTTGCAGGAGGTCGATGCCGTGGTGGTGCAGGGCGGACAGCCCGCAGCGGGGGAGTGGGGCATGCGCCTCGTGCCGGGGGACGCGGTCAACCTCATCGATGGCAGCCGCCGCCCGCTGTCGGACTTCATCGGATGGCCCTGCGATGCGCTGGCCGGCATCGGCCATCCCGAACGGTTTTTCGTCATGCTGCGCGGCCTTGGCCTTACGATCGAGGGCCATCCCTTCGCCGACCACCATGCCTTCAGTGCCGCCGACCTTGCGCCCTTCACAACCCGCCCGCTGCTGATGACCGAGAAGGATGCGGTAAAATGCCAAGCCTATGCCCAGCCCAACCACTGGTACGTTCCCGTCGAGGCCGATGTGGACGCAGGCTTGGCCGAATTCATCCAATCCCGCCTGGAGTCATCCCGCGATGGACAAACGCCTGCTTGAGATCCTTGCCTGCCCGGTGACCAAGGGCCCGCTGATCTACGACAAGGCAGCCCAGGAGCTGATCTCCATCGCCGCCCGGCTGGCCTACCCGATCCGCGATGGCATCCCGGTGATGTTGCCCGAAGAGGCCCGCCAACTCTCCGAAGAGGAGGCCGAGCGCCTGCGTGCCCAGCACCCGGCAGGTTTCTGATGGGCTACAAGCTCGTCATCCCCGCCCGTTACGGCTCATCCCGCTTGCCGGGCAAGCCGCTGCTGACCATTGCCGGCAAGCCCCTGGTCGTTCATGTCATTGAACGCGCCCGCGAGTGCCAGGCCGATGAGATCATCCTCGCCACCGATGACGATCGCATTCGCGCGGCCTGCGAGCCGCTCGGGGTGCGCGTGCTGATGACCTCCAGCGAGCATGCCACCGGCACTGACCGGCTGGCCGAGGTGGCCCGCCTGATGGGCTGGCCGGATGACACCCTGGTGGTCAACCTGCAGGGCGACGAGCCGCTGATCCCAGCCGACCTGCTGGACCGGCTGGCGGATAACCTGGCGGCTCATCCGCAGGCTGCCATCGCGACCCTGTGCACGCCAATCCACGCGGCGCGCGACCTGTTCGATCCGCACGTGGTCAAGGTGGTGCGTGACCGTTTCGGCTTTGCCCTGTACTTCAGTCGCGCTCCCATCCCCTGGGAGCGCGATGCCTTCGGTATGGAGGCTGACCGCCACCACGACCATGCCTTCCGCCACCTCGGGTTGTACGCCTATCGCGCGGGCTTTCTGCGCAGCTTCGCCGAATGGCCGGAGGCGCCGATCGAGGGGTTGGAGAAGCTCGAGCAGCTGCGCGCCCTGTGGCAGGGCGCGCGCATCCATGTCGACGTAGTGCTGGAGCCGCCCGGACACGGGGTGGACACGGCGGAGGATTTGGCGCGGGTGGAAGCCTTGTTGGCGCCCCGTCTGTAGGAGGCCCGCCCCCGGGCCGATGATCCTGTGCTCAATCGTGGCGAGGGCGCCGCTCCTACACGGCGCGATGGGGTCGTGCGAGCCGCGTGCCGCGGCGATCGGCATCAGATTTCAGTCCGTCCTTGAAATCCATCTCCGGTCCAGCGCCTCGGCCTCCTCTTCGCTCATGAACTGGCGCGCCACGGGATGCAGCCGGTCCCCGAGTTCGCTGACCAGTGGCACCTGAAAATGGCGCGGGGCATGGCGGCGCGGTTGGCCATAGAGATTATCCTGTAGGGTGGCATTGCCCGGCTCCCTAAGCACGAGCAGGGGGCCTTCGCGCAGGATCTCGACCACGCACAGCCTGCGGCCCTCGATCAGGGCCTCGCGGCCCAGTAAGCCGCTCAGGTGCTGGAGCAGGGTATCGTCGCTCATCGGACATCACCATGTAGCAGGGGATCAGGAGTATGCAGTGGGAACTGCTTGACCGCGAGGTCTTGTATCAGGGGTTTTTCCGTCTGGAGCGCTATCACCTGCGCCACCAGCGCTATGCCGGCGGTTGGACCGACACCATCCGGCGCGAGATGTTCGAGCGCGGCCACGCCGTGGCCATCCTGCCCTACGATCCCAAACGCGATGCGGTGGTGCTGCTCGAGCAGTTCCGCCCGGGGGCGCTGGAGGCCCCGGGTGGGCCGTGGCTGAAGGAGTTTCCAGCCGGGATGATCGAGCCTGGCGAGTCGCCCGAGGAGGTGGCGCGCCGCGAGATGCAGGAGGAGGCGGGCCTGGTGCCGCTCTCGCTCGAATACATCACCCGCTTTTGGGTCAGCCCCGGCGGCACCACCGAAAGTCTGTACCTGTACTGGGCCGAGGTGGACAGCGAGGGTGTGGGCGGTCTGCATGGTCTTGAGCATGAGCACGAGGACATCAAGGTCAGCGTCGTGTCGCGCGAGGAGGCCTTGGGGCTCTTGGAGCAGGGGCTGATCTGTTCGGCCGGGCCCATGATCCTGATGCAGTGGCTGGCCCTGAACGGTGAGCGTCTGCGGGGCACAGCCGGCTAAGCCTTGCTAAGGAAACGCTGAACAATTCAGCGTTTCCCGTTTGGGGCAGGATGCCCCAACGCGAA
>JBMFOY010000096.1:0-7302 GCA_049969375.1 Halothiobacillaceae bacterium | reverse complement strand
CGTATGGCGCAGCGCGAGGGCGCGCAGATTGGCGCATGGGCGACGAGGCCCTAGGGAAACGCTGAATCATTCAGCGTTTCCCTAGGATGGCGTCAGCACGGCGGAGACGCCCTTCCGGGACTGCTGCTCACGAAGGGCAGTGCCTCGACTGAGTTACTTGACTCTCGCCAGCGCATAGCCGCGCTCATCCATCAGCACTTCGTGCGGCGGTAGCTCCTCGAGCTTGCGCGTGCGGGTGAACACCAGGTCCCCTGCGCGCGGTATCCGCTTTTCCTGCACATGCCCGCTGTGCACGCTGTAGCTCGGCGTGTTGACCTCCCACATGACGTACGGCCCCGGCAGGTCGCGGGCGAGCTCGGCCGCGCGGGCGATGGGACCTTGCTGGATGGCGCCGAGCGCCGGGAGGAACCAGATGGCGAGGGTGAGGTTCCCGGCCAGCGCCAGTCCGAAAAGGGTGGTGGGCAGGGTCAGGCTGCGCACGAACATCAGTGCGAAGGTGGCGGCGGCCAGCAGGAAAAACACCACGAAGTACCCTTCCGGGAAGAGATGCTCCACGCCGGTGATGAGTGTGCGTGCATCTCCCGCGGGCTGGCGCGCGGCGATCTCCGGCATCAGGCAGGGCAGCGGCGCGAGCAGGCCAAACAACAGCAGGGGCGGAAGCAGGGCGAGGAAGCGCGACCTGAGCGCCGGAAGAACCATCGCGGCGAGGACCAGCACGGCCGTCATGCCGTAGTTGAGGTAGTGCGGCAGCTTGGTGCCGGAGAAGGAAAAGAACACCAGCACGAAGCTGAACCAGATCCACAGGTAGAGGCCCAGCGGCGACTTCACCTGCTGCGGCAGCTCGCGTACCGCGCGCAGCAATGGCGTGGTGAAGGGCAGGGCAAGCAGGAGGGCCACCGGCAGGTAGTAGAACAGATTGCCCGCGTGGCCTTCCATCGGCCCGGAGAAACGCTCGATGTTGTGGGTGCCGAAGAAGCCGTCGATGAAGGCCATGCCCTGCGCCTGGTACTGCAGGACGTACCAGGGTAGGGGGATGGCGATGAGCAGGACGAGACCGAGCGGATGGAAGGCCGCGCGCAGCAGGGCGGGCAGTTCGCGCTGCAGGGCGAAGAAGATCAGTCCGACTGCGCCTGGCACCAGCAGCGCGACCGGCCCCTTGGTCAGGAAGCCGAGACCCATGGCCGCATGGGTGAGCAGGATCCAGCGCATCTTGCGCTCGAGGAAATACAGGTAGATGCCGAACATGGCGCCCACCAGCCACAGGTTGAGCAGGGCGTCGGCGGTGGCGGCGCGGCCGATGACCATCACCCCGAGCGCGGTGGCGACGACAAGGCCGGCACGGAGGGCCGTGTCGCGGTCCACCACCCGAGCAACAAAGCCGTACACCAGCATCACCCAGCCGGCCGCCGCCAGCGCGGAGGGGAGGCGGAAGGCGAAGGGTGTCGGGCCGAACACCACCATGCTCGCCGCCTGCAGCCAGTGGATCAGCACCGGCTTGTCGAAGCGCGGCACGCCGTTGACGTAGGGGGAAATGAAGTCGCCGCGCACGAACATCTCGCGCGTGGCCTCCGAGAAGGCCCCCTCGTCCAGATCGAACAGCGGGGCGCCGCCGAGATTGAGCAGGAAGCTGATGGCTGCGGCGAGGGCGAGCAGGGCGTAGTGAGGCGCGTAGCGGGGCATGGCGGGGCGTGAAATTGAAGGGTGAGGCACTCTAACAAGCCTCTTTGGGTTAGGCTATGCCACTTTGGAAATGCTGAAAAAATCCATCCATGGATTTTTTCAGCGGATTTTTTCAGCGCGTCTCGTCGCGGCGCATGTCCGCGACGGACTGTGCGAATCAACGACTGAACTCGTTGTTCGCGTTGGGGTATCCTGCCCCAAACGGGAAACGCTGAGTTATTCAGCGTTTCCCTTTCGCAAGTCTCATGACGATATTTCGTGCGCCATTTGATCGACACGCCTGATTCCCGCGCCTATCTTGCGCTCGCCCTGCTGATTGGCCTGCTGACCGCCTACCGAGCCACGGTGCTGGCGACCTCCGGGCTTGGCCTGTACGTGGATGAGGCCTACTACTGGGGTTGGGCGCAACAACTCGATTGGGGCTATTACTCCAAGCCACCGCTGATCGCCGTGTTGATCGCCCTGACCACTTCGCTTTGTGGTGATGGTGTGTTCTGCGTCAAGCTCGGCGCGTTGCTGGTCTACCCCATCACCACGTTCCTCGTGTTCAAGCTCGGTGAGTCTCTTTTCGATGCTCGCACCGGGCTGTGGGCCGCGGCGCTGTTCCTGCTCATGCCCGGCGTGGCGCTCTCTAATCTGATCATCTCCACGGATGTGCTGCTGCTGCTGTTCTGGACGCTGGGGCTGTGGGCCTTCGTCCATGCCCTTGAAAGCAATGCCTGGCGGCACTGGTTCTTGGTCGGGCTGGCGGGGGGATTGGGCCTGCTGAGCAAATACACCATGATCCTGTTTGCGCCTTCGGTCCTGCTCGCTGTGTTGCTGGTGCCCGCCTGGCGTGGTCAGTTGCGCAATCCACGCCTGTGGCTGGCTGCGGGTCTTGCTCTGCTGATCTTCCTGCCCAATCTGCTCTGGAATGCCAGCCACGGCTGGCCCACTTTGCGGCACACGGCGGAGATCTCCCATCTGCATGAGCAAACCCTACACTGGGGGGAGCTCGGTGCCTTTTGGGGCGGCCAGTTTGCGGTGTTTGGGCCGTTGGCCTTGGTGCTGGGTTGGGTCGCGGCCTTCCGCGTTCCACGCACTCCCTGGACGGTGCTGCTTTTGGTATTCACCTTCACCTTCCTTGTCCTCATCAGTGCCCAAGCCCTGCTTGGCCGGGCCAATGCCAATTGGGCCGCCCCCGCTTTCATTGCGGCCAGCGTCCTACTGGCTCACTGGGGTGTGGCGCATGCCCATCCACGCTGGTTGCTGGCGGCCTTGGCCTTGAATGTGGCATTGATGTTCGGGGCCTACCATTACGATCGCATCACGGCGGCGCTTGGCGTCGAGCTGACAGCCAAGACGGACCCGTTCAAGCGGGTGCGGGGCTGGGACCGTTTGGGCGAGCAATTTGGCCGTCTTCAGGCCGCTCACCCGCAGGCGTTGCTGGTGAGCGAGGAGCGCGAGGTGTTGGCCGAGCTTGCCTATTACGCCCGCATCCCCCCCGAGCGGGTCTTGAGTTGGAATCCGCAAGGTTTGCTGCGGCATCAGTACGACCTTATGCACAGCCTGAGGCCCGCGCAGCGGGGCCGGGATGTGTTGTTGGTCACCAGCGCCAGCGCGCCTGGGCCCATCGCCGAACACTTCGCCTCCGTCGAGCCTCTTTCGCCTTTGCATGTGCCCATTCACCGGGACTGGGCGCTGGAGTATTCGGTTTTCCTCCTCCGAGACTATAAAGGATGATGCGCGCATGAACCGAAGGCTGCGCTGGGGTGCTATTTACCGCCTGTACGAGGGCATTGAACCGCTGTTGAATTATTCCGTGGCCAAGGAGGATAGGCCGCGTGGCCAGCGTGTGGTGGTGCTCGCCCCGCACATCGATGATGAGACCATCGGCTGCGGTGGGGTGATGGCCAAGCATGCAGCGATGGGGGATCGGGTGGCGGTGCTGACCTTTGCCGATTGCACGCCCGAGCGCATCGCGGAAGGTCAGGCGGCCGGAAGGATCTTGGGGGTGCAGCGACAGGATTTTCTGCCCTATTCCTCCAAGACGCTGATGGATCAGGCCGATCTTCCAGGCCAACTGGCGACCTTTCTTGCCGAGGAGAGGCCGGATGTGGTCTACACCCCGGGGCTGTTCGATCGGCACGTCGATCATCTTTCGGTGAACTTCCTCCTGGCACGCCACAACCGGGCGAGTCGGGCGGGTTATATGGTCTACTCGTACGAGGTGTGGAATACCCTCACGCCCAATGTGGCGATTGACATCTCAGCCCATGCCCTACAGAAGCGCGAGGCGCTGGCTTGCTTTACCAGCCAGAATGCAGCCAACAACTGGCTGGAGGCGGGCATGGCCCTCTCCCGCTACCGTGGCATCACCACGGGCGCGGGGGAGTATGCGGAAGCCTTCCTGCGCATGAGCGCCGCGCGCCATGTCGAGTTGATGGAACATGCCTTCAAGCGTATTTAACGGATCGGATCGTCGTTTGCGCCTGGTGCAGGTTCTCGCCGGGGATGGCCGCGGCGGGGCTGATCGCGTTGCGCTGGCCTTGGGGCGGGCAATGAGCGAGGCCGGGCATCGGGTCGATTATGTCGTCAAGCCCGCCTTTTTGCGTTACCACGACCTCGCTGCCCTGGGGCATGTGACCCTCGACTATCCCCGAGGCTTGCGCGGCCTACGTGCCTTCAACAGGGCTGTGCGCGATGCCGATGGGGTGCTCACGCATGATTCTGGTAGTCGCCACTTGGGGCTGCGTGCCAAACTGCTTGGGATGCGGTCACCACTCTGGTTCATGCGTCACTGCATCAGCGGTACAAGCCGTCTGGGCGGGGTGCAGTTGCACCGCTGGCTGGTGGCACACCAGATCGCCATTAGTGAGGCGGTGGCGCAATCCCTGATTGCTTCGTCTTACCCCGCCGCCCGCGTGCATCTGATCCATGCCGGGGTGGATCTCTCCCCTTTTGCCCACCCTGATCCCCAGGTGGTGGCGCGCCTGCGGGCGCAGTGGCTGCCCGATCGCCGACCGGGGGAGAGGGTGCTTGGCATGGTGGCGCGGTTTGGGGTCTATCCGGGGTGGTCGCCGGACAAGATGGACCTCAAAGGTTACGACGTGCTGTTCGCGGCGCTCTCCAAAGTGAGCTTCCCCTACCGCGTGCTGATCCTGGGGCCTCGCGATGCACCCGATCATGCCGCCTTGCGCCAGATGGCTGCTTATCATGGCGCCGATCCCGGGCGATTGGTGTTTGTGGGCTTTGTGCACGATGTGGCCCCGTATTATGCCTTGATGGATATCAATGTGCTGCCTTCACGCGGCGAAGGTTTGGGGCTTAGCGCCATCGAAGGCATGGCAGCCGGCGTGGCCACTGTGGTGAGCGCGAGCGGGGGGCTGGGCGAAGTCGTGCGCACGCACCAAACCGGGTTGTCCTTCCCCGAGGGGGATGCGCAGGCGCTGGCCGCCTGCCTTGAGCGGCTGGCGACCGATGCCGAATTTCGGCGATCCCTGGGTCAGTCTGGGCAGGCGGATGTTTTGGCACGCTTTGGTGTGGAACGGATGGCGCGGGCGGTGGATGACTTGATGCACACCTATCTCCACAAGGGAAACGCTGAATGATTCGGCGTTTCCCGTTTGGGGCAGGACGCCCCAACGCGAACAACGATGCACGTCGTTGATTCGCCAAGGCGGCCGTCGTGGACATGCGCCTTGAAGACGGGCTGAGAAAATCCATGGATGGATTTTTTTAGCATTTTCCAAGGTGGCGAACTGACGATGAAACATCCTACGTTGTGGCTGTGGCTTGGGCTATGTGCCCTCGCTGCTTTGATCTTCAGTCTCTGGCCCGAGCTCGATCGGTGGGTCAGCCAACTGGCCTACGATCCTGCACGGGGGTTTATTGGCGAGCGGCTTGGGTGGGTGGAGGCCATCTATGCCTCGGCCCGTTGGTTGACCATCGCCGCCCTGCTGCTTGGCTTGACCCTGTTGGCGGGCAGCTTTGTCAAACGCTGGCAGGGTCGTTGGCGGCAGCGGGGCGTCGGGGTCTTTCTGCTCGCCAGTCTGCTGTTGGGTCCGGGGTTGATGGTCAATGGCGTGCTCAAGGAGCACTGGGGGCGGGCACGCCCGCATCAGGTGGTGGATTTCGGCGGTTCCAAGTCATTCACCCCCGCCTTGCTGCCGACCCACAACTGTGAGAGCAACTGCTCGTTCGTCAGCGGGCATTCATCGATCGGATTCTGGTGGCTCGCGCTCGGACTGGCCTGGCCGGCCTGGCGCTGGCGCGCCATGGCCTTGGGGGTGGTATTGGGCGGGGCCTTGAGCGTGGCCCGTATCATGCAAGGAGGGCACTTTCTGAGCGACACGGTGTTTTCGTTTCTCGTCGTGTGGGGCGTGGCTGAGGCCCTGGCCTGGCTGTTCCGCCGTCAGGGCTGGCTTCCAGCCCCAAGCCCCAACACTCGGACATAGGAAGGGCGTGGCAACCAGCCGCTGAGGCGGTGCCTCAGCCCTGCTGCGTGGCCTTGTCCAGCAGCCAGGTCATGATCAGCGGCACCGGGCGGCCGGTGGCGCCTTTCTTGTCGCCCGAGTTCCAGGCGGTGCCGGCGATGTCCAAGTGGGCCCAGGGGTAGTTCTTGGTGAACCGGGCGAGGAAGCTCGCCGCGGTGATGGCCCCGCCTTCGCGCCCGCCGATATTGGCCATGTCGGCGAAGTTGGACTTGAGCAGGTCTTGGTAGTCGTCCCACAGCGGAAGCTCCCAGGCGCGGTCGCCGCTCTTCTCACCAGCCTTCAGCAGGGCCTGCACCAACGGGCGATGGTTGCCGAACAGGCCTGAGGGGACGCGGGCGAGGGCGATCACACAGGCGCCGGTGAGGGTGGCCATGTCCACCACGGCCTCCGGCTTGTAGCGCTCGGCGTAGGTCAGGGCGTCGCAGAGGATCAGGCGGCCCTCGGCGTCGGTGTTGAGTACCTCGATGGTCTGACCGGACATGGAGGTGACGATGTCGCCAGGCTTGAGGGCACCTCCGGAGGGCATGTTCTCTACGGCAGGGATGAGACCGACCAAGTTTATGGGCAGGCGCATTTCCGCGCAGGCGGCGAACACGCCGAGCACGGTGGCTGCGCCGCTCATGTCGTACTTCATCTCGTCCATCTTCTCGCCCGGCTTGAGCGAGATGCCGCCGGAGTCGAAGGTCACGCCCTTGCCGACCAGCACGGTCGGCTTGCCATCCTCGGGGCCCTGACGGTACTCGAGCACGATGAAGCGCGGTGGCTGGCTGCTGCCGCGGGCCACGGCTAGGAGAGCGCCCATGCCGAGCTGTTCCATCGCGCTCTGGTCCAGCACCTCGGTGTGGATGGTGGTGTAGAGCGAGGCGAGGCGGCGGGCCTCGTCGGCAAGGTAGCTTGGGGTGCAGACGTTGCCCGGCATGTTGGCCAGATCTTTGGTCAGGCGGATGCCGCCGGCGATGGCCTCGGCTGTGCGCAGGGCCTCCTCGAGCTCGCGCGCTTCCTTGCGGCCGGCGACGAAGTTCACCCGGCGCAGGGCGCGCTTGTTGTCCTTCTCGCGCTTGAACTGGTCGAAGCGGTAGTCCCGCTCGTCGATGGCGAGCACCGCCAGGCGCAGGGCCTCCGCCATGTCCATGCCGCGCGGGGCGGC
>JBMFOY010000095.1:0-7332 GCA_049969375.1 Halothiobacillaceae bacterium | reverse complement strand
TCAGCCTAGGCCAACGGGTCCTTTCTGGGCCTGGGCGGCACAAGCTTGAGGCGGAGTGGGGTGGCTCTTGGGTTCATTCATGAGGAGGCCTCCTGTGAGGGTGCAGGCGCTGGGCGCTGTGATGGGTGATGAAGGTGGTGGTGACGACGAGGAGCGTGATCTGCCACCAGGTGCGTTGTCGAAGGGTCAGGCTGGGCGGCGCCGCGAGATCCACGAGGAAGGGGATGAGGCCCAAGGCCGCGTAGGTCGAGCACAGCCGGAGCACGGCCTCGGGCGTCAGCCGCTCGGGCATGCGGTGGTAGAGCAGGACTGTGGGAAGGGTCACGAGGGCGGAGGCGGCCGCCAGGACGAGGGTGCCGTGATGAAGGTAGGGACCCATCACGAAGCGGTCCACGGCGCGGTCGTAGCGCATCCACAGACCCACCACGACCGCCGTAAGGTGGACCGTCAGACCGCCAAGCAGGCCGGAGCCAGAGGGCCGGCTTATGGCCTCCGGCGTGACGTAGGCGGCAAGCCAGAGCAGCGAGATGGCGAGAAGGGGCACCCAGGGCAGCACCTGGAGCGTCAGCCAGACGGACCAGGGCTCCCAGACCATCACGCGGGCCTCGCGCTGCCGAGCCCAGGTGTTCATCGGGTGCCTCTACGGGCGTGCATGAGGTCCTCCCCTTAGCGCAGGTCGGCGGCCGTGAGGCCGTTGAGGCCGCGGAGGTCAACCGCGGGGAGTTCGCGGATGCGGCGGCCCGTGCTGTCGGCCTCGCGCTGGAGCAGGCCAACGAGGGCTTGCCGGTAGAGCTGGGGCGCGCCAATTTCGTCCTCCGGCAGGGAGGAAGCGCACCACCACAGCCGGAAGCGCCCCCGGTAGCCGGCCGGAAGGGTAGTGGCAGGGAGCGCTCCGCCGGCGCGTAGGGGTGGTGCCGCGAAGAACTGGGCGATCCAGGTGTGGCCGTGGAAGGCGGGCAGGCCGTCAAGGTGTTGGGGATCGAGCACCCAGGAGGAGTGAGGCTGGATGATGAGGCCCTGCCGGCTCGTGGCGATCCACTGCGCCCAGGCCGCCAGGATCTGGGGCCCGCTCAGGCCGGGTGCCCTGGGCCGTGAGGAGAAGGGCAGTAAGGAGAGGGGCTCGTCCGAGAGGTTCTGCACGAGAATGAGATCGCTGATGCCCTCCCGGCCCGCCGGGAACACCAGGTGGAGAGGGTGGGGGATGTTGTCGGAGAGGACTTCAGCGCTGAACCACTCCCGGGCCTCCCGCTTCGCGGCGGCGGCCCTCCACGCCCTTACCCCCCACAGCGACACGGCGAAGAGCGAAAGAAGAAGGGCCGCTGCGGCCAACCGCCGCCGCGGCGTAGAGAACAAATAGGGGGATAGCACGAAGTGCAGAACGGACCCTACTTTTTCACTCACCGGGAGCCTCGCGGTAGAGCGGAAGGGGGATATCCCTGCTAATCCAGATCTTCATCCGATGGCCCTCGTCCACCGTGATCGTCGGCACCGCGTTGAGGAAGGGCGAGAGCAGCCCCTCCGCAGTCTGGCTGAGGCTCTGGTTGGCCTGCAGGCGCATGAGGTCCGAGCCGCTGTAGGCGCCGGCGTAGGCGTTGCCCTGGATCTGCGAGGCGTTCCAGCCGGTGAGCAGGCCCACGAGGCCCGCCGTGAAGAGGACCCTCGCCGTGTGGCGGTTCACGTGATCCTGGAGGCCGAAGATGCCGAGCCCTTCGAGGGCCTGTTCATCGGGTTTCACCGCGAGGCTCGTACCGTTGGGAAACTGGAAGGTGTCGAACGTGATCGCGAGGCGGGAGGCGGTCTGAAACTTCACCGCCTCGGCCTTGCCGAGCACGCGTGTCCCGGCCGGTATCAGCAGGGCCCTGGAGAGCGGATCGTAGTAGGGCCGGTCCACCATCGCGAGCACGGGCGAGGCGGCGTTGTCGGTCACGAGCTTGTTCACGAGGATCGCGTCGAGGAAGGTGCCCTTGCGCAGGACGTAGGGCTCCGGGCTCTCCTTCGGCGTGGTCTTCACGACCTCGGCGTAGGTGGAGGGCTGCATGGCCTGGACCACGCCGGCGGCCGAGGGGGCTTCGGCCTGCTCACCGGCGGGCTTTCCCCCGGCCGCGGCCGGCTGAAAGGCGACGAGCAGGGCCCGCTGGTCCTGTGCGGCCGCGGGCACCTGCAAGGCGGCCAGCTCCTGCTGGGCCTTGAGGAGGGCCGTCCGGGCCTGCACGAGGGCAACCTGCTCCTTAAGCCGGCTCAGCTCCGCGCCCACCTCCTCCTGCGCGGCCGCCGATTGGTCCTTCGGCGCCGGCGCGCTGAAGAGGGGCAGGGTGGGCTGCGGGCTCTGGGGCTGGGGCTGGGCGATGGAGACGGCCTGGGAAAACTGCTGGCTTGTCTGCTGCTGCGTCCGGAAGTGGTGGATGGCAAGGATCGCGCAAAACACCACGGCGGCGGTGCCCCAGAGGAGGAAGGCCTTGCGCCTGGCTTCGGCGGCCTTTTCTTGGGAAGCCTGGGCCCCTTGTCCCGTTCCGCCGTGCCCGGCCGCGGCCGGAGCCTGTCCCTGCCCGTCGCGGGGCGGAGAGGTGGTGGTCTCGGTCATGGTCACGCCCCCCGCCGCTCGATGACGGCTTCCTGGTCGTGGAGCTTCAGGACCAATCGCTGCTCGGGCTCGAGGATTTTCTGCACCCGGTAGAAGTCCCCGCCGGTCACGTCCCAGTTCAGCAGTTCCCGAGTGCGGTGCAAGCCGTGCCGGGTTTCGAGAAAGACGATGGGCTTCTCGTCGCCCTGCACCCGGAAGTAGGTGAAGGTGCCGTCGGAGAAAACCCCCTCCACGTGGAAAGCGCGTGCCTGGTCCACCCGGTAGTCGAAGAGGGTTTTCTCGGCGTACTGCCGGGTCCATTCGAAGCGTTCCCGGTTCAGGATCTCCTCGAGCTGTTTCTGCTCCTGGGCCTCCCACGCCTTCTTCGCCTCCCGGACCTTCTCGCTCACGAGGTCGTCGAGGTTGGCCTGGTAGCCGCCGGAGCCGTGGATCTGGAAGAGGTCCACGTAGCTCGCGGCGTCCCCGGTGCTCAAAAGGCGGAAGTTGTACAGCCTGCCGGAGGCGGTGAGGACGTGGAGGTTGGTGGAGAGGTTCTCGGCCAGCGGTTTGACGCTGACGTAGCTCCCATGGCCGTCGAGGGTCCAGCCTTGCAGGTCGCCGCACCAGGCCTTAGCCACCGTGTCGGGCACCTGGATGACCGTGCAGTGGTGCACAGCCGCGGGCAGGAGGTAGACCTTGGGGGCGGCGGGGTCGTCCTGGACGCTCTGCACCCCCGCCGCCTCCTGATAGACCGGGGGAAACTCCAGGGGGCGGTGGGGGTCCACCACCACCCTCTCGGCCACCGGCGGCAGGGACGGGGCGGAGGGCTTCTCCACGGGAGAGGCAGCGTCCTGGATCGCAAGAGGGGAGGGTTTCGGAGAGGGGCCGCCGGCCGGCTCCGGCGCTTCGGCATGAAAGCCGGGGCCGACGAAGATCAGAAGACAGGTCACGCAGAGGGGCACCAGAGTAGGTCGCATGGTCGGGTCCTTTCCTATTGGATCGTGGTGTTCAGCCGAACACCGGTGACGAGGAGGCCGAAGGGGTCGTCGAAGGAGCGGGGGCAGTCCTTCAGGCTCAGGAGGGCGTACCAAGTCCTTTGCTGGCCGGTCTGGAGGTTCTCGGTGGTGTACTCGACGCGGACCTCGTAGGGGTGGGTGCGAAGGATCTGCACGGCCGTGACGTGGGTCTGGATGACGCTGCGGCTCTGGGCGAGCTTCTTCATCTGGGGATCGTTCTGGAAATAGCTCACGAGCTGCTTGCCGCAGGCCTCATCGGTGCATCTCAGGGCGAGCCCCAGGTCGCGGTTGAGAGTGTAGGGGTCGTAGCTGGCGATGTTGGTGACGTACTGGGAGGCGAAGACCTTCACCTCTAGCTCGGTGGCCGGATCGTTCGATACGGTGAGGTCCACGGGCACGGCGCGGCCCGCCTGGTCCACGCGGATCACGAGCGGCTTAAACGAGGCGATCTGGGCCCTTGTTGCGTAGAGGTTCCAGGAGAGGAGCCCCACGGCGGCGAGGAGGACGAGGTTGACGAGGGCCGAGACCCGAAGGGCCAGCACCGAGCTGCTGTAGAAGACCTTGAAGCGTGGAAGCGTCGTGTCCATTCAAAACTCCCTGAAGAGATTAGGCCTCCCGAGTGGGGGCGGCGGCCGAGGCGCCGGCCTTGGCGAAGGCCGCCGCGCCCGAGCCCGCGGCCCCTCCCACGGCGGCCCCGGCGGGGCCACCGATGAGGGCCCCGGCCGCCACGCCGCCGGCGGTCGCGACGGCGCCGGCGGCTCCCGCCGCCGCGCCGGGCAGGAAGTTGCCGGACACGAAGACGTGGCCCGCTCCTCCCACCAGCGCCCGGGCCACGGGTAAGGCCCCAATGAATCCGACGATCAGAAAGAGGAGGTAGGTGTCGGCCATGATGGCGGCCTGCGTGCCCGACCACGAGGCGGTGAAGGGCTGGATCATGAAGCTCGAAACCAAGAAAAGGAAGACGTTCAGCACGAGAACCCACGCCTTGATTGTGAGGTAGAAGCGGAGCCAGTGCATCCAGAGGTCCCGCAGGGGATCAAAGACGAAGCAGGCGAGGAAAAGGGGGCCGAGCACGTAGAGGAGCGCGAGCCCGAAGATGGCGCCAACGACGTCGATGTTGTACATGGCCCAGGCCAGGAAGTAGAGCAGTAGGCTGAGAGCCATAAAGAAGGGTCCTCCCGCGAAGATGGACCAGAAGCTCAGGACGTTGGTGCCAGGCGAGAGGACGTTGGTGTAGGGGGTAAGCAGGACATCCCTGATCAAGGTCTGCGGATGGATGGTACCGGAGAGCGTGGTGACCGAATCCAGGGCCTCATCCACAAACATGAAAATATCCGTCCAGGTGGAGAGGCCGGCCGCTACGATGATGAGCCGCAAGAAGAGGTCCCAGAAGGTCCACGTTTCGAACCGGCTCCTGACCCAGCCCCACATCAGGCTCACGAGGAAGAGGCTGAGGGTGATGGACCCCAGCATGCCCGAGACGGCGGTGCCCAGGCTGGCCACCACCTGCCTCAGGGCCATCCCGCCTGCCGCGAAGTCGAAGAGAGAGCTGAGGAAGGTGGGCTCCATGACGGCCTTCCTAGTTGTTGCTGTGCCAGGTGGGGTTGTCGGGGTGCCGGTCCGCGTAGTCCGAGCAGTCCTGCATGTGGCATCGGTTCTGGATGGCCTGCAGGACAAAGGTCAGGCTTGGATTCACTTGCCAGTCGTGGGTGACCCGGTTGTAGGTCAGGACGAAGAGCTGGTTATCAAAGGGGAGCGCATGTCCGTGGTAGTTCACCACGAAGCTGGCCCTCACCCCGACGGCCCCGGAGACCGCTTCCGCTCCGGGCATCCCAGGAGCTGCTGGCGGCGCCGGCCCCATGTCGGTGAGGGCGAGTCCCTTCACGTCGTAGTGTTGGCCGAGGTACGCCCGGACCAGCGCTTCGGCCCGGCCTTGGTTCAAGCGATGTGCGCAGGCCAAAAGGCCGGCCAGCAGGATAACCCCAACGGGCAGAAGTCGTTTCCTTCTCACGGTCGGCCTCCTAGTTGTTTCCGTGCCAGGTGGGGTTGTCGGGGTGCGCGGTGGCGTACTGGATGCAGTCCTGGATGTACTGGTTTTCCCGGCTCGTCTGCAGGGCGCCCGCTTTCACCGTGGCCTCCTGCTGCGCCATCTGCTGGGCCTGCATGGCGGCCATGGCCGAGAGCACCTGCGTGTTCTTGTCCACCGCCTGCGCCGCGTAGAGCGAGGCCATGGCGCCCGCCTGCTCGGTCTGGTGCGGCGTGGCCGAGATGTCCTGAATCTCCTGCCTCAACTGCTCGTAAGTGCCCCCGGCCTGGTTGATGGTGGTGAGGGAGCTGTTCACCTTGGAGACCGTCGCCATGGTCTCCAGGATGGAGGCGTCGGCCTGCTGGATGGTGGCGTTCAGCCGCTGCACCGCGGCGGCCCAGTCCTGGGGATTGTGGGGAGAGAGGTTCTGGAGATCGAGGGCCGCGCCGTACAACCCGGCGTAGAGCTGGCCCAGGGTGGAGGCGCTGTAGGTCTGGCTTCCCTCCAGCATGTGCCGGAGGTCTTCCACGCTGTCGATCTTGGTGAGGGTCCCCGAGTCCACCATCGCGAAGAGGGGCAGCACGGTGTAGAGGGTCGGGTGCTGGAGGTTCTCCGCCACGTGCTGCGCCCACTGGTAGGTCTGCCGAAGCTGCTGGTACTGCTGGAGCATGTAGGAGAGCTGGCTCGTCCACAGCGTAAACTCATGCATCCAGTTGGCCCAGTTGGCGGAGTCGCTCACCACCGCCACCGACCACTGGGCCGGGGCGGGGACGGGCACGAGGGCGGCCACCAAGGTGATCGCGAGCGCGAGCGCCACGAGTCTTCGGGTCATGGGATCCTCCCTGCGCCGGTGACGGCGCGAAGAGCGGAGCGGTCTAAGTCTTCCTCGTCCTGCTCCGGCGGAATTCGGTTCTCCGCGATGGCGTCCACCGCGGCCTGCAGGCTGCCGAGGCGCCTCGCGAGACGGGCCCGCTGGGCCTTCTCCTCCGGGTCCGTGGTGTAAAGGACGTAGCTGTAAGGATCGGCCAACACGCGCACCTGCCTCTTGTAGGGCCCCTTGATGAGCAGCTCGCTGTACTGGCCTTTCTTCATGCGCACCTGCTGCATCACGAAGTGCTCCCTCGGGTTCAGCCCGAAGGCCTCCTTGGCCTCGCTTCCCACGCCCTTCTGCTCCAGGAGGAAGAGAAAGCTCGTGTTTGCGAGGATGGCGTCGCGGTGCGGGGAATGGATGAGGTCGTTGGGGTGCTGGGTGATCGTCATGATGGAGCCGTTGTGCTTGCGGACCGTGCGGTAGAGCTCCTTGATCTTGGCGGCCATGGTGTCGTTCATCAGGAACTTCCAGCACTCGTCCAACACGATGATCTTCTTGCGCTCATCGTCCTGCCGCTGGAGGCGCTGGAAGAGCTTGGTGAAGAGCAGGTAGGTGATGGCACTCCCCACGTCGGGGTGGTCATCGAACCCCGTCAGCTCGAAGTAGACGAGCTCCGCGTTCTGGAAAGTGTCCTGCTTATGGCAGAAGAAGGCCGCGTAGGGCCCACCCGTGATCCACAGGCGAAGGGGCTTGGCTAGCTCGGGCGCGAGCGCATGGAGCTTCCGGTGGTAGTCCTCCAGGGTCGGCGGGTCCTCGGGGTCGTAGCTCTCCAGGGTGCGGTTGAGGGCCTCCATGAGATCCACGCGCTGGCCCTGGGTGAGGCTGGCCTGCCCTCCGGTCACGAGGTGCTCGATCAGCC
>JBMFOY010000094.1:4798-7417 GCA_049969375.1 Halothiobacillaceae bacterium | reverse complement strand
AGGAAACGCTGAAAAAATCCATCCATGGATTTTTTTCAGCGCGTCTTATCAAGGCGCATGTCCGCGACGGACTCCGCGAATCAACGACGAAGCGCGTTGTTCGCGTTAGGGCCTCCTGCCCCAAACGGGAAACGCTGAATGATTCAGCGTTTCCCCAAAGGTGGTGGACTCATCCACACGGTCATCGAGCACGTCGAACGACTGCCGGAGCCGTTCAGCGCTTTGACGAAGTGAGGCCGACGGGGGCACGCTTGGCCCCCTCCTGCAGCACATAGGCGCGGAACGCCTGCGCGGCGGGCGAAAGGCGCTTGCCCTTGCGGTGCACCACGTACCAGTGGCGCACGATGGGAAAGCCCTCCACGTCCAGCACCACCAGCCGACCGGTCTCAAGCTCCAGCTCCAGGGTGTGCATGGAGGCGATCCCAAGCCCCAGCCCGGCGATCACCGCCTGCTTGATCGCCTCGTTGCTGCCCAGCTCCATCACCGTGGTCGGCTGCACCTTGTGCGCGGCAAAGAAGCGCTCGATCGCGCTGCGCGTGCCCGAGCCCTCCTCGCGCACCACGAAATTCTCCTGCGCCACCTCCGCCAGGGGAATGGCCGTCCTTCCCGCCAGCGGGTGGTTGGCCGGCGCCAGCACCACCAGCGGGTTGTCCATGAACGGCTCGGCCTCCAGCTCCATCTCCGCGGGCGGACGGCCCATGATCACCAGATCACACTCGTTGCGCTCCAGCTGGCCCAGCAGGGTCTCGCGGTTGGTCACATCCAGGCTGACCTGGATCTGGGGATAGGTACGCGCGAACTCGGCCAGCAGGCGGGCGGCGAAGTAGCCCGCCGTGGTCGCCACCGAAACCGACAGCACCCCGCGCTCCATCCCCTTCAGGGCCCCGAACACGTCGTCCATCTCGGCAAACATGGCCGAGATGGCCCGACTGTAGCGGTACAACTCCTTGCCTGCCTCCGTCAGGAAGGTCTTACGCCCCATCTGCTCAAACAAGGACAGCCCGACCACATCCTCCAGCTGCTTGACCTGCATGGACACGGCGGGTTGGGTGAGGTGCAGCTCCTGCGCAGCCTTGGTGTAGTTGAGGTGCCGGGCCACGGCCTCGAAAACCTTGAGCTGACGGAAGGTGAGATTCTTCATGCGTTCACCATAAACCAAGACTTATAGATCCAATCAGAATTATTGAGTTCTCTGATTGATCATCATGACGGAAGATGTACCCCAGTTCCAGCACGCAACCTTCAAGGTCATGTGTTAGAACAAAGTACTCCGCGCCTTTGATGTTGCATCGAAGTCCGCGGCGGGCACCACCAAGTATCCGTATGCCTTCCATCCGACAGGAGGACTGTTCATGGCGAAGACGTATCAGGCTGGCGTAAAAGAATACCGCGCCACCTACTGGGAACCGAACTACACCCCGAAAGACACCGACCTGCTCGCATGCTTCAAGGTCACCCCGCAGCCGGGTATCGACCGCGAAGAGGTGGCCGCAGCCGTTGCCGCCGAGTCCTCGACCGGCACCTGGACCACGGTGTGGACCGACCTGCTGACCGACCTCGACTACTACAAGGGCCGCGCCTACAAGATCGAGGACGTGCCGGGTTCCGACACCGAGTTCTACGCCTTCATCGCCTATCCGATCGACCTGTTCGAGCCGGGCTCGATCGTGAACGTGTTCACCTCGCTGGTGGGCAACGTGTTCGGCTTCAAGGCCCTGCGCGCCATCCGCCTGGAAGACGTACGCTTCCCGGTCGCCTACCTGACCACCTGTGACGGCCCCCCGCACGGCATTCAGGTCGAGCGCGACATCATGAACAAGTACGGCCGTCCGCTGCTCGGCTGCACCATCAAGCCGAAGCTGGGCCTGTCCGGCAAGAACTACGGCCGTGCCGTCTATGAGGCCCTGCGTGGCGGTCTGGACTTCACCAAGGACGACGAGAACGTCAACAGCCAGCCGTTCATGCACTGGAAGCAGCGTTTCGACTTCTGCCAGGAAGCCATCGAGAAGGCCGAGCGTGAGACCGGCGAGCGCAAGGGTCACTACCTGAACGTCACCGCGCCGACATCCGACGAGATGTTCCGTCGCGCCGAGTATGCCAAGTCCCTCGGTACCCCGATCATCATGATCGACTACATCACCATGGGCTTCGGTGCGACCACCGCCCTGTCCAAATGGTGTAAGCAGAACGGCCTGCTGCTGCACGTGCACCGCGCCATGCACGGCGTGATCGACCGCAACCCGCACCACGGCATCCACTTCCGTGTGCTGGCCAAGATCATGCGCCTGATGGGGGGTGACCACCTGCACTCCGGCACCGTGGTCGGCAAGCTCGAGGGCGACCGCACCGCGACCCTGGGCTGGATCGACATCATGCGCGAGGAGTACGTGAAAGAAGACCGCTCGCGCGGCATCTTCTTCGATCAGGACTTCGCCTACATGGCGGGCATGATCCCGGTCGCCTCCGGCGGCATCCACGTCTGGCACATGCCGGCGCTGGTCTCCATCTTCGGTGACGACTCCGTACTGCAGTTCGGCGGCGGCACCTTGGGTCACCCGTGGGGCAACGCGGCCGGTGCATGCGCCAACCGCGTCGCTCTGGAGGCCTGCGTCAAGGCAC
>JBMFOY010000094.1:0-4788 GCA_049969375.1 Halothiobacillaceae bacterium | reverse complement strand
TCAAGGCACGCAACGAAGGCGTGCAGCTGGAAAAAGACGGTGGCAACGTCCTGCGCGAAGCGGCCAAGCACTCTCCGGAGCTGGCCATCGCACTCGAAACCTGGAAAGAGATCCGCTTCGAGTTCGATACCGTCGACAAGCTGGATGTAGCCCACAAGTAATGGCCCGGGCGGGCCCGTGGCCCGCCCTCATGAACCTGAACACTGAGGTGACAAAATGAGCCAAGTTCAAGATTACAAGAGCCGTCTGTCTGATCCGGCCAGCCGCAAGTTCGAGACCTTCTCCTACCTGCCGGCCATGAGCGATGCCGACATCCGCAAGCAGGTCGAGTACATCGTCTCCAAGGGTTGGAACCCGGCGATCGAGCACACCGAGCCCGAGCACGCCATGGCCAACTACTGGTACATGTGGAAGCTGCCGATGTTCGGCGAGACCGACGTCGACCGCATCCTGGCCGAGGCCAAGGCCTGCCATGAAGCCAACCCGGGCAACCATGTCCGCCTGATCGGCTATGACAACTTCAAGCAGTCCCAAGGCGCGTCCATGGTGATCTACCGCGGCAACACCAAGTAAGACTGCCTCTTGGTGTGATGCCCTCCATCGGGAGGGCTGAGCGGGAAGCCCCGGGCAGTCTCTGACCGGGGCTTTTTTTCAGGTGTGATGCCGACTGCGGATGGCTGCAATCGACATCGCATCTCAAAACCGTCAACCATCGACGCCGATGATGTGAATGACACTTTGAGCATCCCTTGCAGGAGGATATGACCATGACCGATCTGCTCGCCCAATACCGCGTGACCAAAGAGCCATACTACGAGCCGCAGGCCGACGAGATCGCGCTCTACGAGGCCGCCTACGCGAACCGTCTGCCGGTCATGCTCAAAGGCCCGACCGGCTGCGGCAAGTCTCGTTTCGTCGAGCACATGGCCTTCCGCCTGGGCAAGCCGCTGATCACCGTGGCCTGTAACGAGGACATGACCGCCGCCGACCTGGTCGGCCGCTGGCTGCTCGACAAGGACGGCACCCGCTGGCAGGACGGCCCCCTGACCATCGCCGCGCGCTTGGGCGCCATCTGCTACCTGGACGAGATCGTCGAGGCCCGCCAGGACACCACCGTAGTCATCCACCCGCTGACCGATCACCGCCGCACCCTGCCGCTGGACAAGAAGGGCGAGCTGATCGAGGCGCATCCCGACTTCCAGCTGGTCATCTCCTACAACCCCGGCTACCAGAACCTGATGAAGGATCTGAAGCAGTCCACCAAGCAGCGCTTCGCCGGCCTGGACTTCGACTACCCGCAACCTGAGGTGGAGGCCAAGGTCATCGCCAAAGAGGCCGGCGTGGATGCCGCTACGGCCGAGAAGCTGGTGCAGATCGCCCAGCGCGCGCGCAACCTGAAGGGCCACGGCCTGGACGAAGGCATCTCCACCCGCCTGTGCGTGTACGCCGGCAAGATGATCGCCAAGGGCGTCGAGCCGCGCACCGCCTGCCGCATGGCGATGGTCAGCCCGATCACCGACGATGCCGACATCCGCGACACGCTGGACGCGACCATCCACACCTTCTTCAACTGAGGTTCATCACTCCCTCTCCCCTCGCGGGAGAGGGCTGGGGTGAGGGGGCAAGCCGTGACACCCATGTCACGGTCAAACTCCGCATCACCCTCTCCCCAGCCCTCCCCCTGCAAGGGGGAGGGAGCCACTGCCGGAGGATGTGACCATGTCCATCGACCTCAACGAATTCATCGCAGGCTTGCCCTGCGCGCAAAAATCGCACGTCCTGCGCGATGCGCTGGAAGGAAGCTACGCGGAAGCGCAGCGCGTGATGTCGCCCCAAGGTTTGAAGACCTACTTGGATGGCGTGACCGCCCTGTGCAACATGGGCAAGGGCGACGACGTGATCATCTCCTTCCTTGAGGAGATGCCCGAGGTGGTGCGCGAGATCGGCGAAGACGCCGTCGGCGAATCGGTCTACACCGTACTCAAGCTGTCCTCGCAGACCTCCGGCGCCGTGCTCGCCCTGCTGTTCGCCAGCCTGCCGACCGCAGCCCGACGCCTTGGCGACATCGCCGTCTACAAGGGCTACCTGAGCCTGATCGAGCGCATGGTGGCGCTGGCCCCGCGCGGCCTGCGTCCCATGCTCGACCACATCGATGAGCTACTCTCCAAGCTCACCCTCGGTGGCCTGCGCCGCTGGGTAATGTACGGCGCGGAGACCTATAAGCGCGACTTTAAAGGCCAGATCGCCTACTTCTCGCTCGAATCTTCGGACGCCATGAGCGTACTGCAGCGCGAGCGGCGCGGCACCCTGTTCATCGATGCTCAGCGCAAACTGCAGATGTATCTGCGCGCCTTCTGGAACCGCGAGTTCTACCTGCGCCCGACCTCCGGCGACTATGAATCGAAGGAAGGCTACAAACCCTACATCGAGAAGGGTGCCATCTTCGTGCCCGATGCCTACGACGATCATGACGGCATCGCCGGCATGGAGGTCTACCGTGCCGCCGCCGCGCACGCCGCCGCGCACGTCTATTACACCACCGCCGCCATCCAGGCCGACGGCCTCAACCAAATCCAGCGCCTGGTGGTCTCGGTGTTCGAGGATGCACGCGTCGAGGAACTCGCCATCCGCCAGTTCCCCGGCCTGCGCCAGCTCTGGCTATCCCTCCACCCGAAGCTGGACCCGAACGGCTGCCCGCCACACATGGATGAACTCATCCACGACCTGCTCTGCCTCTCGCGTGGCCTGCTTGACCCGAACTACGATCCGGGCAACGAGCTCAGAAGGCAGTGGATCGCCCGCTTCCACGAGGAGATGGCCAAGCGTCCGCAGGACAACCAGCTCGCCTGGGATCTCGGCGTCACCTACTGCGGCCAGGTCAGCCAGCGGATCCCGGCGCGCATCTCGTCCGCCACCATGGCGGGCCTGCCGGTGCTCTACCGCGACGACAACCGCTTCATCTGGGAATTCGCCGAGCTCGACTGGGAAGGCGAAGGCAAGAACTACACCCCGGCCAGCCAACGCGCCAAACGCCGCCACGTCAACGTGATGGAGTTCGTCGATGCCATCGACTCAGAGATGACCGGCGACATGGACGAGGACGGCGAGATCCTTGTCCTCTCCACCGAGCTGTACCCGTACGAGGACAACGGCATCAGCTACAACCAGATGGAGGGCAAGGAACCCGTGCTCGGCCCGTTCCACTACCACGAGTGGGACTACCAGGTGCAGGTCCACCGTCCCGACTGGACCTCGGTGTACGAGCGCCGCCTGCCGCGCGGCGACCGCGACGAAATCGACCGCATCCTGCGCGAGCACAAGGGGGTCGCCGCCCGCCTGCGCCACATCATCGACATGCTCCAGCCGAGGGGCCTTGTAATCGAGCGCAAGCAGGCGGAAGGGGACGATCTGGACCTCGACGCAGCCGTACGCTCAATGGTGGATTATCGTATGGGCATCACCCCGGACGAGCGCGTCCACCTGCGTCGCATCCAGAAGGTACGCGACGTGGCCGTGATGGTGCTGATGGACCTGTCGCAGTCGACCAACGACTACGTGCGCGGCACCGACAAGACGGTGCTGCAGCTGACCAAGGAGGCAACCACCCTGCTCGCCTGGGCGATCGACGGCATCGGCGACCGCTTCGCGGTGCACGGCTTCGCCTCCGACAGCCGCCACGACGTGCAGTACTACCGCTTCAAAGACTTCTTTGAACCCTGGGACGACCATGCCCAGTCGCGGCTTGCAGGCATGACCGGTCAGCTCTCCACCCGCATGGGCGCCGCCCTACGCCACGCGGGACGCCACCTGGCCAAGCAGCAGGCACAGAAGAAACTGATGCTCGTCATCACCGACGGCGAGCCGGCCGACGTGGACGTGGACGATCCGCAACACCTGCGCTTCGACACCAAGAACGCAGTGGAGGAGCTCAAGCGCGATGGCGTGATGACCTACTGCATCACCCTCGACCCGCACGCGGACGCCTACGTGTCCCGCATCTTCGGCGACAAGCACTTCACCGTAATCGACAACGTCCAACGCCTGCCGGAGAAGCTGCCGCAGCTGTTTGCCTCGCTGACCAAGTAAAGCGCCAAACACATCGCGACATCAAAGCCGGCACACATGCCGGCTTTGTTTTTTTCGCATCACAAAGTGGTTTCCACAAAAAAACCGGCACGCTGGCCGGCTTTCCTGAAGTCCTGGAAAAGCGAGGGGTCAGCGGTGCCGATCCTGGTGCTGCAACCACTCGGGCGGGACCAGGGCCTCCAGCTCTTCCTCCTTGATCCAGCCGTCGAAGTCGCTGGCGGTCAGCCAGTGCTCCGGGGTCCAGCCCATGGCCTTGGCCTTCTCCAGGGCAGCTGCGTGGATGGCCTCATGTTTGGTGCGCAGGTCTTCCGGCAGATTGCCAACCATGGCGCCATACTTGTCCCATTCGTTGGTGACCTGTTCCCACAGTTGCTCAAATTTGTGGCGGGGCCAGTTCTTGCACTGCTCGTCCTCCGGGATCAGTCCGAACACCTTGGCGTCGCGGATGATGCGGCCAATCTCGGTGAAGCCGCCCCACATATCATTGTCATAACCACAGTAATTTTGCTGACGCATGACCGCGCCCCCATCAAAAGACCATCGATAGGAGGCATTGTAGCCCAACAAATGCCTCGGACGCTGCGGCCATCACAGGGCAGGCGAGAAGCATGCGCACCCAAAGCCCCATCGAGCCTGCCTTGGGTTCCAAGGAAACGCTGAAAAAATCCATCCATGGATTTTTTCAGCGCGTCTTATCAAGGC
>JBMFOY010000093.1:0-7480 GCA_049969375.1 Halothiobacillaceae bacterium | reverse complement strand
GAGCATGGCATTGCGCACGCGCCCGCGCTCCTTCTCCGACATGCGCGCGAGGTCGCGCCCCTGCAGCAGGATCTGCCCGCTGCTCGGCACGTCCAGCCCACCCATCAGCTGCAGCAGGCTGCTCTTGCCTGCGCCGGAAGGGCCGACGATGGCCACGCGCTCGCCGGCCACAATGGCGAGATCGACGCCGCGCAGCACCTCGACCTTGAGTTTGCCCTCGGCGTAGGTCTTACCCACGCCGACGCACTGGATCACGGTTTCGTGAATCATGGCCGCCTCACTCATAGCGCAGGGCCTCCACAGGCTGGGTCCGCGCGGCGCGCCAGGCCGGGTACAGGGTCGCGAGGACGGATAGGCCGAAGGACAGGGCCGCGATGCGCGTCACGTCGCTCAACTGCACATCTGAGGGCAATTCGCTGATGTAGTAGACATCAGCAGGCAGGAACTGGATGCCGAGGGTGTGTTCCAGCCAGGGCACCAGGGTGTCGATGTTGAGCGCCAGGCTCAGCCCGCCGATCAGGCCCAGCAGGGTGCCAACTACACCGATCAGGGTGCCCTGCACCATGAAGATCGCCATCACCGAACCGGGCGAGGCGCCGAGGGTACGCAGAATGGCGATGTCGGCCTGCTTGTCGGTGACCACCATCACCAGGGTGGAGACGATGTTGAACGCCGCCACGGCGACGATCAGGGCAAGAATGATGAACATCGCCGTACGCTCAGTCTTCACCGCGCGGAAGAAGTTGGCGTGACGGCGGGTCCAGTCGCTGACCCAGTATTCCGCGCCAAGTTCAGCAGACAGCTCACGGGTCAGGCGCGGCGCGGCAAACATGTCGTCCAGCTTGAGACGCACGCCGTTGACCGCCGTCCCCAAGCGATAGAGCTTCTGCGCATCCTCCAGGTGGATGAAGGCCGTGCCGCGGTCGAATTCGTACATGCCCACCTCGAACAGGCCGACCACGGTGAAGCGACGCTCGCGCAGCAGCGCCCCCACCGGGGTGACCGCGATGTTGGAGGTGATCAGCATGAGCGAGTCGCCCACGCCGACGCCGAGCGCATCCGCCAGCTCCCGCCCGAGCACGATGCCGTATTCGCCGGGCTTGAGGTCCTCCAGCCGGCCGACCTTCATGTGCTCGCCCACGTCGGTGACCGTGGCCTCAAGCAGAGGGTCGATCCCGCGCACGATGGCTCCGCTCACCGCCGAGGGCTGGGACAGCATCGCCTCCGCCTGGGTATAGGGCGCGGCCGCCACCACGCCCCCGCGCGTCTGCACGCGCCCGATCACCGCCCGCCAATCCTCCAGCCGCTCTCCGGGGCCGGTGATGGTCAGGTGCGAAGCCATGCCAAGAATGCGTTCGCGCAGCTCTTTCTCGAACCCGTTCATGACCGACAGCACGGTGATCAGCGCGGTCACGCCCACCGCGATGCCAAGGATCGAGGTCAGCGAGATGAAGGAAATGAAGTGGTTGCGGCGCTTGGCGCGCGTGTAGCGCAGGCCGATGAACAGTTCAAACGGATGAAACATGGATGGAGCAGCATAAAAAGGAATATAATGATAGCCTGAAAGACGATTTCATGGGTTACCGCTAACTTATTAGCAGGCTGTTGAAAAATCCGTTTCAATGGCCTGCTAAGACAACCCATGGATGGGTTGTGCGCAGACCAATCGCGCTAAGTGATTGATCTGTGCAGCGCGTCGCGGACATGCGCCGCGACGTCATGAGTTGAAAAAGGGCAGGAAGCCTGTTTTTCAACGGCCTGTTAGGCTCACAAACCTGCTCCAATCGTCTACGCATCCGCGGGAGCGGATGCCCCAAGAAACAGTGCATGACTGTGCTTACATTTGTCACCACAGGAGATTGAAGCATGCCAAAGAATGTTGGTTTGATCGACCGCGTAATCCGCGCCCTTGTTGGGCTTGCCCTGATCGGGCTTGCTGCTGCTGGTGTCATCGGCTGGTGGGGTTACATCGGTGCCGTGCCGCTCTTGACCGCCGTCATCAGCTTCTGCCCAGCCTATACCCTGCTTGGCATCAACACCCAAGGCAAGGGGGATGCCAAGGGCGCGGGCTGACAGCGCCATTTGGAATCTTTATCAACGACCTGGTCAGGCAAGCCATGGAGGGCTTGCACGAACATCAATCACGTCAAGAAAACGCTGAATCATTCAGCGTTTTCCGTTTGGGGCAGGACGCCCCAACGCGAACAACGCGTTCCGTCGTTGATTCGCGGAGGCCGTCGCGGACATGCGCCTTGATAAGACGAGCTGAAAAAATCCATGGATGGATTTTTTCAGAGTTTCCCCAAAGTGTCTTCCACGGCCTACTCACGGCCTACTGGAGAGAGCATGCGGCCACGCCGCAGTTCATGGGACAATAACCCGATGAACACGCTCACACTCATACCAGCTCCCCTGCCCCTGCGCCCGCGCGACCCACTCTACTGGCGGCGCCCGCCTGGCGCCGCGCTCGCCCTCCTGCTGGCGGAAACGGCTAAGCGGCATGAGGGCCCGCTGCTGGTGATCGCCCCTGGCATGCAGGACGCCTACCGGCTGGAGGCGGAACTGGGTTTCTTCCTCGATCAGGCGGAGGTACCGGTCTTGGTGTTCCCGGACACCGAGACCCTGCCCTACGACCTGTTCTCACCGCACCAGGATCTGGTCGCGCAAAGGCTGGCGACGCTGGACCGCCTGCCGGAGCTCAAGCGCGGCGTGGTGATCGTCTCCGCACCCAGCCTGCTGATGCGCCTGCCGCCGACAAACTACGTGCGCGGCCGCACCCTCCAGCTCGCCCGCGGCCAGCGGCTGGACGTCGATGCCTTCCGCCAACGGCTGAGCGATGCCGGCTACCGATCGGTGACCCAGGTGATGGAACATGGCGAGTTCGCCGTGCGCGGGGCCATCCTCGATCTGTTCCCCAGCGGCCAGACCCTGCCGGTGCGGGTGGACCTGTTCGACGATGAGATCGAATCCCTGCGCCTGTTCGACCCGGAAACCCAGCGCAGCCTGGAGACCATCGAGGCGCTCAACCTGCTGCCCGCACGCGAGTACCCACTGGACGAGGAGGGCATCAGGCGCGCGCGCAAGGCCTGGGGGAATTACTTCGACACCGCCGGGCGCGACCTCGTGCGTCAACTGCAGCAGGGCCTGCCCTTCCCCGGCATCGAGTACTACCTGCCACTGTTCTTCGATGGCCTGGCCACCCTGTTCGACTACCTGCCCGCCAAGACGATCTGCCTGAGCCTGCCCGGCCTCGATGCGGCCACGGACGACTTCCTGCGCGAGGCGCATGAACGTTATGAACAACGCCGCCACGACCGCGAACGCCCGCTGCTGCCGCCGGAGATGCTGTTCATCTCCAAAGATCAACTTGGCGCCCTGCTGCACGAGCGCCTGCAGGTGCGCGTGCTCGCCGAAGACGACCCGGCCTTCCCGCAGGCCACCACCTTCCAGACCAAGCCCCTGCCGGAACTCGGCTGGCAGGCACGCGCCGACGATCCGGCCCGGGCCCTGCGTGCATTCATTTCCCAATTCGACGGCAAGCTTTTGATCACCGCCGAATCCCCCGGTCGCCGCGAGGCGCTGGGCGACTTGCTGCGCCGTCACAACCTATCCTTCGACACGGTCGAAGGGTGGCTGGACTTCCTCACCCGTGACAAACGCCAGACCATCGCCAGCGCACCGCTGGAGGAAGGATTGTGGCTTGTGGATGCCGGCCTCGCCATCGTCACCGAAGCCCAGCTCTTCGCCGAACGCGTCACCCAGCGCGACAAGCGGGTCAAACGCACGCGCGATGCCGAGAGCGTCATCCACAACCTGACCGAACTGGCCGAGGGTGCGCCCGTCGTCCACGAGGATCACGGCGTGGGACGCTACCGTGGCTTGACCGTGCTGGAGGTCGGCGGGCTCAAACAGGAGTTCCTCACCCTCGAATACGCCGGGGGGGATCGCATCTACGTCCCCGTCACCAGCCTGCACCTGATCAGTCGCTACACCGGCGCCAGTCCCGAGCACGCGCCGCTACACAAGCTGGGATCGGACGCCTGGGAGAAGGCCAAGAAAAAGGCGATGGAGCAGACCCGCGACGTCGCCGCCGAGCTTCTGGACCTGCACGCCCGCCGCGCCGCACGCAAGGGCCATGCCTTCCAGCTCGACCCCGAAGCTTATGCCCGCTTCGCCGAGGGCTTCCCGTTCGAGGAGACTGCCGACCAGCTTGCCGCCATCAGCGCGGTCATCCACGACATGACCAGCGGACAACCGATGGACCGCGTGGTGTGCGGCGATGTGGGCTTTGGCAAGACCGAGGTCGCCATGCGCGCCGCCTTTGTCGCAGTGCAGGACGGCCGCCAGGTGGCGGTGCTCGCCCCCACCACCCTGCTTGCCCAGCAGCACCTGCGCAATTTCCGCGACCGCTTCGTGGACTTCGCCGTGCGGATCGAGGGCCTTTCCCGTTTCACCGCCGGCAAGGAGACCAAGCAGGTACTGGACGACTTGGCCGAGGGCAAGATCGATATCATCATCGGCACCCACAAGCTCATCTCGCCGGAGGTACGCTTCAAGAACCTCGGCCTCGTCATCATCGACGAGGAACAGCGCTTTGGCGTGCGCCACAAGGAGCAATTCAAGAACCTGCGCGCCGAGGTGGACCTGCTGACCATGACCGCCACGCCCATCCCGCGCACGCTCAACATGGCCCTCTCAGGCCTGCGCGAGCTGTCCATCATCGCCACCCCGCCCAAGGAGCGCCTGGCGGTGAAAACACTTGTGACACAATGGGATCACGCGCTGATCCGCGAGGCCATCCTGCGCGAACTCAAGCGCGGCGGGCAGGTGTACTTCCTGCACAACGATGTCGACTCCATCGAGCGCATGACCCGTGAGCTGTCCGAACTGATCCCGGAGGCGCGCATCCGCTTCGCCCACGGACAGATGCCGGAAAAGGAACTGGAGCAGGTCACGGCAGATTTTTATCACCAGCGCTTCAACGTGCTGGTGAGCACCACCATCATCGAATCCGGCATCGACATCCCGAGCGCTAACACCATCCTCATCAACCGCGCCGACAAACTGGGCCTGGCGCAGTTGCACCAGCTGCGCGGACGGGTTGGACGCTCTCACCACCGCGCCTACTGCTACCTCATCACCCCACCCAAGGGGGCGATGACACCAGACGCGGTCAAGCGGCTGGAGGCGATCGAGAAGCTGGAGGACCTCGGCGTCGGCTTCACCCTCGCCACCCATGACCTTGAAATCCGCGGCGCGGGCGAGCTGCTGGGCGAATCACAGAGCGGCCAGATGAACGAAGTCGGATTCAGCCTCTACATGGAGCTGCTGGACCGCGCGGTGAAGGCCATCAAGTCCGGCAAGCAACCCGAGCTCATGCAGCCCCTTCGCCACGGCGCCGAGGTGGACCTGCGCCTGCCCGCCCTGCTGCCGGAAGACTACGTCGCCGATGTGCACACCCGCCTGATCCTCTACAAGCGCATCGCCAGCCTCGCCACCAAGCGGGAGTTGGACGAGATGCGCGTCGAGCTGATCGACCGCTTCGGCCTGCTGCCGCCCGCCGCACAGAACCTCCTACGGCAGGCTTTGCTTCGTATCCGCGCACAAAAGCTCGGCATCCGCAAGCTTGAGGCCGGACCGCAGGGCGGGCGTATCCTGTTCGAGCCTAACCCGCCCATCGACTCGCTGCGCATCGTCCAACTGATGCAGCGGGAACCCAAGACCTATCAACTTGGTGGACAGGATGCCCTGCGATTCACCGCACCGCTGGAGGATGCCGACGAGCGATTCGGATTCATCGAGCGTCTGTTCTCCGAACTCGAGCAGGGGCTTGAGCGATGACCGGCCAGCCCGCCGGTCTGCTCCGCCGCCTCGGCGCCCTGTTCTACGACTGGCTGCTGATTGCCGCCCTCTGGTTCGTGCTGACCGCGTTGCTGCTGCCTTTCACCGGTGGCGAGCCCCTGCCGGAGCGCGGCCCATGGCACTGGGCGTACCAGACCGCGCTGTTGCTTGTCGCGCTCGGCTTCTACCTGTGGTTCTGGCGCAAGGGGGGACAGACGCTGGGCATGCGCGCTTGGCGGGTGAGGCTGATCGACGAAGTGGGCGAGACGCCTCGCCTTGCCACCCTGCTGCGCCGCGCGCTGTGGGCGGTGCCGAGCTGGGGCCTGTTCGGGCTGGGGGTGCTGGCCATGGTCCTCGACCCCGAGCGTCGCGCCCTGCAGGATCGAATGAGCGGCACGCGACTGATCGTGGACAGGATCCGATGAGCAAAAGCAAAGAAAAGATCTATCGCCATGGCCGTGGCGACAGCGACCCGGAGCACCAGGCCCATCAGGCCGACATCCAGGCCCTGTTCGCCGGGCACAAGTCACTGCGTCGAGTCACGGAACAGCTACCGAACGGCATCCGGGCGTGCACCACCAGCGACGACAGAAATCTGGCGCTGATCCTGCGTCGCCATGCGGCGGACATGAAGGCGCGTTTCGCCAAGGGCCGGGCGATCCGCTCCTGGGACCCGCTGTTCGCCGAGCTGTTTGAGCAGCGCGACAACATCCGGGTGGGACTCATGGAGCGGGAAGACGGCGTGTGCGCGGAACTGACCAGCGATGATCCGGCGCTCGTGCGGCTGATCCTTGCCCACGATGCCACGCTGCACCGTTTCATCCAGGAAGGCAGCGCCCGTGCGGAGGACGCCTCACCCATGCCAGTGTAGGAGCGGCGCCCTCGCCGCGACCCGGTGCAGGATCATCGGCCCCAGACCAACCTGGCCCCGCTGTTTCAGGCAAACAGGTCGACGCCACCCGCCCGCACCGGGTATTCGATCCCTCTGGCAGCAGTATCCGTATCCGCTGCATCCGCCCCCGGCCCGGTGCTCCAGGGGCTGCCGCTGCCCTGCCCGGAGGCTCCGCCCTGGCCATTAAAGCCCTGCGCATTCTGGCCCTGCTGCTGGCCGACGTTCACGTTGACCTGGGTGAACCCCTGCTCGGCCAGCATCTCGCGCAGCCGCGGGAGCGCCGCCTCGATGACCTCACGGGTCAGCGCGTGGGCCGCACCAAAATGCACGTTGGCCTCCTGGCCGCGCAGGTGAAGGTGGATCTCCATCGGGCCGAGATCGACTGGGTTTAGTTCGATGCGCGCTCCCTGCATCTCGCGGCCGAGCATCAGCATCACCCGCTGACCGACGGCCTCGCCGAATTCACGCTGCTGGTGCACGGGGACGGGGATGCGCTCGAGGAACAGGAGTTCATGGGGACCGCGAGGCCTGGACGGATCCGCGGCAAGTGGGGAGGGGATGGCGGACGCGTTCTCGGACGGCGCGGGAGGGACTTCACCCGCCTGGGCCATCCGCATCGCCTCGGCCTGCTCCCGCTGTTCAAGGCCGGGGGACGCGGCCATGCCAGCGGCAGGAAGTGGTGCGGCCTGGCGCGCATCAGGCCCCTCGCCCTCTCCGGGCACCATGGCCTGCGCCGCCCCCCCCATG
>JBMFOY010000092.1:0-7512 GCA_049969375.1 Halothiobacillaceae bacterium | reverse complement strand
GTCGCGGACATGCGCCTTGATAAGACGAGCTGAAAAATCCATGGATGGATTTTTTCAGAGTTTAGCGTGATTGATCTGCGTGCGAGCCTTCTCTTTTCTAAGCTCACGTTGACAGGCCGTTGAAGGGTTTTTTCAACCGCCTGTTAATGATTTCGTAACTCCACTGATCCTAAGGAGGATGTACAAATGAAGAACGCTCATCGCGGTTTTACTCTCATCGAACTGGTGGTGGTCATTGTCATTCTTGGCATTCTTGCCGCTGTGGCTGTGCCTAAGTTCGTTGATCTCTCTCAAGAAGCCAGCACGGCTGCGGCCGAAGGGGTGGCTGGGGCACTCAACTCCGCAACCGCCATCAACCTTGCCGCGAGGAAGGCGGGCGACCCCTCTGCTGTGGTCCTGAATCAGAATAATGTGTGTAAAGACACCATTCTTCAGCCTTTTGTTCCGGGAACCCAGCTGGTTTCAGCGGCCCCGACCACCAACAAGCAATACCAAGTCGCGGGTACGGGCGACTGCTCGGGCACCAACGATACCGTCACCTGCACCATCAAGGGTAAAGACGCACCGGCGGCGGTCAACGCCACCATTGTCTGTGCGCGGTAATTGCAACCTCATGAGGGCGTGATGCGTGCATTAAGCCCATCTCAACAAGGCGGCCGTCGGTCGCCTTTGTTGTCTTGGCGGGGCTTTACCCTGATGGAGCTTGTGATGGTGATGGTCCTGCTCGGCATCCTTGCCGTTGTGGCCGTCCCACGCCTCAAGGATGCGGCATTCAATGAATATGGCTACTTTGAGGAGACCCTCTCCGCCGTGCGTTATGCACGTCAGGCGGCGATTGCGGCCAATGCGCACGTGACGGTGGCCCTAAGTCCCAGCGCCTTTCGCGTCTGCCAAGGCGATAGTTGCCCGGGCAGTAGCTATCTGAATAACCCCGCTAAGGGCTTGCCTTGGGATGGATCGGCCCGTGGTCAAGGTCTGGCTCCTCAAGGGGTAAGCATCGCAACCAGTATTTCCAGTCTTACCTTTGATGGCTTAGGTCGCCCGTCAGCTTCAGGGGGCCTGGCCATCGGCTCACATACCCTCACCATCGAGCCAGAGACGGGCTATGTGCACTGAACGCGCAGGCGCTCACGGTTTTACCCTGATCGAGCTGGTTCTGGCTGTGGTCATCCTCTCCATCGGTTTGGCAGGTATCCTGTTGGTGTATAGCCAAACCGTGGCCAAGAGCGCCGATCCCATGCTCAGGCAACAGGCCCTTGCCTTGGCGGAGGGTTACCTGGAGGAGATTCTTAGCAAGGGCAATCCAGTCAATTGCAGCGCCAGCACGCCCGCCAGTGGACTACCACGGGCGGACTGGGATGAAGTGGCGGATTATGACGGCCTGGATGATTCACCGCCGAACGATGTGCAAGGCCATCCCTTGGCGGGCCTTGAAGATTACCGCGTGCAGGTGGCGGCGGTGAGCGACAGCTTGCAAGGCGTCAGTGGCTGCAAGATCGCCGTTAGCGTCACACATGCCCGTGATGATGGCGCACGGGCGAGTTTGGTGGGCTGGAGGATGCAAGATGAGCCCTTATGAATCTTGCCCTCGTGGATTACCGAGCCCCCTCTTCGGAGAGGAGCTGGGTTTTACCCTGCTTGAGCTGGTTGTGGTGCTTGTTGTGCTGGGCATCATGGCCGCACTCACCACGGGCATCATCCTCAATCCCATCCGCGCCTACGAGGATCAGGCCAGGCGAGCCCAGCTCGTGGCCGAGGCCGATACGGCGCTCACTCGCATGGTGCGTGAATTGCGTCAAGCCCTGCCCAATAGCGTGAGGGTCGCGGGCGGGGGGCAGTATCTGGAGTTTATACCCACCGTGGATGGGGGGCGTTATCGCGCTGCACAAGATCCCAATAACGCCGCGATCGAGGATATCCTCGACTTTACCCAGAGCGATTCGAGCTTCGATGTCGTGGGGGGGCTACAGACCGGGCAGGCTCAAGCGGGGGATGCAGTTGTCATTTACAACACCACCGCCACCGGCCCTGTGACCAACGCTTACCGTGGCGACAACCGCGAGGCCATCACTACGGTAGGTAGTCGTATTCAGCTTGCGGCCGCCAAGCGCTTTCCCCATCCATCACTCATCGCCCAGCGTTTTGAGGTCGTGCCGAGCAGTGGGCCAGTGACGTTCTATTGCAACAACGGGCAATTGCGTCGCCATACGGGCTATGGCTACGCGGTAAACCAGCCCACCGGTTTTACCGGCGAGGGTAGCCTTCTCGCAGAACATGTCAGCGTCTGTCAGATGGACTACGTTGCAGGGAATCAGGAACGCTCGGGTGTGGTAACCCTGCGCCTTGGCTTGAGCGACCAGGGCGAGAGCATCACCCTCCTCTATCAGGCCCATGTGATCAACGCGCCATGAAAAAGTCAGGCGGCTTTTCCATCATCACCGTTGTGTTCGTGTTGGTCGTCCTGGCAGGCCTTGGTCTTTCGATGAGCCAGCTCGCTACCACTCAACACCTAGGGCTGGCTATGGCCCATGATGGGCGGCAGGCCTACTATGCGGCGCGCGCTGGATTGGAGTGGGGGCGCAGCCAGCTCACCCAAGGCAGTTCGCCTCAGTGCTTGGCGAGCCAGAACCTCGTGGTTGAAGGTGTTGCCGTGACTGTGACCTGCCAGGCTGCCTCCCCTGTGACGGAGGGTGCAAGCAGCTATACGGCCTATCATGTGCAAAGCGAAGCACGCGGCAGCACCCTCATGGGTGTGGAAGTGGTGCGTACCATGCAAATGAGTGTATGGGTCAAGACAGGAGGGGCGTGATGGATAGGCTACTGGGGTTGACCTTATCAAGTTTATTCCTCTGGTTTTTCTTGTTCGCACCGGCTTATGCTGTCACCAAGGCCAATTTCGACAAGGTAACGGCTAGTTTTCAATGGGAAACGGTATCCACACCCGTTCCGGGGCTTAATTGTGATGATTGTTCCAGCCAAATTAATATCGGCTTTGATTTTCCCTTTGCTGGGGAGAGGTTTAATAAGATCTATGTATCGTCTAATGGATTGCTTTCCTTGCTTGCGGAGGTGAGGGATTATAGCAACAAAGACCTTCCTACGTCGGATTTGACGAAAACCGCCTCTGCCCTGATCATGCCCTATTGGGATGACCTGAATCCCGCGGCGGGCGGGAGTGTGACCTATGGCACGTTTGGCAGTGCGCCCCAGCGCCGTTTGGTGGTCAGTTGGAATGCCGTCCCGCTCTACTATAATACCGGTCAGTATAATGTCCAGGTTATTTTGTATGAGACGGGGGAGATCAAGTTTCAATATGGCGCAGGAAATAGTAATGGAGTGAGTGCGACGATTGGCATTGAGGTGACCAATGATGATTTTATCAAGCATTCCTATAACCAGTATGCTGTTACGCCAAATTCGGCCCTCCTCTTTCGCCCCCAGCCTTATGTGCAGGGAGTGCTCCAGCCCTGCGGGAGCAGCAACAAACTAACAGTACAATATTCTTACCCCGTAGCCTCAGGTAGCGCCGATCGGAAACAGAATTACAGTTTTTCTTCTTCCTCGACGCCGGGGCTTGAGGTCACCTCCGCCACGCTTTCTGCGGATGGTTATAGCGTGACCCTTGCGCTTAATAAGAACCTACAAGCTGGCGGGACTTATCAACTTCAGATCAAGGACGTACAAACTGCAAGTGGGCGTACGATCAATCCCAATCCAACAACGCGCCCTATTTCGGGAGGGGCGGGTCTTGTTGGCACCTATTATTCGCAATACGCCATCCAGAGAAATTATCATCAGGGCCCCTGGGTTAAGAGAAATGACGCGACAGTTGACTTTTCATGGGGAACGTCAACTCCTGATGTTTTGCCGCGCGGGGATGATTTTAGCGTGCGCTGGGAGGGTTATCTGATCCCCTCGCGTACCGGGTCGCATGTCTTCCAAACGTACAGCGACGATGGCATTCGCCTCTGGGTGAACGGAAGCAAGGTCCTGGATGCCTGGAATGATCATGCGCCTCGCTACGATACATCCTCACCCGTGACACTTATTGCCGGGAATGCGGTCCCTATCGTGCTGGAGCACTATGAACGGGGCGGGCAGGCATATGCCAGGCTGTTTTGGGATGAGCCCGATGGTACCTCTGGGAATTTTAGCCTGATCCCTTCTTCGGCATTAAGTCCCTGTCCGCTCACGACGGCTGGACCGGATCATATCCGCATCGAGCACGACGGTGAGGGGCTGACTTGTCAGCCTGAGTCTCTGACCATCAAGGCCTGTGCGGATGCCGCCTGCTCCACGCTCTTTACCGGCGATGTGACGGTGGACCTGACCTCGCCTTCGAGCGGCTGGTCAGCGGATCCCATCACCATCAGCGGCGGTTCAGCCACGCTCAATCTGAGCGTGTCTAGCGCCTCGACCATTACCTTGGGGGCGAGCGCCACCTCCCCCACCGCCACCAACCCTACGCGCTGTTTCCGTGGTTCAACGGAAAGCTGTCAGATGGTCTTTTCCGCCTGTGCTGAGAGCTTTACCTGCCTTGAGGCGCGCGAGCCCAGCTCGGGCAACGATCTGCGCACTGGGCGCTTGTATACCAAGCTTGCAGGCACTGCGTTTAGCGTTGATGTGGCGGCACTTAGGGCCGATGGCACCCGGGAAACAAACTATGTGACAAGCGGGGGAAGCCCGCGCTCGGTGTGGGTTGAGCTGGTGGATGCCTCTGGCGGTGGCGCCTGCAGCAGCTTGCCTGCGCTTAATCCAGCCATTTCGCAGACCGTGACTTTTACCAGCAGCGATCAGGGGCGCAAGTCCCTTGCATCGATGACGGTCAATCAAGCCTGGCGTCATGTGAAATGCCGGGTGACTGACACTACGGTGTCCCCAAGCAAAGTAGCCTGTTCAACAGATGGCTTTGCCATTCGTCCAACCGCATTTTCCTCCGTGACGACCACGGTGGCGACAGCAGACACTAGCCATGGTGCAGACCCCAATGGTGCCCCACGTCTTAAGGCGGGTTCAGATCCTTTTGATCTACGCGCCTTGGCCATAACGGGTTATGACGGCACACCCAAGACCGACGCTTCCAAGCTTGAGGCTCACGATGGTGCGCAGGCCCGGGGGGCGCTCCTTGGCGGCTTTGATCCAGCCTCCCGCAATACAGGTGAGGCGGTAGGGCATGCCTTCACTTACAGCGAGGTAGGTTATTTTCGCCTGGGTGCTGAAGGTGTGTATGACGATGATTTCACTCAGGTCGATAGCGCGGGCGGGGATTGCACGAATGATTTTTCCAATACACAGGATGGGAATACGAAGTATGGTTGCAAATTTGGCAATACCAACCCCAGCGATTGGTTTGGTCGGTTTATACCCCATCATTTTGACACCGAGGTCAGCGATGCCTGCACGGGCTTTAGCTACTCTGGCCAGCCCTTTGGTTTGAAGGTCACCGCGAAAAATAGCGCGAGTGGCACCGTGCAAAATTACCAAGGCTCGTTTGCAAAACCGGTCGGCCTGTCCAATGTCACGGGGACGAGCGGTCAGTTTACTCGCGATTTCCTGGCGTGTACCCAGTGTGTGGAGTCCTCCGATTTCAATGCTGGAGAGGCTGACCTCATGGCAAACAAAAAGATTAAGATTGCCTTTGAGTTTTCAAGTAAAACAACCGCCCCGGCGACCCTTCAGGTTCGCGCCAACGATGCTGACACGGGTGCGGCATCCGGTTCGAATGAGGGGCAGACATTGTTGCGCGCGGGGCGGATGAAGCTTGGGCAGGCGCACCAGTTCTTGGAAACCCAGTCTTTGACCTTGCCTGTACTGGCGGAGTATTACGATGGCAGCACATTTATCCAGAATCAGCTAGATAGTTGCACCAAGCTGGATAGTCCCTCCCTGGTGCGGCTGGATAATAATCAGCAGCAAAACCAGACCACGGGCAGCATCAGTGTGGGCGGTGGTTCAACCACATTGAGTGGGTGGGGTACGTTCTCATCCGGTGCCTTGAACCTTGACTTCAGTGCGCCAGGGGCGGGCCATGCTGGTTTTGTCGATATCACGCCTATGCTCGGGGTCAATGAGGCGGGGAAGCAACCTTGGTTGCGCTATGACTGGGATGGCGATGGCGCGCATGACGATAACCCGGTAGGTCGCGCTTCGTGGGGTATGTATCGCGGCAACAAGAGTGTCATCTACCTGCGTGAGCGCTGGAATTGATGGGACGGCAAAAGCCTGTCTGATGACCCTACGGAAACTCTGAAAAAATCCATCCATGGATTTTTTCAGATCGTCTTATCAAGGCGCATGTCCGCGACGGCCTTGGCGAATCAACGACTGACGTCGTTGTTCGCGTTGGGGCGTCCTGCCCCAAACGGAAAACGCTGAATGATTCAGCGTTTCCCTACCCGTGGGAGCGGCGTTCTGCTGCGATCAAGGCCCTGCCTCTTGTCGCCACGGCACGCAGTTCGCACAAGGCTGTCCTGCCGCAGTCGAGGGCTTTGAAAAGACCTTTCCATAGGCTGTTAGCAGTCCGTTGAAAAAACTTCTGTTGGGTTGTGGGAGGCCCGCCCTCGGGCCGATGGATCGTTTTGGGCTACCTTATCGCGGCGAGGGCGCCGCGCTTACTCGGCGTTTGGCAGGCCGTTGAAAAACGTTTTTCAACGGCCTGCCAACAGGGCTTCAAATTGGGTTTGATCCAGCACTGGAATGCCTAGCGCCTGGGCCTTGGCGAGCTTGCTGCCTGCGTTTTCTCCGGCAATCAGCGCACTGGTCTTTTTTGATACGCTGTCGGTGACCTTGGCCCCCAGGGCTTCGAGCCGTGCCTTGGCCTCCTCGCGGGTAAGTCCGGTCAACACGCCAGTGATGACGTAGGTCTTGCCCGCCAAGGGTTGCTCGCCCGCCCTGTGCGCAGGGCTGTCCCAATGGATGCCTGCCGCCAACAGGCCGGCAATGACCTCGCGGTTGTGCGGTTCAGCAAAGAAGTCTTTGATGTGCTCCGCAACGATGGGGCCGACGTCGGGAACGTTCATGAGTCGTTCGATCGAGGCATCCATGATCGATTCAAGCGCGCCAAAGTGACGGGCGAGGTTCTGCGCCGTGACCTCGCCGACCTCACGGATCCCGAGGGCGTAGAGGAAGCGCGCCAAGGTGGTGTGCTTGGACTTTTCGATGGCCTCCAGCAGGTTTTGCGCGGACTTCTGACCCATCCGCTCCAGCGCGGCGATGTCCGCGGGCTTGAGACGGTAGAGGTCGTCCAGGCGTTTGACCAGCCCGGCCTCGTCCAGTTGGGCAATGAGCTTCTCGCCCAAGCCGTCAATGTCCATCGCCCGGCGCGAGGCGAAGTGGCGGATGGCCTCGCGGCGCTGGGCGGGGCAGTACAGCCCGCCGGTACAGCGCGCTACCGCCTCGCCCTCGACCTGCTCGACATGCGAACCGCACACCGGACAGGTGGCTGGCGCGGTGATCGCGCGCGCGTCGGAGGGGCGGCGTTCGAGCACGCTGCCCACGATCTCCGGGATCACG
>JBMFOY010000091.1:0-7552 GCA_049969375.1 Halothiobacillaceae bacterium | reverse complement strand
ATGCGCCTTGATAAGACGATCTGAAAAAATCCATGGATGGATTTTTTCAGAGTTTTCCTAATTCGAAACATCAATGTCGACCATGTAGGCCTGCCATGGAAATAGAAACTTCTCATGCATGCATCAAGCTCTATGCAAGCGGGTGAACCAACGGCAAGAGCGTGGTATACACACCGAACAGCGCCACTGCGCCACCCGCGAGTGAGCGGATCACGGGCTTGCGCAGGAAGCGCCCGAGCTGGGCGGCGAACACGCCCATCAGCAGCAGGTTGGGCAGGGTGCCAAGACCGAAGCCCAGCAGCAGCAGGGCCCCCTGCGCCGGACTGCCCGAGGCCAGCGCCCAGATCAGCGTGCTATAGACCAGGCCGCAGGGCAGCCAGCCCCACAGGAAACCGAGCAACAGCGCCTGGCGCGGCGAGCGTACCGGTAGGAGACGGCGAGCGAAGGGCTCGATGCGCCGCCAGATCACCCCGCCCGCCTGCTCGACCCGGGCAAGCCCCGCCCACCAGCCGGCCAGGTACAGGCCGAGCATGACCATGAACAGGCCGGCCAGCACCTGCAGCGCCTGCTGCGCGGCATTGAACGCCACGAGGTCCATGGCCAGCCAGCCCAGCCCGCCCATGAGCGCGCCGGCCAGGGTGTAGGCACTGATGCGCGCCAGGTTGTAGGCCAGCAGATAGGGGAACACCCGTGCGGGGGAGGCGCGCACCTCGGCCGGCAGGCCGAAGGTCAGCGCGCCAACGATGCCGCCGCACATGCCGACGCAATGCACCCCGCTCAGCAGGCCAACGAGGAAGGCGGCAAAAAAGGAGGCTTCGGCAGGCATCAATAGGTATCCGGCAATCAATGCCCGCGCATATTAGCAGGATGTTGAAAAAGGGCTTCCTGCCCTTTTTCAACTCGCCTTGTCGCGGTACACGCCCGCGACAGGCTCCGAACATCAATCACGTTAAGTGATTGATGTTCGTGCAAGCCATCCATGGCTTGCCTTCCCAGGCCGTTGAAAAGAATTTTTCAACGGCCTGGTAGCAGCGCCAAGCCTCCGCGACCGCGATGTCCACGCGCACAGCAATGTTCATGGCACGGTCATGCGCCCTCGCATAGAATGACGGTTTATGGATTTTCAGCCCCGCGCGCTCGCCCCCCTCGCCATCCGCTGGTCACGCCCCCTGGCCATGACCGCGGCCTTGGGCTGGCTGGCCTGGACGCTGGCGCAATGGACCTGGCAGCTTCTCCCCGCGCCCGCCCCAAGCCAATCCGCAGGCCCCGAGCACGTGCCGTCCGTGGCTCAGCCTCCAAGGCTGGCCGAGACTATCAATGCCGCCGCACCGTGGGGACGGCCGCAGGTGAGCGATGGCGGCTCCACGCAGGACACCCGCCTGCCGCTGGTCTTGCGCGGGGTGCTGGCCGGCCAGGGGCTGGCGCTGATCGCAGCCAGCGGCCAGCCTGAGCGCGTCTACCGCCTGGGAGACAGCCTGCCCGGCGGGGCCATCCTACGCTCCGTGCAGGCCGACCACGTGCTGCTGGAGCGGGCCGGGGCACAGGAACGCCTGGCCCTGCCTAAGGACGCCTTACCGTCCGGACCAGGCCGCCCCACGCCCTCCCGGGCGACGGCCCCCGCTTCCAGCCTCCGCGCCATGCTGCAGGGCTCGCCAGCCGAACTGGCCAGGCACTTTCGCCTGGAGCCGGTGATGGAGGCAGGGCAGGTGCGCGGCTACCGCATCCGCGCCCTGCGCGACCCTGCCCTGCTGCAGCGCGCGGGGCTGGAGCCGGAGGACATCGTGCTCAGCGTCAACGGCCGCTCGCTGCTCGAGGCGCCGGACATCGCGGGGCTGATGAATGACCTGCGCGACGCGGCCGCGCTGGATGCCGTCGTGCTGCGTAACGGCATCGAAACACCGCTTCGGATCGATTTGAACGGATGAGACTGGCTATGCGACGCTCCCTGATTTCCCTCGCGGCCCTCGCGCTACTGGTCGCCCAGGCGCCGGCCCAGGCGGAAGGGCCCGCCATCCCGCCAGGCGGTGTCGCGGCGAGCAGCAACGGCATGGTGACCCTCAACCTGCGCGATGCCGACCTCGAGGCCCTGATCGCCACCGTGTCCGAGGCGACCGGCAAGAACTTCATCGTCGATCCGCGGGTGAAGGCCAAGGTCAACCTGATCTCGGCCAAGCCGATGCCACCGGACGAGCTGTACAACGTGTTCCTGTCGGTGCTTCAGGTGCACGGCTTCGCCGCGGTGCCCAAGGGCCAGGTGATCAAGATCGTTCCAGACGTGAACGCCAAGCAGGACGGCGTGGAGGTGGGGCCCGTGAGCGCCGCGCGCGGAGCCGACGAGCTGGTGACCGAGGTGGTCACCCTGCGCCACGTGCAGGCCGCCCCCTTGCTCACCGCGCTGCGCCAGCTGATGCCGCAGCAGGCCGCGCTGTCGGTGCATCCCGAATCGAACAGCCTGATCCTCACCGACCGCGCCGGCAACGTGGCGCGGATGAAGGACATCCTCGCGCAGGTCGACCATCCCGGCTCCGATGAGATCGAAACCATCCGCCTCAAGCACGCTTCGGCCACGGACATCGTCAAGACCCTGACCCAACTGCGCAGCCGTATGGGCCCAGGCAGTCCCACGCCTGCGGGCGGTACTGCCCCGGGAGTGGCAGACAACCGCAGCATCAGCAGCTTCGCCGCCGACGAGCGCACCAACAGCGTGCTGCTCTCCGGCGACAAGGCCGAGCGCGAGAAGCTGCGCGCGGTGGTGGTGTACCTGGACACCCCGATGGAGCGCGCCGGCAACACCCAGGTGTTCTACCTGAAGTACGCCCGCGCGAGCGACCTCGTACCCATCCTGCAGGGCAGCAACCGCCCGGTCGCTCGCGCGGGCAGCACGGCCACAGCGGGGGGCTCGTCCTCCGGTTTGACCAGCGGGAGCAGCATCAACACCAGCGGCAGCGGCAACGTGAATGCCGGTCTTGTGGGGGTCGGCGGGCGTCAGGACGCCATCGTGCTGGCCGACGAGGCGACCAACGCCCTGGTCATCACCGCCCCGCCGAACGTCATGCGCGAGCTGGAGTCGATCATCAAGCAGCTCGACATCCGCCGCGCCCAGGTGCTGGTGGAGGCGATCATTGCTGAGGTCTCGGACGACTTCTCGCGCAAGCTCGGCGTGCAGATGGCGGCCTACAGCCCGAAGAACAAGGGGCCGGTCGGCGTGTCCACCTTCAACGGCCTGCTCTCTGCCATCGCCGGGGCGGCCGCCAAGCCCGTCGCCGCAGTGGGCGCCCTCGGCGACGGCCTCAACATGGGGCTGGGTGACTTCGATGACCGCGGCACCGACTTCGGTGTGCTGATCTCGGCGCTGGCGGGCGACGCCAACAACAACATCCTCTCCACCCCGAGCCTGCTGACCCTGGACAACCAAGAGGCGAGCATCGTGGTGGGCAAGAACGTGCCCATCCTGACCGGCTCCTATGCCAGTACCGGCGCGGGCACCACCCCCGCCACCCCCTTCCAGACCGTCAGCCGCGAGGACATCGGCGTCAAGCTCAAGGTCAAGCCGTCGATCAGCCCGGAAGGCGCGGTGCGGCTGGAGCTGGAGCAGGAGGTCTCCAGCATCGACGCGGCGGCGAAGAGCGACGCGGGGCTGATCACCAACAAGCGCAACGTGAAGACCACTGTGCTGGCGCAGGACGGCGACGTGGTCGTGCTGGGCGGGCTGATCGACGAGGCGGTCAGCGACCGCAAGAACAAGGTGCCAGGCCTGAGCGACATCCCCCTGCTGGGTGAGCTGTTCACCTACCGCGACACCGGGCGGCAGAAGCGCAACCTCATGATCTTCATCCGCCCGGTGGTGATGCGCGACCGCGCCACGGCCGCGAGCTACACAGCGGAGAAGTACAACGCCTTCCGCGAGCAGCAGATCGAGTTCTCGCACAACCCCCTCGGCTTCGCCGTGCCGAGCGACTACCCACTCCTGCCCCAGCTCGACGGCTACCAGATCAACCTCCCCGGCGGCGGCACACCGCCCACGAGCCCGTGATGCCCCCCTCCCTGCCCTACAGCTTCGCCAAGCGCCACGGCCTGCTGCTGCAGGCCGAAGGGGAGGGGCTCGTCCTGCTGCACCGCCCGCAGCCGGGCCTGGCGGCCATCGGCGAGGCCCGGCGCGCGATCGGCCGGCCGTTCACCCTGCGCGAGGTCGACCCGGCCACGTTCGACCAGCTGCTCGCACGTGCCTACCAGCGCGGGTCGAGCGAGGCGATGGACACCCTCGGCGAGCTGGGGGAGGTCGATCTCGCGCGCGCCGCGAGCAGCCTCGGCGAGCCGGCCGACCTGCTGGAGGCCCAGGACGACGCGCCGATCGTGCGCCTGATCAACGCCCTCTTAACCGAGGCCATCCGCGAGGAGGCCTCGGACATCCACATCGAGACCTTCGAGAACCGCCTGGTGGTGCGCTTTCGCGTCGACGGCCAGCTGCGCGAGGTGCTGGAACCACCGCGCGTCATCGCCAACCTGATCACCTCGCGCATCAAGGTCATGGCCCAGCTCGACATTGCCGAGAAGCGCCTGCCGCAGGATGGCCGCATCGCCCTGCGCCTGGCCGGGCGACCGGTCGACGTGCGCGTCTCCACCCTCCCCTCCGCCCACGGCGAGCGGGTGGTCCTGCGCCTGCTCGACAAGCAGGCCGGCCGGCTCGACCTCGGCAAACTCGGCATGGACCCGGACACCCGTGCGCGGCTGGAGGGGCTGATCCACCGCCCGCACGGCATCCTGCTGGTCACCGGCCCCACCGGCTCGGGCAAGACCACTACCCTGTACGCCGCGCTCTCGCACATCAACGCGCGCGAGCGCAACATCCTCACCGTCGAGGATCCGATCGAATACGACCTCGACGGCGTCGGCCAGACCCAGGTCAACCCCAGGGTGGACATGACCTTCGCTCGCGGCCTGCGCGCCATCCTGCGCCAGGATCCGGACGTGGTGATGGTGGGCGAGATCCGCGACCTGGAGACGGCCGAGATCGCGGTGCAGGCCTCGCTCACCGGCCATTTGGTGCTCTCCACCCTGCACACCAACTCCGCGATCGGTGCCATCACCCGCCTGCGCGACATGGGCGTGGAGCCCTTTCTGCTCTCCTCCAGCCTGATCGGCGTGGTGTCCCAGCGCCTGGTGCGGCGACTGCTACCGGAGTGCCGGGAGGCCTTCATCCCGGATGCGGCCGAGTGCGCCATGCTGGGCCTTGATGCCACGCGACCTCCGACGCTCTATCGCGCATGCCGCGAGGGCGATTGCGCCGCGCGCGCCTACAGCGGGCGCACCGGCATTCATGAACTGATCACCGTCGACGCCACCCTGGCGCGCATGATCCACGACGGCTCGAGCGAGGCCGAAATGGAGGCCCATGTGCGCAAGTCCAGCCCCAGCCTGCGCGAGGACGGCCTGCGCAAGGTCATGGCAGGCATCACCAGCCTGGATGAGGTGCTGCGCGTGACGGTCGAAGACATGGGATCCTGATACGATGAACATCATCCTGAACGGCACAAGCCACACCATCGGGGATGGCGCCACCGTCGCATCCCTAATCGATGCGCTGGGCCTGACCGGCCAGCGGCTGGCGGTCGAGGTCAACGGCGAGATCGTCCCGCGCGGCGAGCATGCCGCGCACATCCTGCACGAAGGCGACAAGGTCGAGGTCGTGCGGGCGATCGGTGGCGGCTGACCCGTCACTTCCAGCCCATCATCAGCCTGCCCCAGCAACGCCTGGCGGAGGCCCAAGTGTTTTGCGCGGACGTCGACTGGAGCCAGACCTAGCCGCCGCTCAAATCCGACGGGCTAGCCGACCGATTCCTGGGACGGCATCTGCGCCACGAGCCGGACCACCTCCGCCGGCCCCTGATGATAGGGCCCCTCGTCCAGCTCCACCTGCGCCCGTTCGAGCAGCAGGATGTCCCCTTCGGCGAAGTCCTCTGCCAGCATCTCGGCGGAATAGAGCATCTCCAACCTCCCCGGGCCGCCGCTTGTGTAGTTGATCTGCTCGAGGTCGAAGGCCTCCAGCAGCAGGATGCCCCCCGGCCGCAGGGCATGCAGCATGGCCCGGTGCACGGTAGGCCGGACGTCGGGCGGCAGGTGCAGGTGGACGGCGACCACGCCGTCAAAGGCCTGTTTCGGCCAGTCCCACAACGCAAGGTCGGCGCAGACGGTCCTGATCCGCACCCCGTGGCGCGCCGCAAGTTCCTCAGCACGCGCAAGTCCCGTCCCGCTCCAATCCACGCAGGTGACGGTGTAGCCCCGGCGCGCCAGCCAAATGCTGTTGCGCCCCTGGCCGTCACCGGGCAACAGGATGTGACCGCCCGCGGGCAGGCGATGCGCCTCGCGCACGACAAAGGCGTTGGGTGCCTCGCCATAGGCAAGGGGGGCCTCGGCATAGCGGGCATTCCAGAAATCACGTGGAGAACTCATCGCTTACCCTCAATCGACATACGGGCCACGCATCAGGATTGGCTCCCCGTGCGGCTGGCCCAGGGCGATCAGGGCATGCGCCCCTTCCTCGCTGAACAGGGGGATCCTCCCCTCCAGGCGCAGGCCCTCGCCCATGCCCGCCTCGCCCGCATGGCAGCGCAGCCGCCCACGCAGCATATAGGCGAAGCCGTGCCAGTGCTCCGGCACGCCGGGCGTGAAGGTTTCGCCGGGAGCCAACTCGAGCAGGGCGATCCAGGCGGGGGTATGCAACCGGACCGGCCCGTCCGGCTGGGTGATCAGCAGCAGCTCGTAGCCGGCGGCCACCACCCGGCGCGGCCGCGCGGGCCTCTGGTAGCCCGGCTCAATGCCCTTGAGCGCGCGCGGCAGGTTGATCCACAGCTGCAGCCCGTCGGCGGCCCGCTCGGCACCCACCATTTCCGCGTGCACCATGCCCCTCCCGGCGGTGAAGGCCTGCACCTCGCCCGCACGCAGGGTGGCATCATTGCCGAGGTTGTCGGTATGCCGCAACTGGCCCGAGAGCAGCAAGGTGATGGCCTCGAAGCCGCGGTGCGGATGATCTGGGAACCCCGCCCCCGCGCCGGCATGGAAGTGGTCGAAGAACACGAAGGGGTCGATCGGCCCCTGACGCGCGGTGGGCAGCAGGCGTCGCACGGAGGCGCTCGCCCCCTCCTCGAGATGGTCCGGCCAGATGGGACTCATCATGTGGGCTCTCCCTCAGGAAATGCTGAAATAATCCATCCATGGATTTTTTCAGCGCGTCTCATCAAGGCGCCTGTCCGCGACGGCCTCGGCGAATCAACGACGTGCGTCGTTGTTCGCGTTGGGGCGTCTTGCCCCAAACAGGAAACGCTGAATTTTTCAGCGTTTCCCTCAAGGCACCGTGTGTGCGGTGCAGTGTAGTGCCCTGCGGGGGCCAACGTGGCGATGCCCCGTCCAGTACGGGGTTCAGGCCGGTCGGGGCTTGTCGGGCAGGTCCTCCTGCCAGAACACCACGCGGTTCCGCCCGGAGGACTTCGCATGGTACAGCGCCCGGTCGCTGCGGGTCAGCAGGTCAACGATGCTTGGCAAGTCGTCGAGCCGG
>JBMFOY010000090.1:0-7682 GCA_049969375.1 Halothiobacillaceae bacterium | reverse complement strand
ATAAGACAATCTGAAAAAATCCATGGATGGATTTTTCAGAATTTCCCTAAGGCCGGGCGCCGTGGGGTGCATCCTGCTAAGATTCGGAGAAAATCCAACAGGAACCCTTCGCATGATCAATGTTGCCATCACGGGTGCCAGCGGCCGCATGGGCCGCGCGCTGATCGAATCCCTCGCCGCCTCCGACAAGGCGCGCCTGCATGGCGCGATCGATCGCGGCGGCAGTCCGCTCCTCGGCCTGGACGCGGGCGAGTTCGCCGGCGTGGGTGTCCTGAACGTGCGCATCCACGACGACCTCGCCCTTGTGCTTCCCTCCACCGACGTTGTCATCGACTTCACCCGTCCGGAAGCGACCATGCACTACCTGCCGCTGTGCATCGCGGCCGGAACGCCGATGGTGATCGGCACCACGGGTTTCAGCCCCGAGCAGCGCGCGGCCATCGATCAAGCCGCCCGGCACATCCCGATCGTGCTGGCCGCCAACTTCAGCGTGGGTGTCAACCTGTGCCTCAAACTGCTGGACATGGCCGCGCGCGTGCTTAGCGAAGGCTACGACATCGAGATCATCGAGGCCCATCATCGCCACAAGGTCGATGCGCCATCCGGCACCGCGCTGGCGCTGGGGCACGCGGTGGCCAACGCCCTCGGCCGCGACCTTGCGCAGTGCGCGGTCTACGGCCGGGAGGGGATCACCGGCGAGCGCGACCCGAAGACCATTGGCTTCGCCACCGTGCGTGGCGGGGATATCGTCGGTGATCACACCGTACTGTTCGCCGGCATCGGCGAGCGGGTGGAAATCACCCACAAGGCTTCCAGCCGGCAGACCTTCGCCCGTGGCGCGGTGCATGCCGCGCACTGGCTGTCAGGCCAGAAGGCCGGACTGTACGACATGCAGGACGTGCTGAATCTGCGCTGACGCTGAGTCAAGCGGGCCATTAATCACGTTCATCAAGCATTCACATGGACGATGGAAGGCCCATCTGCTATAATCCTAAAAATTTTCAGTGACTGACGGGATGGTCCGCGAACTTGCGAATCGTCCCGTTTTTGTGTGTGCAGAGCCATGTTTGAAAAGACCCCCGCCTTGCTTGCGCTCGAAGATGGCACCGTATTCCATGGCTACTCCGTGGGCGCCGACGGTCAGTCCGTAGGTGAGGTGGTGTTCAACACCGCCATGACGGGCTACCAGGAAATCCTGACCGATCCGTCCTACAGTCGCCAGATGGTGACGCTGACCTATCCCCACATCGGCAATGTCGGTGTCAACCCGGAGGATGAAGAGGATCCTCGGGTCCATGCGGCGGGGCTGATCGTCCGCGACGTGCCGCGCCTGCATAGCAACTGGCGTGCGACCGACAGCCTGCCGGCCTACCTCAAGCGTCACGGCGTGATCGGCATTGCCGGCATCGATACCCGCAAGCTGACCCGTATCCTGCGTGAGAAGGGGGCCCAGAATGGCTGTCTGATGGCGGGGGAGGGCATCGATGCGGCCCAGGCTATCGAGGCCGCGCGTGGCTTCCCGGGGTTGAACGGCATGGATCTCGCCAAGGTGGTCTCCACTAAGGAGACTTACGTCTGGGCCGAGCCGAGCTGGGATGCCAAGACCTTGAGCCAGCCGGGCCCGAAGGACGATCTGCAGTACAACGTGGTTGCCTACGATTTTGGGGTGAAGCGCAACATCCTGCGCATGCTGGTTGATCGCGGCTGCCGCGTCACCGTGGTGCCGGCCCAGACCCCGGCCGCCGACGTGCTGGCGATGAAGCCGGACGGCGTGTTCCTGTCCAACGGCCCCGGCGACCCTGCGGCCTGCGATTACGCCGTCCAGGCCGCCCGCGAGTTCCTGAAGACCGACATCCCGCTGTTCGGCATCTGCCTCGGCCACCAGATCCTCGGCCTGGCCTGCAACGCCAAGACCGTGAAGATGAAGTTCGGTCACCACGGCGCCAACCATCCGGTGCAGGATCTGGACACCGGACGGGTCATGATCTCCAGCCAGAACCACGGTTTTGCCGTGGACGAGGCTACCCTGCCGCCGAATGTGAAGGCGACGCACAAATCACTGTTCGATGGCTCGCTGCAGGGCATCCGCCTGACCGACAAGCCGGCCTACAGCTTCCAGGGTCACCCGGAAGCCAGCCCGGGGCCGCACGACGTGGCCCCCGTGTTCGAGCCCTTCATCGAGGACATGCGCAAGCGCAAGCACCGTTGATCAAACGGTGCCGACTCCTCGCCTCGACGCCCCAGCAGACAGATCGCCATGCCGAAACGCACAGACATCCAGAGCATCCTCATCATTGGCGCGGGCCCGATCATCATCGGTCAGGCCTGCGAATTCGACTACTCCGGCGCCCAGGCCTGCAAGGCCCTGCGCGAGGAGGGCTACCGCGTCATCCTGGTCAACTCTAATCCGGCGACCATCATGACCGACCCGGAGATGGCCGATGCGACCTACATCGAGCCCATCCACTGGGAGACCGTCGCTAAGATCATCGAGAAGGAGCGCCCTGACGCCGTGCTGCCGACCATGGGGGGGCAGACCGCGCTCAACTGCGCGCTGGACCTCGAGCGCGAGGGCGTGCTGGCCAGGTTCGGCGTGGAACTGATCGGCGCCACCGCCGATGCCATCGACATGGCCGAGGACCGCGAGCGCTTCCGCGAGGCCATGACCGAGATCGGCCTCGACACGCCGAAGTCCTTCATCGTCCACAGCCTGGAGGAGGCCCTCCAGGTCCAGCCGCAGATCGGTTACCCGGTCATCATTCGCCCCTCCTTCACCATGGGCGGCACCGGCGGCGGCATCGCCTACAACCGCGAGGAGTACGAGGAGATCGTGCGCCGCGGCCTGGACCTGTCTCCGACCCGCGAGCTACTGGTCGAGGAGTCCGTGCTCGGCTGGAAGGAATACGAGATGGAGGTGGTGCGCGACCGGGCCGACAACGCCATCATCGTCTGCTCGATCGAAAACCTCGACCCGATGGGCGTGCACACCGGTGACTCCATCACCGTCGCTCCGGCCCAGACCCTAACCGACAAGGAATACCAGATCATGCGCAACGCATCCCTCGCGGTGCTGCGCAAGATCGGCGTCGAGACCGGCGGTTCCAACGTCCAGTTCGCGATCAACCCGGCCAATGGGCGCATGATCGTGATCGAGATGAACCCGCGTGTGTCGCGTTCCTCTGCCCTGGCCTCCAAGGCCACCGGTTTTCCCATCGCCAAGGTCGCGGCCAAGCTCGCCGTGGGCTTCACCCTGGACGAACTGAAGAACGACATTACCGGTGGCGCCACCCCGGCCTCGTTCGAGCCGTCCATCGATTATGTGGTCACCAAGGTGCCGCGTTTCACCTTCGAGAAGTTCCCGCAGGCCAACAATCGCCTCACCACCCAGATGAAGTCAGTGGGTGAGGTGATGGCGATCGGGCGCACCTTCCAGGAATCCCTGCAAAAAGCGCTGCGCGGCCTTGAGACCGGTATGGACGGCCTCAATGAGATCGTCGATGCCACCCTGCCGTCGGAGGAGCTGCGCGCCAAGCTGATCCAGGAAATGCGCATGCCCGGCGCAGACCGCCTGTGGTACGTGGCGGATGCCTTCCGCCATGGCTTCACCCGGGAAGAGATCCACGAACATTCGCGCATCGACCCGTGGTTCCTGATCCAGATCGAGGAGATCGTGCGCACGGAGAGCGCCCTCAAGGGCCGCAACCTCGACAGCCTCTCCGCGGAGGAGATGCGCGAACTCAAGCGTATGGGCTTCTCCGACCGTCGCCTCGCGCGCCTGCTGAACGACACCGAGAAGTGTGTCCGCGCCCGCCGCCACGAACTGGGCGTGCGCCCGGTCTACAAGCGCGTCGATACCTGTGCCGGCGAATTCGCCACCCAGACCGCCTACATGTACTCCACCTACGAGGAGGAGTGCGAGGCCCGTCCGACCAGCCGCGACAAGATCATCGTGCTCGGCGGCGGCCCGAACCGCATCGGCCAGGGCATCGAGTTCGACTACTGCTGTGTCCATGCCGCCTATGCCATGCGCGAGGACGGCTATGAGACCATCATGGTCAACTGCAACCCAGAGACCGTGTCCACCGACTACGACACCTCCGACCGCCTGTACTTCGAACCGCTGACCCTGGAGGACGTGCTCGAGATCATCGACCTCGAGCAGCCAAAGGGCGTGATCGTGCAGTACGGCGGCCAGACCCCGCTCAAGCTCGCTCGCGACCTGGAGAAGGCCGGTGCGCCGATCATCGGCACCACCCCGGACTCCATCGACCTCGCTGAGGATCGCGAACGCTTCCAGAAGCTGATCAACGACCTCGGTCTGCGCCAGCCGCCGAACCGCACCGCGCGCTCAACCGAGGAGGCCGTGCACCTCGCGGCGCAGATCGGCTACCCGCTGGTCGTGCGTCCGTCCTATGTGCTTGGTGGCCGTGCGATGGAAATCGTGCATGGCGAGGACGACCTGCGCCGCTACATGCGCGAGGCGGTCAAGGTCTCCAACGACTCCCCCGTGTTGCTCGACCGCTTCCTCGACGACGCCATCGAGCTGGACGTAGACGCCATCTGCGACGGCCAGGACGTGCTGATCGGCGGCATCATGGAGCACATCGAACAGGCCGGCGTGCACTCCGGTGACTCCGCCTGCTCGCTACCGCCGTACAGCATCTCTGCTGCCATCCAGGACGAACTGCGTGAGCAGATTCGCAAGATGGCCAAGGGCCTGGGCGTGGTCGGCCTGATGAATACCCAGTTCGCGGTCAAGGGCGAGGACATCTACGTGCTGGAGGTCAATCCGCGCGCATCCCGTACCGTGCCGTTCGTCTCCAAGGCCATCGGCCGCCCGCTGGCCAAGATCGCCGCGCGCTGCATGGTGGGCAAGACCCTCAGGCAGCAGGGAGCGCTTGACGAGGTGGTGCCCGACTTCTACTCGGTCAAGGAGGCGGTGTTCCCGTTCATCAAGTTCGCCGGCGTGGACCCCATCCTCGGCCCCGAGATGAAGTCCACCGGCGAGGTGATGGGCGTCGGCAAGACCTTCGGCGAGGCCTTCGCCAAGGCCCAGGCCGGCGCGGGCACCCATCTGCCCACGGGTGGGCGCGCCTTCATCAGCGTGCGCAAGGAAGACCGCCCGGCGGCTGTTGGCGTGGCGCGCGATCTGATCGCCCATGGCTTCGAGATCGTCGCTACCCGCGGCACCGCCGCCAGTCTGCAGGAGGCCGGCGTCCCGTGCAGCGTGGTCAACAAGGTAATCGAGGGGCGTCCGCATATCGTCGACATGATCAAGAATGACGAGATCGACCTGATCGTGAATACCACCTCCGGTAGCCGTCAGACCTTGGCCGACTCGTTCTCGATCCGGCGCGAGGCGCTACACCACAAAGTGGCCTACTTCACCACCATCGCCGGCGCCCGCGCCACCTGCCAGGCGCTCAAGCACCTGGCCGAGGAGATTCACGTCAACCGTCTGCAGGATCTGCACGCAGGATTGAAGGCATGAACCGCATTCCGATGACCGCCCAAGGGGCGGCCAAGCTCGAGGAAGAACTCAAGCATCTGCGCAGTGTCGAGCGTCCGCGCATCATCCAGGCCATCGCCGAGGCGCGCGAGCTGGGCGATTTGAAGGAGAACGCCGAATACCACGCCGCACGCGAGGAGCAGGGGTTCATCGAAGGGCGCATCAAGGAGATCGAACACAAGCTGTCGATGGCCCAGGTGATCGACGTGACCAAGCTACCGAACACCGGCAAGGTCATCTTCGGTTGCACCGTGGTCGTGCTCGAGGAGGAGAGCGGCGAGGAGATCACCTACAAGCTGGTTGGCGACGACGAGGCCGACATCAAGCAGAACCTGATCTCCGTCCACTCGCCCATCGCCCGCGCCCTGATCGGCAAGCACATCGGCGACACCATCGTGTTCCAGGCCCCCGCGGGCGAGCGCACCTACGAAATCCTCGAAGTCCATCACATCTGATTGTTGCTGATGTGGGAGCGGCACCCTCACCGCGATCTCCCTTTTTCGCGGCGAGGGCGCCGCTCCTACAAGGATGCCCCCCATGCTCGATCCAAGACTCCTTCGCTCTGACCTTCCTGCCGTGGCCGCAGGCCTTGCCCGGCGCGGCTTTACCCTCGATACGGCCGCGATCGAACGCCTTGAGGCCGAGCGCAAGGCCGCGCAGACAGAGGCCGAGCGCCTGCAGGCTGAACGCAACGCGCGCTCCAAGGCCATCGGCCAGGCCAAGGCCCGCGGCGAGGACGTGCAGCCGCTGCTGGACGAGGTGGCCAGCCTCGGCGAGCGCCTGGAGGCCGCCAAGGCACGCTTCGGGGCGATTGCCGAGCAGCTGGACACCCTCATGCTCCAACTGCCCAACATCCCGCACCCCAGCGTGCCCGATGGGGTGGACGAGACCGGCAATGTCGAGATCAAGCGTTGGGGTACACCTCCGAGCTTCGCCTTCGCACCGCGGGATCACGTCGCCCTGGGCGAGGGGCTCGGTTCGATGGACTTCGCTGCGGCTGCCAAGCTCACCGGCAGCCGTTTCGTCGTGCTCAGAAGCGAACTTGCCCGCCTGCACCGCGCCCTGATCCAGTTCATGCTCGACCTGCACACCCGCGAGCACGGCTACCAGGAAGTCTACGTGCCCTACGTGGTCAACGCGGACAGCCTGCGCGGCACCGGTCAGCTGCCCAAGTTCGAGGACGACCTGTTCAAACTCGCGGGCGAGTCGCCCTATTACCTCATCCCGACCGCCGAGGTGCCGGTTACCAACCTCGTGCGCGACGAGATCCTCGATCTCGACAGTCTGCCGCTGAAGATGGTCGCCCACACACCGTGCTTCCGCTCGGAGGCCGGTTCCGCCGGGCGCGACACGCGCGGCATGATCCGTCAGCACCAGTTCGAGAAGGTGGAACTGGTCCAGATCGTCCACCCCAAACAGTCCTACGCGGCACTGGAGGAGCTGACCGCCCATGCCGAAGCCGTGCTCGAACGGCTCGGTCTACCGTATCGCCGCATGCTGCTGTGCAGCGGCGACATGGGCTTTGGCTCGGCCAAGACCTACGACCTCGAGGTCTGGCTGCCGGCGCAGAACACCTACCGCGAAATCTCCTCCTGCTCGAACTTCGAGGCCTTCCAGGCCCGCCGCCTGCAGGCGCGCTTCCGTAACCCCGAGGGCAAGCCGGAGCTGGTGCACACCCTCAATGGCTCGGGCCTCGCGGTCGGCCGTACCCTGGTCGCCCTGCTGGAGAACTACCAGGACGAGGCCGGCCGCATCGCCATCCCCGAAGCCCTGCGGCCCTACATGGGCGGCCAGCAGCACTTGGGATACTGAGCGCGTGCTGTTGCCATCCATGCACCCGGCCAGCCTGCCGCAGGATTCGAGCTTTTCGCCGTCCGAGGATCTCGCGGCTGATCTGCGCGTCCTCCTGCACGACGCCCTGCAACTCGGCGAGGAGGCCCTCGCGTTCACCGCCGATACCCCGCTACTCGGCGTCCTGCCCCAGCTCGACTCGATGGGGGTGCTCGCGGTATTGACCGCACTCGAACAGCGCCTTGGCCTTGTGCTCCACGACGATGAGATCGACGCCAGCCTGTTCGAGACCTTCGGCGCGCTGCTTGAATTCGTCCGCCAGCGCCTGCATCACTAAGGAAACTCTGAAAAAATCCATCCATGGATTTTTTCAGCTCGTCTT
>JBMFOY010000089.1:0-7698 GCA_049969375.1 Halothiobacillaceae bacterium | reverse complement strand
AGGCTGGCTTTTGCAGAGGTTCCTTAGATTACGCCCTCACGGCGGCCTTCTGGCTATTTTGGGTGTATCTCTGGCTGCCCTTGATCAGCCTCGTTGTTTGAGGCTTCGGGCTTGAGTTGTTCTACGAGCGCATGCTCGTGCAACAAGGCTGGCAACGCTTAATGGCGATGCTTCCCTGGATCATCTTGGGCATCGGATCATCGTGGGCATCGCCCTGCTTGCTGGGGGGATGCTGTTGTGGGCTGGCTATAATTACTTGCGCTTTCACAACAAGCATCGTCGTGCACATGTTAATCCCATGAGTCCAGAGGAGATTGCCCAGTACTTTGGTATCGATGGCGCCGTGCTACGGCGTACTCGAACCAACCGTGTTGTGGCAGTGCGTCACGACGCGACAGGTGCCCCCTTGGCTTTTATACCCTTGGACGTTTCAGTGGGAGAGTGCGACGTGCGCAGCGAGGAGGACGTTCGTGAATAAATGGGGTTTGAGCTTCGTGCTCCTGATTGTGCTGGGCCTGACCGCCTGCGGCCAAAAGGGTGATCTCTACCGTTCCGATACGCTGGCGAGCAAGGAAGGGGGGTACGACGCCGCCAAGTCGAGCTCGCGTTGATGTTGCCTTCGCTTGCGTAGGTCGGCGGTGGTGTCTTGGGAAACGCTGAAAAATTCAGCGTTTCCTGTTTGGGGCAGGGCGCCCCAACGCGAACAACGCGTTCCGTCGTTGATTCGCGCAGGCCGTCGCGGACATGCTCCGCGACGAAATCCTTTCAGAATTTCCCTTGGGCGGATTCGCCGCTGGCCGGTCGGTATAGGATAATCTCCTCACGTTCCTCATGACTGGCCCCTGTTGCATGTCTATCGAAGCCTTTTCTCGCCATGATGGTCGCTTGTATGCTGAAGGGGTTCCCCTCGCCGAGGTGGCGGCTGCCTATGGCACACCGACCTATGTCTATTCGCGCGCGGCCATAGAGTCCAAGTTTCGCGCCTATAGTGACGCGTTTGGAGATCACCCCCACCTGGTTTGCTTCGCGGTCAAGTCGAACAGCAATCTTGCGGTGCTGAACTTGCTCGCGCGCCTCGGGGCGGGTTTCGACATCGTCTCCGGCGGCGAGCTGGAGCGCGTGCTGGCGGCAGGTGGTGAGGCGGGCAAGGTGGTGTTCTCCGGCGTCGCTAAGAGCCGCGCGGAGATGGCGCGCGCGTTGGAGGTCGGCATCCGTTGCTTCAATGTCGAATCCCTGCCGGAACTCGAGCGCCTCAACGAGGTGGCGCTCGCGCACGGCAAGCGCGCCCCGGTGTCCTTGCGCGTCAACCCGGATGTGGATGCCAAGACCCATCCCTACATCTCCACCGGCCTGAAGGAGAACAAGTTCGGTATCGCCATCGAGGACGCCGAGGCGGCCTACCTGCGCGCCGCCGCGTTGCCGGGGCTTGCGGTGGTCGGGGTGGACTGCCACATCGGCTCGCAGCTGACCGAGCTGCGCCCCTTCATCGATGCGCTCGAGCGCGTGCTGGCGCTGGTCGAACGGCTCGCGGCGCAGGGGGTGAGGTTGCACCACCTGGACCTCGGCGGCGGTCTCGGCATCCGTTACCGCGACGAGACCCCGCCGGCGCCGGCCGAGCTGGTCGGCGCGCTGATGGACCGCCTTGGGCAGACCGGCTACGAGCTCATCGTCGAGCCGGGCCGCTCCATCGTCGGCAATGCCGGCGTGCTGCTGACCCGCGTGGAGCTGCTCAAGCATAGCCCGCACAAGGACTTCGCCGTCGTCGACGCGGCCATGAACGACCTGATGCGCCCGGCGCTATACGGCAGCTGGATGGATATCCAGCCGGTGGCAGCCCGGGATGGCGAGCCGCGCGAGTACGACGTGGTTGGTCCGGTGTGCGAGACCGGCGACTTCCTCGGCAAGGGGCGCCGCCTGGTCCTGGCCGAGGGCGACCTGCTGGCGGTCATGGGCGCGGGGGCGTACGGCTTCACCATGAGCTCCAACTACAACACCCGTCCGCGGGCCGCCGAGGTCATGGTCGATGGCTCGGCCATGCACCTGGTGCGCGAACGCGAGCACCTGCCCGACCTGTGGCGCGGGGAACACCTGCTGCCGTGACCATGATCCACTGGGCCCACACCCACGCGGCGCTCTGGCGCGCCCGGCGCCAAGTCCTCAAGGCGGTGGCCGAGGCCGATCTCGACATCCCTGCGCTCGAGAGCCTGCTTGGCATTGAGCGGCAGAAGTCGGCCCTGCTCGACAACCTGCGCCGCTTCGCCCTTGGTCAGCCGGCCAATCACGCCCTGCTGTGGGGCGCGCGTGGCTGCGGCAAGTCCTCGCTGGTCAAGGCGGTGTTCGGGGTGCTGCGCCACGAGGGCCTGCGCCTGGTGCAGATCGACAAAGAGGACCTGCTCGACCTGCCGGACCTCGCTGACGAGTTACGCCACCAGCCGTACCGCTTCCTCGTGTTCTGCGACGACCTGAGTTTTCAGCCGGGTGAGCCGGCCTTCCGCGCGCTGAAGACGGTGCTGGATGGCTCCATCGAACGTCCGCCCGAGAACATCCTGCTGGTCGCCACCTCCAACCGCCGTCACTTGGTGCCGGAATGGATGGCGGACAACCTCGCCGCCACCCATGTCGAGGGGGAACTGCACCTGGGCGATGCCAGCGAGGAGCAGCTCGCGCTGGCCGACCGCTTCGGTCTGTGGCTGTCGTTCTACCCGCCTGACCAGGACACCTTCCTCGCCATGGTCGAGGCCCGCGGCGTCAAGCTGGACGCGGCGGCGCGGCTGGAGGCGATCCGCTTTGCCACCCTGCGCGGAGGTCGCAGCGGCCGCGCGGCCCGGCAGTTTGGCCAGTCGCGTCCCTTCGGGACATGATGTGCCATGAGCCCACCTGATAGCGTTCCGGATGGCGACTCCGCCGGGTTCTTCCGCTGGGTGTCTGCCTCCCGCTGGCTGATGCCAGCCATCACCTTGGTTCTGTTCGTGCTCGCGGTGGTGGCGATCTACCACCTCCTGCGTGAGATCCACCCCGAGCAGCTGTGGGCCGAGCTGGGCAATGTCTCCCCGCTCAAGTTGTCACTCTCCCTGCTGTTCATGGCGCTCAGTTTTCTGTTCATGGTGGGTTACGACGCCTCCGCCCTGCGCTACATCGGCAAGAGGCTGCCGTGGCGGACGGTGGGGCTGGCCTCGTTCACTGGCTACGCCTTTTCCAACACCATCGGCATGGCGCTGGTGTCCGGCGCCTCGGTGCGCTATCGCATCTACGTCGAGGCCGGGCTGGACGGCATGGACGTCGCACGCGTGGCGGTCTTCTGCGCCCTGGCCTTCGGCATCGGTGCGCACGTGGTGGCGGCGATGGGGCTGGCCTGGCAGCCCGAGCTGGTGGCGGAGCGGCTGGGATGGTCGGCGGAGTCCCTGCGCGTCGTCGGCATCGTCGGCCTGCTGTTCGCGGCCGGGGTGCTGCTGTGGCTGATGGTCAGACCGCGCACCCTGACCCTGTGGCGTTGGCGCATCGACCTGCCTGGCTGGCGTCTGAGCCTGGCGCAGCTCGGCATTTCGCTGGTCGACATCCTGTTCGCCGGGGCTTGCCTGTACGTGCTGCTGCCGGAGGGCAGCGTCCCGTTCGGGGCCTTCATGCTGGTGTTCGTGGTGGCGATGGTGGCCGGGGTGGCCAGCCATGTACCGGGGGGGCTGGGGGTGTTCGAGGCGGTCATGCTCTCCGCCCTGCACCAGCATGTCCCTGCCGAGCAGTTGACCGCCGCGTTGGTCCTGTTCCGCGGCATCTACTACATCCTGCCGTTAGTGCTGGCGTCCACCCTGCTGGCTTGGCGCGAGATTTCTGGCCCGGTCCTGCCGGCCCTGGCGGTGGCGCGTCTGCTCGGCAACTGGAGTACGCGCTATGCCCCGCTGGCTATGGCCGCGCTGGTGTTCCTGGCAGGCCTGATCATGCTGGCCTCGGCGGCCACCCCCGCCATACCCGGGCGGCGCGAGTTCCTGGAGGCCACGGTGCCCTTGATGTTGGTGGAGGTGTCCCACGTCTTGGCAGGGGTGGTGGGGCTGGCCCTGTTGATCCTGGCGCGCGGCCTGCAGCGGCGCCTGAACGGGGCTTATGTGATGACGCTGGCGCTCTCGGCGGTCGGCATCGTACTCAATCTGCTCAAGGGGGTGGACTATGAGGAGTCGATCATCCTTGGCCTGGTGGCCCTGGCCCTCATCGCCAGTCGCAAGGAGTTCTATCGCCGTACGCGCCTGCTCGATTCGCCTTGCTCGGCCGGCTGGCTGGCGGCGGTGATTGCAGCGGCCGTCGGCATGGTGGCGGTCACCTTCTTCTCCTTCAAACACGTCGAGTACGACCCCCTGTTGTGGTGGCAGTTCGATTTCGACCAGGACCTCGCGCGCTCCCTGCGCGCGACGCTGGGCGTGGGGCTGGGGGTGGTCCTGCTCGGCCTGACCTTGCTGCTGCGCCCGCCGGCCCGCGTTCCACATGCGCCGAATTCCGCCACGCTCGCGCATGTTGAGGCCATCGTCCGTGCCCAGGACCGGGCCATGGCCAATCTGGCGCTATTGGGCGACAAATCGATCATGCTGAGCGAGGAGGGCGATGCCTTCCTCATGTTCGGCAAGCGGGGGAGCAGCTTCATCGCCCTCGGCGATCCGGTCGGCCCGCCCGCAGCGGCCGAGGACCTGGCCTGGCGGTTCCGCGAGCTGGTCAGCCGGGAAGGCGGCCGGATCGCCTTCTATCAGGTGCGGCCGGAGAATCTGCCGCTTTATCTCGACATGGGCTTGATGCCGCTGAAGATCGGTGAGGAGGCTGTCGTGCTGCTGCCGCGCTTCAGCCTCGAGGGCAAGCAGGGGGAGGACAACCGCCTCATCCTCAACCGCGGCCACCGGAAGGGGTTCGAGTTCGAGTTCATCCCCGCCGAACGGCAGGCCGAGGTGCTGGAGGATCTGCGCCATGTGTCCGACGATTGGCTCATGAGTCGCAAGGCGCGTGAGAAGCGATTCTCACTCGGGGCCTTCGATCCGGCCTACTTGCGCCACTTCGACGTCGGTGTGTTGCGCCTTGCGGGGCGGATCATCGCCTTCGTCAGCATCCTGCGCACCGACACCTACGGTGAGGTGGCGCTCGACTTGATGCGCCATGTGCACGATGCGCCGAAGGAGGCCATGCGCTTCCTCCTGCTCAAGCTGGTGCTGCACTTCAAGGAGGCCGGTTACCAGCGCTTCTCGCTCGCCATGGCACCTCTGTCTGGCTTGGAGGACCATCCCTATGCCCCGATCTGGCAGCGCATCGGCGCCATGGTCTACAACCTGCCGCCGAGTCGGGTGGGCAACTACAACTTCCAGGGGCTGCGCCAGTTCAAGGATAAGTTCCACCCTGTATGGGAACCGCGCTATCTGGTCACCGAAGGTGGGTTGCAGCCCGCGGTGATCCTGACCGATGTGGCGGCCCTGATCGCCGGAGGCATGCGCGGGGTGCTGGGAAAGTGAGGCGGAGGTTCGGAATCGCCCTGCTGGTGGGGATGCTCGGGGTGGGAAGCGTCATCGCGGCCGAGCCCCTGCCCACCCGCGAATGGGGCACTCTGTCGATCAGCCTGCCCGAGCCGGACGAGGCGCAAGGGGTGGCGATCCTGTTCACCCCCGCCGCGGGGCCGGCGGGGCCGGATTTCGAGGCGGTCGAGGCGCTGCGGGCCAAAGGGCTGGCCGTGGCGCTGGTCGATACCGGGGCGCTGCTCGACTGGGCGCGGCAGGGCGAGGGGTGTCTCGACCTCGCCGGGGTGGGGCAGTGGCTCAGCCAGACCTTGCAGCAGCGCCTAGGACTGCCGGAGTACCGCCCGGCATGGTTAGCTGGGCGCGCGGAAGGCGGCTGGGTGGTGCATGCCCTCCTGGCCCAGGCCCCCGAGGGCGTGTTCGCCGCAGGTCTGAGCATGGACTTCACCCCGGGCAACCCGTCGGGGCGTCCACTGTGCGAAGTGGGGCATGTGGGGCCGGATCGCCGCCTCGCGCCTGATACCCCGCTGCATGGGACGTGGCGGGTCGGCGATGTAGAGACGGTGCGTTTCGATGCCGCACGCTATGCTCGCCAGGCGGCCCTGGCCAGCGACCGCCCCATGCCCGAGCCCTTGCGGGGGGCTTATGCAACGCAAGTGGTCGAGTTGCTGACGCCGCAGGCTGCGAGCCCGGAAGGGAGGCCGGACCTCCCCTTGGTCGAGGTGGCGCGCCATAGCGTGTCCGGGGTGCTGGTGATCTTCTATTCCGGCGATGGCGGCTGGCGTGACATCGACCGGCGCCTGGGCGAGGCCCTCGGTCGCGATGGCTATGCGGTGGTCGGCATCGACACCCTGCGCTATTTCTGGGGCCAGCGCGAGCCGAAGGGGGTGGCCCGTGACCTGGACCGGCTGGTCCGACACTATCTCGAGGCCTGGGGGCTGAACGAGGTTGTCCTGATGGGTTATTCCTTTGGCGCCAACATCCTTCCCTTTGCTTACAACCGCCTGCCTGATGCGACCCAGAAGCGGGTACGCATGGTCACCCTGCTCTCGCCTGAACTTGCTACCGACTTCGAGGTGCACCTGGCTGGCTGGCTGGGGCAGCAGGCGTCCGGGGAGGCGGCCATGCCGATCCTGCCCGAGGCGAGCCGCATCGACCCGAGCCGCCTGGTGTGCGTGTACGGCGAGCAGGAGGCAGCCACGACCCTCTGCACCCAGCCCGGGCTGGGGGCAGCACGGCTGATGCGCCTGCCGGGCGGGCATCACTACGATGGCGACTACGAGGCGCTGGCGCGCAGGCTTATCCAGGAGTTGCAGCAGGCGCCGCAGTGACGTGAGCAGGCTATCAAAAGCTCTTTTCAACGGCCTGGTAAGAACAGTCTTGGATCAACGTTCTGCCAATCGAGGAATAGGAAGATGAACACTCAACTCTTTGATCTGATTGCCCTGGGCGGGGGCAGCGGTGGCCTGGCCGCGGCCGAACGCGCCGCGCAGCTGGGCAAGCGTGCCCTGGTGGTTGAGCCGAACGGGCTGGGGGGCACCTGCGTCAACCTTGGCTGCGTCCCCAAGAAGGTGATGTGGTATGGCGCGCAGACCGCGCACGCAATCCACAACGCCGCCGGATTCGGCTTCGATGTGGAGCTGAAGGGCTTCCACTGGCGCAGGCTGGTGGACGGCAGGCGTGGCTATATCAAAGCCATCGGCGACTGGTGGACGGGTTATGCCAAGGATCTCGGCATCGAGGTGGTGAAGGGCTTTGGCCGCTTCGTGGACCGCCACACCGTCGAGGTGGATGGCACGCGCTACACCGCGCCACATATTGTGGTCAGCACCGGTGGCCGTCCGTTCGTGCCCTCCATTCCGGGGGCGGAGCTTGGCATCACCTCAGACGGTTTCTTCGCCCTGGATGAGCAGCCCAGGCGCGTCGCCATCCTCGGCGGCGGCTACATCGGCGTCGAGATCGCCGGCCTTTTGCGCGCCCTGGGCAGCGAGGTGCTGCTGGCAGACATCGCGCCGTGCATTCTCATGCCTTTTGATCGCATGTTGAGCGAGACGCTCGCCCGCCACATGCGTGAGGAGGGGATCGAACTGCGCCTGCCGTTCCGCGCCGCCGGCCTGCGCAAGACCGAGGCGGGGATCGTCATTGACGGTGCGGATGGCGAGAGCCACCCCGACGTGCTCGGCCCGTTCGACGCGGTGATCTGGGCCGCTGGGCGCAAGCC
>JBMFOY010000088.1:0-7813 GCA_049969375.1 Halothiobacillaceae bacterium | reverse complement strand
GGTGCGGTCGAGATTGCCCGTCGCGCGCGCGGCACCCCGCGCATCGCCAACCGCCTGCTGCGCCGGGTGCGCGATTACGCCGAGGTGCGGGCAGGCGGTGTGATCACCGCCGAGGTGGCGGATGCCGCCCTGAACATGCTCAAGGTCGATGCCTTGGGACTGGATCACCAGGATCACCGCCTGCTGCGTACCTTGATGGAGAAGTTCGATGGCGGGCCGGCGGGCCTCGACAACCTCGCTGCTTCCATCGGCGAGGCGCGCGATACCATCGAGGACGTGCTGGAGCCTTACCTCATGCAGCAGGGGTTCATCCTCCGCACCCCGCGCGGGCGCATGGCCACCCCGCTCGCCTACCGTCACTTCGGCCTCAAGCCGCCGAGTCGCACGGAGGCCTTGCAGGCCGAGTTCCAGGACTTTATCGCGGATGAGTGAATTCGTCTGGCCGGTGCGGGTCTACTACGAGGACACCGATGCCGGTGGCGTGGTGTTCTACGCCAACTACCTGAAGTTCTTCGAGCGGGCGCGCACCGAAATGCTGCGTATCCGCGGCATTCGCCAACAGGAACTGCTTGAAAATAAAGGTCTTGTGTTCGTGGTCCGCCGCGTGCATGTAGAATATCGGCAGTCCGCGCGGCTGGACGACCTGCTTGAGATCAGCGCGCGCCCGAGGCTCGAGGGCCGGGCGCGCCTGGTGTTCGAGCAGGAAGCCCGTCGCGCGTCCGACCGGAACGTCCTGTGCCGCTGCGAGGCCGAGATCGTCTGCGTGACCGCCGACGGCTTCCGGCCGCAGCCCTTGCCCCCATGTATCCTGGAGATCCTACCGTCGTGAATACGGCGCCTGACATGTCCATCATCGGCCTGATTGCCGGCGCAAGCCCCTTGGTGCAGGGCGTCATGCTGCTCCTGCTGATGGCCTCCATCGTGTCGTGGATGATCATCTTCCACAAGCACGCCCAGATGAAGCGCGCCCGTGCCGAGATCGATGCTTTCGAGGAACGCTTCTGGTCCGGCGTGAACCTGTCCGAGTTCTACAACGCCCTGACCCGCGACGACCGCCCGCGCACCGGCATGGCCGCCATGTTCGAGGCGGGGTTCCGCGAGTTCGCCCGCCTGCGTCGCCAGGATGCCGGCCATGATCCGGCCCTGCTGCTCGAGGGGGCGCAACGCGGCATGAAAGTGGCGATGACGCGCGAGATGGACCGTCTGGAGGAGCACCTGTCGGTGCTCGCCACCATCGGCTCCATCAGTCCTTATGTCGGCCTGTTCGGCACCGTGTGGGGCATCATGAGTTCCTTCATGGGGTTGGCGAATGCGGGCAACACCACCCTGCAGGCAGTCGCGCCGGGCATCGCCGAGGCGCTGGTCGCCACCGCCATGGGGCTGTTTGCCGCCATCCCGGCGGTGGTGGCCTACAACCGCTACAGCAATGACGCGGACCGCCTGTTCAACCGGCTGGACGGCTTCCAGGAGGAGTTCCTGAGCCTGCTCCACCGTCAGGGCGCCGCGCGCCCGGCGGCCTGAGATGGGTGCCTCCGTCAGTCCGGGGCGCGGCCGTCGTGGTCGGCGCTCGGTCGCCGAGATCAACGTCGTCCCCTACATCGACGTCATGCTGGTGCTGCTCATCATCTTCATGGTGACGGCGCCGATGCTGCAGCAGGGGATCGAGGTCGAGACGCCCAAGGCCGCCTCTGAGACTCTGTCGAGCCAGAAAGAACCGCCAGTAGTGGTCAGCGTGGACAAGGATGGCGCCTTCTACCTGAATATCGCCGACAATCCGAATGCCGCGCTCGCGCCCGAGCAGATCCAGGCCCGCGTCGCGGCCTGGCATCAGCTCAAGCCGGAGGTGCCGGTGCTGGTGAAGGGGGACGCCAACGTTCCCTACCAAAAGGTCATCGAAGCCATGGCGCTGGTCAAAGGTGCAGGAATCGATAAGGTCGGGTTGGTCACCGAGTCGCCGGCCAAGGGTAAGTAATCCATGTTCGCCGCGATCAAGCGCATGCCGCGCGCCCTGCTCGTCTCCATCCTGCTGCACCTGGTGATCTTGGCCGTGGTGCTGGTCTCCTTCAACTGGACGCACACCGCTGAAAGCCCGCCAGCCGCCTTAAGCGAGCCCGAACCGATCCAGGCGACGATGGTCGATGCCTCGACCATCGAGGCGGAGATGAACAAGCTCAAGCAGGCCGAGGCACAGCGCGAGAGGGCCCAGCAGCAGCGTCAGGCCGAGCTCGAGCGCAAGCAGCAGGAGGCGCAGCGCAGGGCCGAGGAGGCCGAGAGGAGGCAGGCTGAGGCCCAGCGCAAGGCTGCGGAGGCGGAACGGCAGGCCCGCGAGCAGGCCGAGATTGCCCTGCGCAAGCAGAAAGAGGCCGAGGCGCAGGCCAAGGCGCTCGAGGAGGCTAAACGTAGGGCGGCCGAGGAGGCAAGACTACAAGAGCAGAGGCGTCTGGCGGAGGCTGAGGCCGCGAAGAAGGCCGAGGCGGCCAAGGCCCAGGAGGATGCCAAGCGTAAGATCGAAGCAGAGGCCAAGGCAAAAGCCGAGGCGCAGGCTAAGGCGCAGGAGGAGGCCAAACGCAAGGCGGAACTCGAAGCCAAGGCGAAAGCCGAGGCAGAAGCGGCGCTCAAGGCCAAGGCGCAGGAGGAGGCAGCGGCACGGCAGAAGGCGGAAGCCGAACAACGCCGCAAGGCTGAACTCGCCGCCCAGCTCGCTGCTGAGGAGAATGCGGCCGCCCATGCCGCGAACGCACGTCGCCTGGCGGGCCTGAAGGATCAGTACATCGCCGCCATTCGCGCCAAGGTTGAGCGCAATTGGCTCAAGCCGCCCTCCGCCATGCCGGGGATGAGCTGCAAGGTACGCGTCATCCAGATGCCGGGCGGCATGGTGATGGACGTGCGCGTGGAGCAGTGCACCGGCGACGAGCTCTTCAAGCGCTCGGTGATCAACGCAGTGGAGAAATCCAGCCCGCTGCCGGCGCCGCCCGACCCCAGCCTGTTCGAGCGCGAACTGGTCTTTACCTTCAAACCTGAATGACCCTAACCGAGGTCCGAGTTATGACCCGACCCATCCTCAAGCTTTTGGCCCTGTTGGCCGTCCTATTCGTTGCCCTGCCGGCACGCGCGGCCCTGCAGATCGACATCACCCAGGGTACCGACGGCACCATCCCCATTGCCGTCGTGCCCTTTGGCGGCGGCGCGCCTGAGGACGTGGCCCAGATCGTCAGCAACGATCTTGCCCGCAGTGGTCAGTTCAATACCCTGGCCCCCGCCGCCATGCCCGAGCTACCGATTGATCCGCAGCAGGTCAACTTCGGCGCCTGGCGCGCGGCCAAGCGCGACTACGTGGTGGTCGGACGGGTCCGCCCCGAAGGCGCGGGGTATGCCATCGAGTTCTACCTGCTCGACATCAACAAGGGTGGGCAGCTCACCGCGATGAGCGTCAGTGCGACGCGCACTGACCTGCGCATGGGGGCGCACCGCGTGGCCGATATCATCTACGAGGCCATTCTCGGCATCAAAGGCGCCTTCGCCACCCGCATTGCCTATGTCACCGAGACCGGTGTGGCGCCCTATCGCACCTATGGGCTCGAGGTGGCGGACAGTGATGGCTTCAATCCGCAGACCGTGCTCGAGTCTCGCGAGCCGATCATGTCTCCTGCCTGGTCGCCGGATGGCCGCAGGCTCGCCTACGTCTCATTCGAAACCCGGCGTGCGGCGATCTACGTGCAGGACCTCTACACCGGCCGCCGTGAGCGCGTGGCCAGCTTCCCCGGCATCAATGGCTCGCCGAGCTGGTCGCCGGATGGCAGTCGCCTGGCCCTTACCCTCTCCAAGGACGGCAACCCCGAGGTCTACGTGCTCGACCTTGCGACCCGTCAGGCGCGACGCCTGACCGTCGGCAGCGCGATCGACACCGAGGCGACTTGGCTGCCGGATGGCAGCGGGCTTGTGTTCACCTCCGACCGGGGTGGGCGTCCGCAGACCTACCAGGTGAGCGCGGATGGCGGTACACCCCGGCGCCTGACCTTCGATGGCGCCTACAACGCCCGCCCCTCCGTCTCTGCCGATGGTCGTTATCTGACCACCGTGCAGGGCTGTGGCGGCGGCTTCTGCATCGCCGTGCAGGACCTCAAGACCGGTGCCTCGCGCGTACTCACCAATGGGCCCATGGACGAGGCGCCGAGCTTCGCCCCTAACGGCAGCATGTTGCTGTACGCGGCGAGCGAGGGTGGGCGCTCAGTGCTTAAGGTCGTGTCCGTCGAAGGGCGGGCCAATACCCGCTTGAGTTTCCAGCAGGGCAAGGTTCGCGATCCGGCCTGGGGGCCGTTCCGTCAGTGATTCGGGAGCATCAAGCCATGAAGACCACCCCAACACTCCTTTTTGCCTCCATGCTCGCCGCCTTGGCTGCGCCGCTGCACGCAGCACAACCCGAGTGGCGTAGTTGGGGCGGAGGTGATCCGTCAGCCTCGGCGCGTGTCGCCGATGGCGCGGCGCAGGCGGCGGCGCCCACCGCTACCCCATCCCAGACCATTATCAATGAGCTCATGCAGCGCCAGCAGCAGCTCCAGCTCGAGGTGCGCGAGTTGCGTGATCTGGTTGAGCGGCAGGGCTACGAGATCGAACAGCTGCGCAAGGCAAACAAGGACAGTTACGCAGATACGGATCGCAGGCTGCGCGCCCTTGAGCAGCCGCCCGCCCCCGTCTCCCCTCAGGCCGAGGCGCCCGCGGCTCCAGTCCCCCCAGGGGTTCCGCCCGCGTCCGCCGCGCCGGCCCCGGTGCCTGCCGGCAACGAGCAGGCCGCCTATGATCAGGCCTTCGCCCTGCTCAAGGATGGCAAGTACGAGCAAGCGATCAAGGCCTTCGACGCCTTCGTCAAGGCCCATCCGTCCAGCCCCTATGTGCCGAATGTCCAGTACTGGTCTGGCGAGGCGCGCTATGTCCAGGGGGATCTGAAGGGCGCGATGCAGCAGTTCGAACGGGTGGTGAAGGGGGCGCCGGCCCATCCCAAGGTGCCGGATGCTCTGCTCAAGATCGGCTACGTATTCTATGACCAGAAGAACTTCGCCAAGGCGCGCGAGGCCCTGAACAAGGTGAAGGAACAGTTCCCGGGCTCCCAGGCCGCCAGCCTAGCGGACCAGCGCCTCAAGCGCATGCAGCAGGAAGGCGTCTGAGGCCGTGGAACGCATCATCGAAGAGGGCAACGAGACCCTGCGCATCAGCGAGATCTTCTATTCGCTCCAGGGTGAATCGAGCCGGGTCGGCCTGCCCACGGTCTTCGTCCGCCTGACCGGCTGTCCGCTGCGCTGTGTCTACTGTGACACCGCCTATGCCTTTACCGGCGGCGAGACGTGGAGCTTTGATGCCATCCTGGCCGAGGTCGCGCGCCACAAGACCCCGTACGTCTGTGTTACCGGCGGTGAACCCCTGGCGCAGAAGCGCAGCCTCAGCCTGCTCACGGCGTTGTGCGATGCCGGCTACAGTGTCAGTCTGGAAACCAGCGGCGCCTTCGATATTGCCGGGGTCGATGCGCGAGTCAGTCGCATCATGGACCTGAAAACGCCCGCCTCCGGTGAGGAGGAGCGCAACCTCTACACCAATATCCCGCACCTCAAGGCGAGTGATGAGGTCAAATTCGTCATCGCTGACCGGGCGGACTATGTATGGTCGGTGGCCAAGCTCAAGGAATACGACCTCCCCTCCCGCTGTCAGATCCTGTTCTCGGCGGTGAGTGGTCGCCTCGCCCCGGGGCAGCTGGCCGACTGGATCCTCGAGGATCACCTTCCGGTGCGTCTGCAGGTCCAGCTGCACAAGATCCTGTGGGCGGAGGCCCGCGGTCGATGAAGGATGGCGTCCGCCGTGCCGTGGTCCTCGTGTCGGGCGGGCTCGATTCCGCCACCGTGCTGGCCATCGCGCGGGCCGAGGGTTATGCGTGTTATGCCCTCAGCGTGGAATATGGCCAGCGTCACAGGTCGGAACTCGAGGCTGCGTGCAAGGTGGCAAGCAGCCTGGGGGCGCAGGAACACCGTGTCGTCCGGGTGGATCTGGGCGGCATCGGTGGCTCGGCCCTGACCGACCCTGCCATCCCGGTTCCCGAGCAAGAGGGTGTGGGGATTCCCGTCACCTACGTCCCCGCCCGCAACACCATCATGCTCTCCATCGCCCTCGGCTGGGCCGAGGTGCTGGGGGCGCAGGACGTCTTCGTCGGTGTCAACGCGGTCGACTATTCGGGCTATCCCGACTGTCGCCCGGAATTCATCCGGGCCTTCGAGCAGTTGGCCAATGTCGCCACCAAGGCGGGCATCGAAGGGCGCGCGTTCTCCATCCATGCTCCGCTGATGTATTTGAACAAGGCCGAGATCATTGCGCGGGGCACAGCGCTCGGGGTGGACTATGCCCAGACGATCAGCTGCTACCAGGCTGACGAAGTCGGGCGCGCCTGCGGGCGCTGCGACTCGTGCAGGCTGCGTGCCGCTGGCTTTGCGGCGGCCGGTATTCCAGACCCCACGTGCTATGTCAAAAAAATTTCATGAGGGGGCTTGCGTAGCGGAAAAGTCCTCGTATAATGCGCATCTCGGTTGGGTCGTTAGCTCAGTCGGTAGAGCAGTTGGCTTTTAACCAATTGGTCGTAGGTTCGAATCCTACACGACCCACCAAAAATATTTCACCAGCTTGTTGACAAGCATCGACAAGATGGTAAAGTAACCAACCCGGCGATGCTAAGTCTTCCTTGGTGAAGCGAGTTGCGATTGGCGACAAGTCGAAACAAAAGTTTCGAAATTGTTGTTGACACCGGTTGATGATGTGCTAAAATGTTTAACTCACCTCACCGCTGATTGGTGATTGTGAGAAACCCTGGAATATCGGGTTCGATCTTTAAAAGACAAGATTAGATAGTTTGTGTGGGTGCTTGTGTTGGTTGTGTCTTGGTGGCACGAACTTGATACAAGTAACCTGTCAAAATTTGCGTTTTGATGGGATCGCTTGGATCTGAAAGATAAGACCTTCGGGTCGCATTTTAAAGTGAAGAGTTTGATCCTGGCTCAGATTGAACGCTGGCGGCATGCCTAACACATGCAAGTCGAACGAGGTTGGCTTCGGCCAACCTAGTGGCGGACGGGTGAGTAATACGTGGGAATCTGCCTCGTAGTGGGGGATAACGTAGGGAAACTTACGCTAATACCGCATACGCTCTACGGAGGAAAGGGGGGGATCTTCGGACCTCTCGCTATGAGATGAGCCCACGTCTGATTAGCTAGTTGGTGGGGTAAAGGCCTACCAAGGCGACGATCAGTAGCCGGCCTGAGAGGGTGGACGGCCACACTGGGACTGAGACACGGCCCAGACTCCTACGGGAGGCAGCAGTGGGGAATATTGGACAATGGGCGAAAGCCTGATCCAGCAATGCCGCGTGTGTGAAGAAGGCCTGCGGGTTGTAAAGCACTTTAAGTGGGGAAGAACGGGATTGTGCTAATACCGCGATCCTTTGACGTTACCCACAGAATAAGCACCGGCTAACTCCGTGCCAGCAGCCGCGGTAATACGGAGGGTGCGAGCGTTAATCGGAATTACTGGGCGTAAAGCGCATGTAGGCGGTTTGATAAGTCGGATGTGAAATCCCTGGGCTTAACCTGGGAATGGCATTCGATACTGTCAGGCTAGAGTAGGATAGAGGAGAGGGGAATTCCGCGTGTAGCAGTGAAATGCGTAGATATGCGGAGGAACACCAATGGCGAAGGCACCTCTCTGGGTCCATACTGACGCTGAGATGCGAAAGCGTGGGGAGCAAACAGGATTAGATACCCTGGTAGTCCACGCCCTAAAC
>JBMFOY010000087.1:0-7826 GCA_049969375.1 Halothiobacillaceae bacterium | reverse complement strand
CCCTGATCTCGGGATTTCTGGTTCTTTGAGGGATTTTCGGTTCAGGCGACCTGCCAGCGCACGCTGAACAGGGTCTCATGGCTTGTTCTTTCCTGTAGCCGCTGCTGGAGCGAGGCAATCGGTTCGTTGCGCTTGGCGATGATCTCATCCTCGACGGCGAAAATGTCCTGCCGCAGGCGGCGTTGCTTGCGTTCCAGCTCGGGCCGTTCGCGCTGGATGCCATCTTGCTCATGCAAGGTGGCCGCCTTGCGGGCGTCGCGCTTCAACCGGGCGATGGCGGCCAGCAGCTTGTCGTCGGATCAGCGTTCCAGCTTGTCGCGTTCTTCATTGAACAGGCGCTGGCTGGATTCCAGCACCTGGGCAACAGTGGCTTTGAGCGCACGTTGGCTGTTGGTCAGCAGGACCTCGGGCGCGGCGGTGCTCAAAGAGGCAGGTTTGCGGCGGATGCCTTCATGCCAAGAAGATTACCTTGAACATGCGGATAGTGACGACACTATCTAAGGAAACGCTGAATAACTCAGCGTTTCCTGTTTGGGGCAGGATGCTCCAACGCGAACAACGACGTCAGTCGTTGATTCGCGGAGTCCGTCGCGGACATGGCCTTGATGAGACGCGCTGAAAAAATCCATGGATGGATTTTTTCAGAGTTTCCTTAAAATGGACAATTCATGGAATCAATGAACACCCAGCATGAGCCTTGATCACGCCGCCCCGACACCCGCGCCCCACTTCATCCGCGCCATCATCGACGCCGACAATGCCTCCGGCAAATGGGGCGGCCGCGTCGAGACCCGCTTCCCGCCTGAGCCGAACGGCTACCTGCACTTTGGTCATGCCAAGAGCATCTTTCTGAACTTCGGCCTGGCACGGGACTATGGCGGCGCGTGCCATATGCGCTTCGATGACACTAACCCCGTCAAGGAAGACCAGGAATATGTGGACGCCATCCTTGAGGATGTGCGCTGGCTGGGCTTCGACTGGGGCGAACACCTCTATTACGCCTCCGACTACTTCGACAAGCTGTACGCCTTCGCCGAAACCCTGATCCAGGGCGGCCACGCCTACGTCGACTCGCAAACCGCGGACGAGATGCGCGCCAACCGAGGCACCCTCACCGAGCCCGGCAAGGACAGTCCCTTCCGCAACCGTTCGGTGGACGAAAACCTGGACCTGTTCCGCCGCATGAAGGCGGGCGAGTTTCCCGATGGCGCCCATGTGCTGCGTGCCAAGATCGACATGGCCTCGCCCAATATCAACTTGCGCGACCCGGTCATTTACCGCATCCGCCATGCCCACCATCACCGCACGGGCAATGCTTGGTGCATTTACCCGATGTACGACTACGCTCACTGCGTGTCGGATGCGCTGGAGCACATCACGCACTCGCTCTGCACTCTCGAATTCGAGGATCACCGCCCACTGTACGAATGGTTCCTTGAACGTCTGGCGGATGCAGGCCACTTCACCCGCCCGTTGCCGCAGCAGATCGAGTTCTCGCGCCTGAACCTCAACTACACCGTGCTCTCCAAGCGCAAGCTGATCCAGCTGGTCGAGGGTGGCCACGTGGAAGGCTGGGACGACCCGCGCATGCCAACCCTCAAGGGCGCGCGGCGGCGCGGCTACACCCCTGAAGGATTCAAGCTGTTCACCGACCGCATCGGCATCTCCAAGTCCGAGAGCCTGATCGACATGGTGGTGCTCGAGGACTGCATGCGCGAGGACCTGAACGAGCGCGCCGAGCGCCGCATTGCCGTGCTCGACCCGCTCAAACTGGTGCTGGTCAACTACCCCGAAGGTCAGTCCGAGGACTGTTTTGCGCCTAACCACCCGCAAAAGCCGGAGCTTGGTAAGCGCGCCGTCCCCCTCTCACGTACACTTTGGATCGAGCGCGAAGATTTCATGGAGAACCCGCCCAAGGGCTACTTCCGCCTCAAGCCCGACGGGGAGGTGCGCCTGCGCTACGCTTACATCATCAGGTGCACGGGCTTCGACAAGGATGCCTCCGGCAACGTCACCTGCGTCTATGCCGAGGTGGACTTTGACACCAAATCCGGCACCCCCGGCGCGGATGCGCGCAAGGTGAAGGGCAACATCCACTGGCTTTCCGCCGCCCACGCGGTGGAGGCCGAGATCCGCATGTATGACCGACTGTTCGCCTACCCTGCCCCCGGGGCCCGCCGCGAGGGCGACGCCCCGGATGCGGAACGCGACTTTTTGGACGACCTCAACCCCCACTCCAAGTCCTCCATCCGCGCCATGCTCGAACCCGCGCTCGCCCAGGCCGTGCCGGAAAGCCGCTTCCAGTTCGAGCGGCATGGCTATTTCGTCGCCGACCAGAAAGATCATCGCGCGGGGCGCCCGGTGTATAACCGCACCGTGACCCTACGCGACTCCTGGAGCACGAGGTAACAGGGTGTTGAAAAAGGGCGTCCTACCCCAAACGGGAAACGCTGAATGATTCAGCGTTTCCCTAAACACGGATTCATGATCAGGCCATTGCAGAAGATCGTGCATGCTTAAGTTCAACGCGCTCGATCTCAGAAAGCTGGCGTAAACGGCGCAACAATTCGCTTGAGGGAGTCACGCGCCAGGCATCTCCCAGCACCATGTGCCCGCGCGCTTGGCCGTTGCGCACATCAAGCAGGACAGGACAGCGACCGGGTCGGAAGGGAGCCAGGGTGTTGGCCAGGCGATCGACCCCGTCCGGCCCGAAACCCGCGCTCAGTACCAGGCGCAGCTCGCGCGCATAGGCCTCGCGCGCCTGGTCCAGGGTCATCAGGCTCTTCACTCGCAGGCGCACGCCGCCGGAGAAGGTGTCGAAGCTCGCCCCGCCCTCGAGTACCAGCACCTGGTCCTTGCCGAGCTGCTCGGCATGGCGCTTGTAGTCCTCGGGGAATAGGCGCGCCTCGATGCGGCCGGTGCCGTCATCCAGCAGCAGGAAGGCCTCCTTCTCGCCCTGCTGGGTGATGCGCGGGCGCACACCGATCATGAGCCCGGCGACCACCACATGACGCTCCTGGGGCCGACCGTTGGCCTTCGGCGCCATGTCCTCGAGCTGGCCGGTCAACTCGCCGAAGCGCATGTCGGTGAACTGGCGGATCTCATCCATCACGCCCTGGATGGGATGGCCGGTGAGGTAGAGACCGAGCACGTCTTTTTCCTGCGCCAGGCGGTCGAAGTCGTCCCATTCGGGGATCTCGACCACCGGCACCGGTGCCTCCTCAGCCACCGTGTCCTCGGCGAACATGCCGAACAGATCTCCTTGCCCGGCGGCCTCCTGCTCGGCCGCATGCTCTGCCAGCCGCAGGGCGTCCGGCAGCGCGGCCATGAGTGAGGCGCGGTTGGGCCCAAGGCCATCCAGGGCACCGGCGCGGATCATGGCCTCCAGCACGCGGCGGTTGAGTCGCCCGCGGTCCACGCGGCGCACGAAGTCGTGCAGGTCGCGGAAGGCCCCACCCCTGGCGCGTGCCTCCAGCACTGATTCGATGGCGCCCTGTCCTACCCCCTTGATGGCCCCCAGACCGTAAACGATGGTTGAATCATCGCGCACAGTGAAGCGGTAGTCGGAGTCGTTGACCCGCGGCGGCTCCACCTTGAGCCCCATCTGCCGGCATTCTTCAATCAGGACCACGACCTTGTCGGTGTTGTCCATGTCGGCGGACAGGACGGCGGCCATGAAGGCAGCGGGATAGTGCGCCTTAAGCCAGGCGGTCTGGATGGATACCAGCGCGTAGGCGGCGGAGTGCGACTTGTTGAAGCCGTAGCCCGCAAACTTCTCCATCAAGTCGAAGATGTAGCCCGCCACATTCGCATCCACGCCGCGCCCAGTCGCGCCCGCGAGGAAGATCTCGCGCTGCTTGGCCATCTCCTCGGGCTTCTTCTTGCCCATCGCGCGGCGTAGCAGGTCCGCGCCGCCTAAGGTGTACTGCGCCAGCACCTGGGCGATCTGCATCACCTGCTCCTGGTAGACGATGACGCCGTAGGTGGGCTTGAGGATGGGTTCGAGGTCCGGGTGCGGGTACTCGATAGCCGCGCGGCCGTGCTTGCGGGCGATGAAGTCGTCCACCATGCCGGACTCGAGCGGACCGGGGCGGAACAGCGCTACCAGCGCAATCACGTCCTCGAAGCAGTCCGGCTGCAGGCGGCGGATCAGATCCTTCATGCCGCGTGATTCAAGCTGGAACACCGCCGTGGTCTGACAGGCCTTGAGCAGGTCGAAGGTTTTGCGGTCGGCAAGGTCGATCTGGCTGATGTCGATGGGCGGCTCGCCGGCCTTCGCGCGGCGGGCGTTGATGGTCTTCACCGCCCAGTCGATGATGGTCAGGGTGCGCAGGCCGAGGAAGTCGAACTTGACCAGGCCGATCTGCTCGACGTCGTCCTTGTCGAGCTGGGTGACGATGCCCTCCTCGCCCTCGGCGCGGTACAAGGGGCTGAAGTCGGTCAGCGGGCCGGGGGCGATCACCACGCCGCCCGCATGCTTGCCAGCGTTGCGCGACAGGCCCTCCAGCTGCATCCCCATGTCGAGGATCGCGCGCACCTCCTCATCGTTGTCGTAGCGCTGCTTGAGGTCCTCGGCCTTCTCCAGCGCCTCGCTCAGGCTGATGCCGAGCTCGTTCGGGATCAGCTTGGCGATGCCATCGACGAAGCCATAACCGTTGCCGAGTACGCGCCCCACGTCGCGCACCACCGCCTTCGCCGCCATGCTGCCGTAGGTGATGATCTGGGAGACGCTCTCGCGGCCGTAGGTGCGGGCCACGTAGTCGATCACCTCGTCCCGCCGCTCCATGCAAAAGTCGACGTCGAAGTCGGGCATGGACACCCGCTCGGGGTTCAAGAAACGCTCGAACAGCAGGTCGTAGGGGATCGGGTCGAGGTCCGTGATCTTCAGCGCGTAGGCGACCAGCGAGCCCGCGCCCGAACCCCGCCCCGGCCCGACCGGGATGCCGTTGCGCTTGGCCCATTGGATGAAGTCCGCCACGATCAGAAAGTAGCCGGGGAAGCCCATCTGCAGGATGGTGCCCAGCTCGAACTTCAGACGCTCGAAATACAGGGCGCGCTTCTGCTCAGCATCCGGCGAGCCCGGGGGAGCAATCACCGCAAGGCGTTCCTCCAGACCTTTCTCGGCCTCGCGGGTGAAGAACTCGCCCTCGGTCATGCCCTCGGGGATCGGGAACTTGGGTAGGACGGGCTTGCCCAGGAACAGGCCGACCGAGCAGCGGCGGGCGATCTCGACGGTGTTTTCCAGCGCCTCGGGCAGGTCGGCGAACAGCTCGGCCATCTCTTCGGGCGAGCGTAGGTACTGCTGCTCGGAATAGCGGCGCGGGCGCTTGGGATCGTCGAGGATGCGCCCCTCGTGGATGCAGACGCGCACCTCGTGCGCCTCGAAGTCCTCAGGGCTGAGGAAGCGCACGTCGTTGGTGGCGACGATGGGCGCGCCCAGGGCGGCAGCGAGGTCCACGCTACGGTGCAGCACGTCCTCCTCGCCGGGGCGTCCGGTACGGCTGACCTCGAGGTAGAAGCGGTCCGGAAAGACGCTCATCCAGTGCGCGAGCAAGCCCTCGGCCTGCCCGGGCTGGCTGCCGAGCAGGGCCTGGCCGATCTCGCCCTCGCGTCCGCCAGAGAGGGCGATGATCCCCGCGCAGGACTCAAGGGTCAGCCAGTCACGTTCGAGCATGGCCACCCCGCCCGAGAGCCCCTCCAGGTAGCCGCGCGAGACCAGTCGGGTCAGGTTGCGGAAGCCCGCCTCGTTCTGCGCCAGTAGCACCAGGCGGGAGGGCTCCTTGTCCGGCAGGCCCTTGAGGATGGCGTCGACGCCGAGGATGGGTTTGATGCCACTCTCCTGCGCCGCCTTGTAGAACTTCACGAAGGCGAACAGGTTGCACTGGTCGGTCAGCGCCAGGGCCGGGATACCCAGCGCCTTGGCCCGCTTCATCAGCGGCTTGATGCGCAGCAGGCCATCGACCAGCGAGTATTCGGTATGCAGACGCAGGTGGACGAAGGCGGTCATGACAGGCGCCCCATGGTTTCCATCTCCAGTGCCCGCAAGTCCTCCATTTCCTCCGCGGTGAAACCCGCGTGCATGCGGCCAAGCTCGTCGTACGGGCCGCGGATGCGGCCGGCCATGTACTCGGACAGCAGCGCGCGGAAGGTTGCGCGTGCATCCAGTCCGCGCTCGGCGCAAAGAAAACGGAACCAGCGCGTGCCGATCTCCACGTGGCCGATCTCCTCGCGGTAGATCACGTCGAGGATCTCGACCAGGCGTGTATCCCCCACCTCGCGCAACCTGGCCTGCATCCCCGGCGTGACGTCCAGGCCGCGCGCCTCCAGCACGCGCGGCACCAGCGCCATGCGGATCAGGGCATCGTCGTCGGTGCGGCGCACCATCTCCCACAGGCCGTCGTGCGCGGGGTAGTCGCCGTAGTCCCGCCCCTGATCGTTCAGGTAGGCGCGCAGAAGCTCGAAGTGATGGGCCTCCTCCACCGCCACGCGGATCCAGTCGGCATAAAACCCTTCAGGCAGGTCGCGGAAACGGTAGGCCGCGTCCAAGCCGATATTGATGGCGTTGAACTCAATATGCGCCAGGGCGTGGGCCAAGGCCAGGCGGCCTTCCAGTACCGATACCGGGCGCTGGGCCAAGAGTCTGCGCTCGACCAGTTCGGGCCGAGCAGGACGGCCGGGGTCGGGCACGGGCATGGCCATGCCGCCCCGTTCCACGGCTAGCCACCCCGCGGCAAAGTCCTGCGCAAGGCGGCGCACGCAGGCCGCCTTGCGCGCGGGGTCGGACTCCATCAGGCAGGCATGGGCCGCGTCGTGAACGTTGGACAAGAAAACCTCAAAACAGGCTCAGAGATCCATGGGATGCGGGAATGTCCGCACAAAGGCCGCGAATTCGGCCTCGAACGCCCGATACAGCTTGATCGCACGCTCGCCGCGCGGGGTCAGGCGCGTGCCGCCGCCATGGGCACCACCGGTCTCGGTGACCACCATCGGGGAGTCGCCCAGGCCATTGAGCTCCTCGACCAGCTGCCAGGCACGCTTGTAGGACATGCCGATGGCCTTGGCCGCCTGACTGATCGAGCCTTTCTCGGCGATCGCCTCCAGCAGCTGCACCTTGCCCACGCCAAGGTAGCCCCCCTGGTCCCCGGTGATCCACAGGCGCGCGCGGACACGCCCGCCATAAGGCGTGCCGGGCAGCTTCGGGGGGGCTTTCGAGGGTTTGCTGGACATGGACGGAAGTATACCATCCACGCATCCCCTCATTCCGGATGATCCCGACCATGTGGACGACCGACCAGGTCCTTGGCGGCATGCCCGTCGAAACCTTCCTGCGCGACTACTGGCAGAAGAAGCCGCTGCTGATCCGCCAGGCCTTTCCTGGCTTCCAGGCCCCTATCACCCCCGATGAGCTCGCAGGACTCGCCTGCGAGGAAGGCATCCATAGCCGCATGGTGCTGGAGGAAGGCGGCAGCAAGCCCTGGGAGCTGCGCTACGGCCCGTTCAGCGAGGAGGACTTCGCACGCCTGCCCGAGCGGGGCTGGTCGATCCTCGTCTCCGACGTGGAAAAAGCCGTCCCAGAGCTGATGGCGATCATCGAACCCTTCCGCTTTATCCCGGACTGGCGCATCGACGACCTGATGATGAGCTACGCTCCGCCCGGAGGCTCGGTCGGCGCGCACGTCGACCAGTACGACGTGTTCCTGCTCCAGGCCTGGGGACGGCGACGCTGGATGATCGAATCCACCCCGCGCGACGACGAGAACGCCTACATCGACGGGCTGGACCTGCGCATTCTGCGCGAGTTCAACCCCGACCAGAGCTGGGACCTG
>JBMFOY010000086.1:0-7869 GCA_049969375.1 Halothiobacillaceae bacterium | reverse complement strand
AAGTCGTTGATTCGCGGAGTCCGTCGCGGACATGCGCCTTGATAAGACGATCTGAGAAAATCCATGGATGGATTTTTTTCAGAGTTTTCTTAGGCGAAGTAGTCCACGTTCTGGCCCAGGTTCGGCGGATTGACCGCCGGGTTGGGCTGCGGCGGGATCGTCTGAATCAGCTGGGCCATGGTCCGCTCTTGGATTTCCATGGCCTTTTTCTGCATGGCAATGTCCACGGACTGCAGCATGCGTGCAGTCGAGACATCCGTGGCGTAGGCGGCGAGATTATTGATGTCCACGGCTAGTCTCCAACAAGGGTGATGACCTGAAGCATAGCCCAACCAAGGGTAGCCCTCACCCCGCCAGCTTGAGCACGACCACCCCGGAGAGAATGAGGAGCACACCGAGATGGCGCATCAGGCTGGCCGGCTCACCAAAGAACACCATACCGGCCAGGAAGGTACCCGCCGCGCCGAGGCCGGTCCACACGGCATAGGCCGTGCCAATCGGGATCTCGCGCTGCGCAAGCCAGAGGAAGACGCCGCTCAGGGCAATGCACGCCAGGGCGATGCCAAGCCCAATCCAGCGCAGCCCCGGCACGGTCGACAGCTTGTAGCCGACCGGCCAGCCGATCTCGAACACCGCGGCAATGAGCAGGTAGACCCAACTCATCCACGCTGCCCCGGGCAAGAGAGGTTGCGTTGGCCGGTGCGGCTGCGCTCGAGCCGCGCGGCGCGCAATTCAGCCATCGGACGCAGTTCCCCCGTGCATCCCGCCGCGCGCCACTGCATCTCGGCGACGAGGGAGAGGGCGATGGCCGCCGTCTCCTGTCCGCCGAGATCAATCCCAGCCGGGGCGGACACGCGCTCGAGCAGGGCAGGGTTTTCCAGACGCTGGGCCACCTGCTCGAGCACGCCCTCGGCACGTCTTGCCGATGCTACCAGGAATACCCGCTCTGCCCCCGCACGCAGCAGTGCCTCGACCGACTCGGGATCGCCCTCGTGGCCGCGCGCGACGACGGCGAAAGCATGGGCTGGAAGCGATTCGGGCGACTCGGCGAACACCCGCGCCACAGTCAACGTGCCCTCAGGCCAGGGGTGTTCGGCCACGTCCCGCTCCCACACGGTCAGCGGCCAGCCCATGCACGCGACGAAGGCCGCAAGCGTACGGGCCACGGCCCGGCTGCCGAGAATCACCACATGGGGGATGAAGGATTCGCTCACGAACGGCTCCGATGGCATGAATAAATGACGATGGAGGCTTATCCTCTCAACAAGCCAGCCCAAGGAAAAGACCATGACGCTGAATGCCGATGCCACCTTCCTACGCGAGGCCATCCTGCTGGCCACCACTTCGGTCACGGCGGGGGGTGGGCCGTTCGGCGCACTCATCGTGCGCAACGGCCAAGTCGTTGGCCGCGGGCAGAACACCGTGACCCTGGATTGCGACCCCAGCGCCCACGCGGAAATCAACGCCATCCGCGCCGCGGCGCGCACCCTCAGCCACCCCCACCTCGACGACTGCGTGCTGTACACCAGCTGCGAGCCCTGCCCCATGTGCCTCGCTGCAAGCCTGTGGGCGCACATCCCGCGTATCGTCTATGCCGCCAGCCATGCGGAGGCCACCCGCGCCGGCTTCGACGACACGCCCATCGCCCTCGCCCTCTACGGCGCACCATCACCCGCCGCCTGCCCCTGCCTGCACCACCATCCACTGCCCGAAGCCGCGCAGCCCTTCGATGCGTGGCTAGCGAAACAGGACCGCGTGCCCTATTGACGCTACCCCCCATCCACTGCACCCTTGACTCCATGGCTCATCGCCGCGACACGCGGCTCCCACGGATCACGCGAGGCGTCGTAAGGGAAACAGCTGAATCATTCAGCGTTTCCCGTTTGGGGCAGAATGCCCCAACGCGAACAACGCGTTCCGTCGTTGATTCGTGGAGTCCGTCGCGGACATGCACCGCGACGAGACGATCTGAAAAAATCCATGGATGGATTTTTTCAGCGTTTCCTTAGCCCCTCCTCCCAACGGAGCGCCCAACATGACCATTCCGGCCCACAAGGCACTGCCCCTGGTCCTGCTGCTATTGCTGGCCGCCTGCAAGGAACCCGAACCGCCCCGCGAGGTCGTCCGCCCCGCCCAAATCTGGACCGTGAACGGACAGGCCTCGACCGCGGAGACCGCCTACTCCGGCGAAGTCCGGGCACGCCACGAGGCCGAACTCAGTTTCCGCATCGGCGGCAAGATCAGCGACCGGAGGGTGGAACTGGGCGACGCGGTCCGTGCCGGACAGGTGCTGGCGAAACTGGATACCGCCGATCTTGACCTGCAGCTCGCCAGCAGCCGTGCCAACCTCGCAGCGGCCGAGGCCGACCGGATCAACGCCCGCAACGAGCTGGCGCGCCTGAAGCCTCTTTACGAGCAGAAGTTCATCGGCAAGTCGGCCCTCGACAATGCACAGGCGGCGTTTGACGCCGCCGTGGCGCGCGTGAACGCCGCCCGCGCGCAAGTCAGCCTGGCCGAAAATCAGGCGCTGTACACGTCGCTGGTCGCCGACCAGCCGGGCGTCATCACCCGAATCGGCGCCGAGGTGGGCCAAGTGGTGGCCGCGGGCCAGCCAGTGCTTGGCATTGCCTACGACGGGGAGCGCGAGGTGCATCTGCGCGTCGGAGAGAGCACCGCACAAATCATGCCTGTGGGCACGCCGCTCCGGGTGCGGCTCTGGTCCACGCCCGATACACCACTCGAAGGCCGCGTACGCGAGATCGCCCCTGCTCTTGATGTCTCCCGCAGCGTGCTGGTGAAGGTCGCCCTGCCCGGCGCCCCACAAGATCTGCGTCTTGGCATCGCGGCGGACGTCCTCCTGCCCGCCGCGCCCGGCCAGGACGCGCATTGGCTGCCCGCCTCCGCCCTGTTCCAGCAGGGACCGGCCGCCGCCGTCTGGGTGCTGGGAGCGGACGACCGGGTTACCCTGCAAGCAGTCGAGGTGCTGGCCTTCCGCGAGGATGGCCTTCTGGTGCGTGGCCTGGCGCAGGGGCAGCGCGTCGTCGCCGCCGGGGTGCACATGCTGAGCGAAGGCCAGGCCGTCCGCCCCGTGCCCTATGATGGCCCGTTCAAGGAATACACCAGAACAACGCCGCCGGGAACGGCGTTCGGTCGCCGCACGGTGACACCCGAAGGGCGGAGTCCATGGATGGATCCCGCCGCATGAAGAGCTTCAACCTTTCCGAGTGGGCACTGCGCCACCGCAGCTTCGTGCTCTACCTGATGGTACTGACCCTGGCCCTGGGCGTGTTCGGCTACGGCAAGCTCGGCCAGTCGGAGGACCCGCCCTTCACCTTCAAGGTCATGCTGGTGCAGGTCACCTGGCCGGGCGCCAGCGTGCGCGAGGTCGAGCAGCAGGTGGTGGAGAAGATCGAGAAGGTGATCCTCGAAACCGAATACGTCGACATCGTGCGCAGCTTCTCCCGCCCGGGCGAGGCGAACATCTTCGTCATAGCGAAGGACAGCGCTCCCTCGAAGGCCATGCCGGGGATGTTCTACGACATCCGCAAGCGCGTCGGCGACATCCGCCACACCCTGCCGGAAGGCGTGCTGGGGCCGTTCTTCAACGACGAGTTCGGCGACACCTTCGGCAACATCTTCGCCCTCACCGGGGACGGTTTCACCTACGCCCAGCTGCGCGATACGGCCGATGACATCCGCAAGGAGCTGCTGCGCGTCCCAGACGTGGCCAAGGTGCTGATGCTCGGCGAGCAGGACGAGCGCGTGTTCATCGAGCTCTCCAACAGCAAGCTCGCCAATCTCGGCTTCAGCGTGGAGCAAATGATCGAGGTGCTGCGCGGGCAGAATCTCGTCGTGGCCACGGCCAGTTACCATACCCCGACCGACCGCATCTTCGTACGGCCCGAGGGTGTCTTCCGCAACCTGGACGAGCTCCGCGACCTGCCGATCAGCATCGACGGCCACACCCTCCGCCTGCGCGAGGTGGCCGAGGTCCGGCGCGGCTACGAAGACCCGCCCGCCGCCACCTTCCGCTACATGGGCACGCCCGCGCTCGGCATCGGCGTGGCCATGCGCAAGGGCGGCGACATCATCGCCCTCGGCCAGGCCCTGGATGCGGCGATGGCGCGCATCGAACAGCAGCTGCCGGTGGGCATGGCGCTGCATCGGGTCAACGACCAGCCGGCGGCGGTCAAGCGTTCGATCAACGAGTTCCTCAAGGTGGTCGCCGAGGCCGTGGTAATCGTGCTGGCGGTGAGCTTCCTCAGCCTCGGACTGCGCGCCGGCATGGTAGTGGCCCTGTCCATCCCGCTGGTGCTGGCCGGAACCTTCTTTGTCATGCACCTGTTCGACATCGGCCTGCACAAGATCTCGCTCGGCTCGCTGATCCTCGCCCTCGGCCTTCTGGTGGACGATGCGATCATCGCGGTGGAGATGATGGCGGTGAAGATGCACGAGGGCATGGAGCGGATGAAGGCGGCGAGCTTCGCCTACACCACCACCGCCTTCCCGATGCTGACCGGCACCCTGATCACCGCGGCGGGCTTTCTGCCCATTGCCCTGGCGCAGTCCACGGTGGGCGAGTTCACCCGCTCGATCTTCCAGGTGGTGACCATCGCCCTCCTGCTCTCTTGGCTGGCCGCAGTCATTGTCATTCCCTACCTTGGCTACCGCCTTCTGACAGAGCGCAACGAGGCCAAGCGCCCACCCGGTCGCATCGGGCGTTGGCTTGCGCCCATCACCACGGCCCAGCACGCCCTCGCCGAGCGTTTCCTCGCCCGCTTCCGCCGCCTGATCGAGGCCTGTGTGCGGCACCCTGTGCAGGTGATCGTGCTCACCGTGGCCGCCTTTATCGGCTCCATTGGCCTGTTTGGCCTGGTCGAGAAGCAATTCTTCCCGGACGCCACCCGGCTGGAGCTGATCGTCGACCTCAAGCTGCCGGAGGGATCCTCCCTAGAGGCCACCACCCGTGTCAGCCAGAAGCTCGAAGCATACTTGGACACCCAGCGCGGGCACATCGACAACTACGTGGCCTACGTGGGCGAGGGTTCGCCGCGCTTCTATCTGCCGCTCGACCAGCAACTGCCCGACATCAGCTTCGCCCAGTTCGTCATCACCACAAACAGCATCCCGGACCGCGAGGCCCTGCGCGGCAAGCTGATCGAGCTGCTCGACCACAGCGGGCAGTTCGCCGAGGTGCGCGGGCGGGTGATCCGGCTGGAGAACGGCCCCCCGGTCGGCTACCCAGTGCAGTTCCGTGTCTCCGGCGACGACCTCTGGCGGCTGCGCGACATCGCCGGGCAGGTGGCGGAGGTGATGCGCGCCCACCCTCACCTGGTGAATGTGCACCTGGATTGGAATGAGCGGGTGAAGGGCATCGTGCTGAAGATCGACACGCCCCAGGCGATCAGTCTCGGCCTCACCCGCGCGCAGATCGTCCAGGCCGTGCAGCAGGCCCTCAACGGCATCCCGGTCGGCGAGTTCCGCGAGCGCGACCAGACCATCCCCATCCTGCTGCGCGGCACGGCGGAGGACCGCGACCTGCTCGCACGCCTGGCCGGACTGAACATGCCAACCGCGGGCGGCGCGACCGTGCCGCTCGCCCAGATCGCCCGCATCGAGTACGTGCAGGAGGAGGGCATCGTCTGGCATCGCAACCGCGTCCCGACCATCACCGTACGCGGCGACATCTACACCCGCATCCAGGCGCCGACCGTGACCGCCGAGATCGAGCCCCTGCTCGAACCCATCCGCGCCCGTCTACCGCCCGGCTTTCGCATCGAAACGGGCGGCACGGTGGAGGAGAGCGCCAAGGGCAACGCCTCCATCGGCGCAAGTTTCCCAGTGTTCATCGTCGCCATGCTGACCCTGCTGATGATCCAGCTGCAAAGCCTGTCGCGCACGGCCATGGTGCTCGTGACCGCCCCCTTCGGCCTGATCGGCGTGGCGCTGTTCCTGCTTGTGTTCAACCGCCCCTTTGGCTTCGTCGCCATGCTCGGCACCATCGCCCTCTCAGGCATGATCATGCGCAACTCGGTGATCCTGGTGGACCAGATCGAGCGCAACATCCGCGAAGGCCTCGCGCCGCAACAGGCGGTGATCGAGGCCGCCGTGCGCCGCTTCCGGCCGATCATGCTCACCGCCTTGACCGCCATCCTGGCGATGATTCCGCTCTCGCAGAGCGTGTTCTTCGGCCCGATGGCGGTGGCGATCATGGGTGGGCTCATCGTCGCCACCGTGCTGACCTTACTGTTCCTGCCGGCGCTTTACACGGTCTGGTTCAGAATGACGAAGGGGCGCGCGGCGTTTGCCGGCGAGACGGCCTGATCACCTGGCCCCCGGAAGGAGGCGGACCGTCCAACGGGCATTCAACCGATCCTGAAGGCATGGCGATCATCCATCCCAAGCCGCCGCGCGGGCGCGGCGCCGTCTCCAACCCGGACAACCGCTACAGCGCGTACTCCAGCACGCTGGAGGATGATGGCTGGGGGCTGCTCGACGCCCTGAGCGAAGAACCCGGCCCGGCCACCACGCTCGGGATCGACACCGCGCGCAGCGTCATCAGCTTCAACCAGTCGCCGGATGTCGGCTTCGACCGCTCGGTGAACCCCTATCGCGGCTGCGAGCATGGCTGCGTGTACTGTTTCGCCCGCCCCACCCATGCCTGGCTTGGCCTCTCGCCCGGCCTCGATTTCGAGACCCGTCTGTTCCACAAGCCGGACGCCCCCACGCTGCTGCGCAAGGAGCTGTCGAGACCCGGCTACCGCTGCCAGCCGCTCGCACTCGGCATCAACACCGACGGCTGGCAGCCGGTCGAGCGCCGCACCGGGCTGACGCGCCGCTTGCTGGAGGTGCTAGATGATTTCGGCCATCCGGTGTCGATCGTCACCAAATCCGCACTGATCGAGCGCGATCTCGACATCCTCGCCCGCGTCGTTGATTCGCGCAGGCCGTCGCGGACAGGCGCCTTGATGAGACATGCTGAAAAAATCCATGGATGGATTTTTTCAGCATGTCCCTAGCAGACAAGAGCTGCTCTCAGAGCCGGTCGCGGAAATCCCGCATGGCGAAGCCGGAGAGCGAACCGTCCACGCCCTTGCCGAGGGCCATGACCTTGAAGCGCTCGCCCATCTCGCCCGGCATCATCAGGGTCTTGAAGCCCTGCGCCAGACGCAGCTGGTCGGCCTCGCCCCCTGCTTCCGCAAACGCCTGCTCATAGACCTCGGCCAGGCCGCAGCCAAGCAGGAAATGCGCCTGCATGGTGTAGCCGAGCACATCCAGCCCTGCCTCAGCGGCACACGCCGCGACGCGGGAGAAGTCCACCCAGGCAGTGATGTCCTGCAGCCCCGGGTGGAGTAGCGGGTCGTCGTGCGCGTGGTGGCGCAAGTGGCAGCGCAAGGTGCCCATCCAGCGCTCCGGCGCGTACAGCTCACGCGCGCTGCCGCCGTAATCGAACAGGAAAGCCGCCCCCTGCCGCAGGGCGTGGGCGAGACCCGCGACCCAGCCCGGCAGTTCCGGATGGAACTCGACCCGGTAGCCGAGAGGGAACGCCCCGCCGCGACTGGCCTCGATCTCCGCCAGCACGACACGGTCCGAATCGGACGCGGGCACACGGATCCAGGCCAGCCCCTGCTCGCCCATGGCCACGGCCAGGCGCACCGGCCCCTCCCTACCGATCTCGAGCAGACGCAGCGGCAGGGCGTCGATCACCTCATTGCCGACGATCACGCCATGAAAGCCTTCCGGCCAGGCATCTATCCACGCCACCCGCTCGAGCAGGTGCGGTGCGCGGGCCTCGATGCGCTCCCGTTGCACGGCGCAGAGGCTGGCGGACACATCGAGGATCAGATAGCGCTCGGGAAGGCGGCCGAG
>JBMFOY010000085.1:0-7989 GCA_049969375.1 Halothiobacillaceae bacterium | reverse complement strand
CCGCGCTGTTCCCGCACCTGAGCGTACGCGGCAACCTCGAGTACGCCCTCAAGCGCGCGCCGAAGACCGGCGGGCCGGGGCTGGAATCCGTCGCCGCCCGCGTCGGCATCGCTCACAAGCTGGACCAGGATGTGGTCACCCTCTCCGGCGGCGAGCAGCAGCGCGTCGCCATCGCCCGCGCCTTGCTGTCCCATCCGCGCCTGCTGTGCATGGACGAGCCCCTGTCCGCACTCGACTGGCGCGCCAAGGCCGAGCTGCTGCCCCTGATCGACGAGCTGGCACACGAGACCGGGATCCCGGTGCTCTACATCACCCATGCGCCCATCGAGGTTGAGCGGCTGGCCTCGCGGGTGGTGTTCATGGCCAACGGGCGGATCGAGCGCATCGAGACCCTGCGCGAGGCGCTGGTGCAGCCCGACTCGCCGCTGTTCGACGAAGAAGGGCCGGTGTCCGTGCTGGAGGGGGCGATGGGGCAGACCGATGCGGATGGCCTGACCCCGTTTGGAACCGACCAGGTACGCATCCTCTTGACCGGGGCCTGCGGCGAAAAGAGATCGGCCACCCGCCTGCGCATCCTCGCGCGCGACGTGAGCCTTGCCATAGACGAGCCGCGGGGCGTGAGCATCCTCAACCACCTGCCGGTTACCATCGAGCGCATCGACCCGGCCCACGAGGGGCGGGTCACCGTGGCCTGCCGGCTCGCCGACGGGCAGCTGCTGCTGGCCGAGATCACCGCGTTCTCGCGGCGCCAGCTCGGCCTTGAGCCGGGCGCGTCGGCCTACGCCATGATCAAGTCCGTGGCGCTGATGGAGTAAGTGCGGTGCCCGTTTTGGGACGACGCAACGCTACCGGCGCAGCGCATGTCCGCGACGGACTCCGCGAATCAACGACGTACGTCGTCGTTCGCGTTGGGGCGTCCTGCCCCAAACAGGAAACGCTGAATGGCTGAATGATTCAGCGTTTCCCTTGCGCCAGAGGAAAGTCTGGCGCCAGGCCTACGCGGGGTCTGGCGGCCTGCGTGCGGCATCTTTGCGGCCGTACGCCTCACATGGATTCGATGATGCTGCAAACTCGATATGTCCGATAGGATGTAACGACAGGCGCCGCTCGTGACTCTGATCGTACCTGCATGTGGTTGATCATCGTAATGGCACCAAAGTAGTGCGCTATTTTGGTGCTTGCGCCCCAAGGTGGGGCAGTCTCTGACTCAGGAGGGGTGGAGGATGGGCATGAGTGAGCGTTTGGAGCATGGCACGCTTCATGCTTCAATTGCGAGCAGCGCCCGCAAGGGTAAACTTGGTTGGTTTTTCTACTTCTCTCGGCCACTCTGGAGGCAGATCCTCATGACCCCCGCTGACGTCATCAAGATGATGCAGGAACACGGCGTCAAGTTCGTTGACTTCCGTTTCACCGATACCCGTGGCAAGCAGCAGCATGTCACTTATCCCGCCTCCCGCGTCGACGAGGAAGCCTTTGAGAGCGGCGTGATGTTCGACGGCTCGTCCATTGCCGGCTGGAAAGGCATCCAGGCCTCCGACATGATCCTCATGCCGGACCCGGCCACCGCGGTCATGGACCCGTTCTCCGAGGAGCCGACCCTGATCGTCGTCTGCGACGTCATCGAGCCGGACACCATGCAGGGCTATTCGCGTGACCCGCGCTCCATCGCCAAGCGCGCCGAGGCCTACTTGAAGAGCACCGGCATTGCCGACACAGCCTTCTTCGGTCCGGAAAACGAATTCTTTATCTTCGACGACATCCGCTGGGCCCAGGATATGTCCGGCTGCTTCGTCAAGATCGACTCCTCCGAGGCTGCCTGGAACACCGGCAAGGAGTACCCGGACGGCAATATGGGCCATCGCCCGGGCGTCAAGGGCGGCTATTTCCCCGTCCCGCCGGTCGACCAGCTGCACGACATCCGTCAGGCCATGTGTCTGGTGCTGGAGGATATGGGCCTGAAGGTCGAGGTGCACCACCACGAAGTGGCTACCGCGGGTCAGTGCGAGATCGGCGTGGCTTTCAACACCCTGGTGCGCAAGGCTGATGAGGTCCAAACCCTCAAGTACGTGGTCCAGAACGTGGCCCACACCTACGGCAAGACCGTGACCTTCATGCCCAAGCCGATCGTGGGCGACAACGGTTCCGGCATGCACGTGCACATGTCCCTGTCCAAAGACGGTAAGAACACCTTCAACGGCGACGGCTACGCTGGCCTGTCCGAGACCGCGCTGTACTACATCGGCGGCATCATCAAGCACACCCATGCCCTGAACGCCTTCTGCAACCCGTCCACCAACAGCTATAAGCGCCTGGTGCCGCACTTCGAGGCCCCGGTGAAGCTGGCCTACTCCGCCCGCAACCGCTCCGCCTCCATCCGCATCCCGTTTGTGTCGAGCCCGAAGGCCCGCCGCATCGAGGTGCGTTATCCTGACTCCACGGCCAACCCGTACCTCGCCTTCGCCGCCCTGCTGATGGCGGGCCTGGACGGCATCAAGAACAAGATCCACCCGGGTGAGGCCGCCACCAAGAACCTGTACGACCTGCCGCCCGAGGAGGAGAAGGCCATCCCGGAAGTCGCCTTCTCCCTGGAGCAGGCCCTGGAGGCCCTGGACAAGGACCGCGAGTTCCTCAAGCAGGGTGGCGTGTTCAGCGACGAGCTGATCGACGCCTACATTGAGCTCAAGCAGGCCGAGGTCCAGCGCGTGCGCATGGTGCCGCACCCGGTCGAATTCGACCTGTACTACAGCCTGTAACAGGCCGTTGAAAAACTCTTTATCAACGGCCTAGTTGGGCTCGCCCGACGGACACCTCAAGGCCCCGCTCCGCGCGGGGCTTTTTCTTTCCTGCGCCATGGCCTAATGTAGGTCCATGCGCACATTCATCTTGTTGACCCTTGCCCTCGCCATCCTCACCGCCCAGGCGGCCGAGGTGTACCGCTATGTCGATGAGAAGGGCAACACGGTGTTTACCGATCAGCCACGCAGCGGCGCGCAGCGCATGGTGGTTGAGCCCGCCCCAGCGACCAGCGTGGTGGTGCCCATCTTGCCCGCGCCCTCCCAAGCCCCGGCTAAAGCATCCACCAAGCCAGGCAGTGAGGCTTTCGCGGGGTATACCGACCTGCGCATCACTCAGCCTGGGTCCAGCGAGATCTTGGTCAATACCGCGGGCGATGTGGACGTGAGCCTCAATCTCCACCCCCCTCTGCGCGCTGATTTGGGGCACGGCCTGACCGTGCTGCTGGACGGTGCTCCGGTGGCGCAGAACACCACCCGCATGAACCTTGTGCTCAACAATATCGATCGCGGTGAGCATGTGCTCGAGGCCTTCGTGCTGGATGCCGCGGGCCAGGTGCTGATCCAGTCCATTCCCGTGCACTTCACCCTGCAGCGACCGAGCCTGTTGCAACCGGGGCGCCAGGTGCCGGGGGCTCCGCTCAGTCCTATCCCGCCCCCGGTGCCGCAGCTGCGCCCCGCGCCCTGAGGGTGGGGGGAGCGGCGCCCGCGTACGCGTAGGAGCGACGCCCTTGTCGCGACTGGGGCTGATTGAAGAGGCCATCGGCCCGAGGCGGGCCTCCTACAACCTAAGCTTTGACGGTGCGACGGGCCCTCCCGCCTAAGGAAACGCTGAAAAATTCAGCGTTTCCTGTTTGGGGCAGGACGCCCCAGCGCGAACAACGCGTTCAGTCGTTGATTCGCGGAGGCCGTCGCGGACATGCACCTTGATGAGACGCGCTGAAGAAATCCATGGATGGATTTTTTCAGCATTTCCCTAAAAACAGGGGCTGGCCCGACTCTTGCCTAGATCTGGACATGAATCAGACTCCCGACTGCGCCCTCCTCGCGCGCCTGTTTGAACACCAGACGGTGGCCCTGCTTTGGCTGGATGCCGGGCTGCAGGTCGTCCACCTCAACCCGTCCGCCGAGAATCTGCTCGGGCTGAGTCTGCGCCAGGCCCGGGGCCTGCCGGTGCGCTCCATCTTGCCGGGCGAGGCGAGCCTGCCGAGGGTGCTTCGCCAGTCGTTCGAGAGCGGCCATCCCTGCACCTTCCGCGAGATGCCCCTGCACGCCGCCGGTCGCGACGTGATGGTCGATTGCGCGATCAGCCCGCTGATCGACCCTGATCTGGGCGAGGGGGTGCTGGTGGAGATGATGGACGTCGAACGCCATCTGCGCATTGCCCGGGAGGAGCAGTTACTGGCGCAGCAGCAGGCCGCCCGTAGCCTGCTGCGCGGCCTTGCGCACGAGATCAAGAACCCGCTCGGTGGTTTGCGCGGCGCGGCGCAATTGCTGCATGGCGAACTCGAGCAGATGGAGCTGCGCGAGTACACCGCGGTGATCATGCGCGAGGCGGACCGCCTGCGCGCACTGGTCGACCGCATGATTGGCCCGCACGTACTGCCGAAGAAACGGATGCTCAATCTCCATGAGCCGCTCGAGCACGTGCGGCGGCTGGTGAGCATGGAGATGCAGGATGGCCGTGTGCGCCTGATCACCGACTACGACCCGAGCATCCCCGAGCTGTACGCCGATCCCGACCTTTTGATCCAGGCCGTGCTCAACATCGTGCGCAATGCCATGCAAGCCCTGGCGGGCCAGGCTGATGCCCGCATCGTCATCCGCACCCGCGTGCTACGTCAGTTCACCCTGGGGCATACCCGTCACCGGCTGGTGGCGCGCATCGACATCGAGGACAACGGTCCGGGCATTCCGCCGTCGCTGCTGGATACCTTGTTCCTGCCCATGGTCAGCGGCCGGCCGGGCGGGACCGGGCTTGGGCTTGCAATCAGTCAGTCGCTGATCGCCCAGCACGGCGGTCTGATCGAGTTCGCCAGCCACCCCGGCCGCACCCTGTTCTCCATCCTCTTGCCCATCGCCTCCCCCACTCCGGAGACCGCCCCATGAACAGCGACGAAGGAAACGGCGTTGGATCGCATCGCAATCCCCGAAGGGCGGAATCCAGGGACGGATTCCGCAGCGCCACGCAACAAATCTGGATCGTCGACGACGATCCCTCCATCCGCTGGGTGCTCGAGCGGGCGATGAGCAAGGTCGGCTGGCAGCCGCGCCTGTTCGAGTCTGGCGAGGAGGTGCTCGCGAGCCTGCGCCGCGAGCAGCCCGGCGTGCTGGTGAGCGATATCCGCATGACGGGGATCGATGGCCTGGCGCTCATGCGCGAGGTGCGCAAGCGCTACCCGAGGCTGCCGGTCATCATCATGACCGCACACTCCGACCTCGACTCCGCCGTGAACGCCTTCGAGAGCGGCGCGTTCGACTACCTACCCAAGCCCTTCGACATCGATGAGGCGCTCACCCTCGTGCGCCGCGCCATCGACAGCCGCGCCGAGACTGGCGGGGCGGGGGCGGAGGAAGCCGAGGAGCAGACCGGCATCATCGGCCAGTCGCCGGCCATGCAGGAGGTCTTCCGCGCCATCGGCCGCCTCTCACGCTCCAGCATCACTGTGCTCATTACCGGCGAGTCCGGCACGGGCAAAGAGCGGGTTGCGCAGGCCCTGCACCGGCACAGCCCCCGCTCCAACGGCCCGTTCATCGCCCTCAATACCGCCGCGATCCCCAAGGATCTGCTCGAATCGGAGCTGTTCGGCCACGAACGCGGCGCGTTTACCGGCGCCCAGGCCCAGCGGCGCGGGCGCTTCGAGCAGGCTGATGGCGGCACCCTGTTCCTCGACGAGATCGGCGACATGCCTTTCGACCTACAGACCCGCCTCCTGCGCGTACTGCAGGAGGGCGAGTTCTACCGCGTCGGCGGCCACACCCCGGTCAGGGTGGACGTGCGCATCATTGCCGCGACGCATCAGGACCTGGCCGCCCGCGTGCGCGACGGCCTGTTCCGCGAGGACCTGATGCACCGCCTCAACGTCATCCACCTGGCCCTGCCGGCCTTGCGTGAACGGCGCGAGGACATCCCCCTGCTGCTCGAGCACTTCCTCAAGCGCGCCGCGCGTGAGCTGGATACCCCGCCCAAGCTCCTCACCCCGGAGGTGCTGGCCTTGCTCAAGGCCTACGACTGGCCCGGCAACGTGCGCCAGCTGGAGAACACCTGCCGCTGGCTGACCGTCATGGCCTGCGGGCGCGAGGTGCTACCCTCTGACCTGCCGCCGGAGATCCTGCGCACGGGTGGGCAGCCGCTGGCCCACCACAGCGAGGCCCGGGCCGTTCTGCCCGCGCAGGCCCCGGAGGCGTGGCCCATCCTGCTGCGTCGTTGGGCCGATGCCCGCCTCGCGTCTGGCCAGCGTGACCTGCTGGACGAGGCGACGCCGATGTTCGAGCGGGTGATGATCGAGTCCGCCATGGCCCACACCCGCGGCCTCAAGCAGGACGCTGCCATGCTCCTTGGTTGGGGGCGCAACACCCTGGCGCGGAAGATGAAGGAACTGGGGATGGAGTGAGGGAAACGCTGAATTATGCGGCCCTCACCGATGACCATCACCTGCTCGAACAGCGGGTCGCCGAGCAGGGCGAGCTCCATGTCGGCGGGCGGCACCTTCTCGCCGCTGGCGAGCACGAGGATGTCCTTGAGCCGTCCGGTGATGCAGATGTGTCCTGCAGCATCAAGCAGCATCAATGCGTGCCGTATCCCCCGTGCGCAGCCAGCCGTCCGGGGTGAACAGGGCGCGGGTGGCCGCCGTGTTGTGCCAGTAGCCGAGCATCACGTTCGGGCCGCGTACCTGCAGTTCGTCCTGCTCGCCCAGACGGACCTCGCCCCCCGGCAGGGGGCGTCCGACGCTGGCGGGGAGGTTGTCGTCCAGCCGGTTGACGCTGATCACCGGGGCGGTCTCGGTCAGACCGTAGCCCTGCAAAAGCGGCAGGCCGAGGCCGAGAAACAGGCGCGCGATATCGGGCGGCAGCGGTGCCCCGCCGCAGATGGCCAGCCGCAGATGGCCAGCCGCAGGCGACCGCCGAGCCGGTCCAGCACCGGTCGGCCACGCGGTGCAGCAGCGGCTGGAGCAGCAGGGTTGGGTGCCAGGGCGCACGCCCCTGCCGGTGTTCGAAGGCGCGCCAGCCCACGTCGACGGCGGTGCGGAACAGGAGGCGCGCAAACCATCCCTTGCGCGCCAGCCCGACCTGGATGCAGCGCGCGACCCGCTCGTAGATGCGCGGCACGGAGATCAGGAGGGTCGGTCGCACCTCGCGCAGATCCTCGCCCAGCTGCTGGATGGAACGCGCGAAGGCGAACCTCGGCGCCGCACAGCATGGGCAGCACACAGCCGACCGTGCGTTCGAGCATATGGGAGAGCGGCAGGAAGGAGAGAAAACGGTCGTTGGGGCCGATGTCGATCAGGCTGGCCGCCGCGCGGGCATTGGCGAGGATGTTGCGGTGGCTGAGCATCACGCCCTTGGGCCGCCCCGTGGTGCCCGAAGTGTAGACGATGGTGGCCAGATCGTCCGGGGCGATGGCCGGGGTGTGGGGGGGCTGCGGCCTGGGCGCACCAGGCATCCAGGTCCACCACGCGCGGATCGTCTGTGGCAAGTGGCCGGAGGGTGACAATGCGTTTGAGGGTTGCCACATCCTCCTCGGCCAGAACCGGCGCCAACCGCGACCATTGCAAACCATTCTGCAGCAGCAGGATGCGTGCCCCGGTCTCGCGCAGGATGAGGGCCACATTGTCGGGGCGGTCGTCGACGTACAGCGGCACGCTGACCAGTCCCAAACCCTGCACGGCGAGGTCGATGGCGATCCAGTCCGGGCCGTTCTCCAGCATCAGCGCCACCCGCTCGCCGCGCGCCAGCGCCTCAAGGGCGAGGGCGCTGCGCAGGCTGGCGACCCGCTGATCCATTGCCCGCCAGCTCAGTTCGGCCCAGTCTCCGCGCGCATGGTCGAAGACCCGGTAGGCAGGTGCTTCCGGGCTGAGCCGGACGCGTTCGCGGAACAGCTCAGCGAGGGTTTCGTCCGTGGTCATCATGTGCACCCCCTTAGGGAAACGCTGAATTTTTCAGCGTTTCCCTAGGTTCGATTTTTGCGCAGCAGAAA
>JBMFOY010000084.1:0-8002 GCA_049969375.1 Halothiobacillaceae bacterium | reverse complement strand
CGGCGTCGGGGGTCGCCCACCAGGCGGCCAGCTGTTCGAGCCGGTCTGGGGACGGGGAAAGGGTGTAGGCTGACTGCATGCGGCCTCTGCGATGGCAAGCTTGGTACTATTGCACGGATTACGCTCCCAGGATGCAACCTCATGAATCCCATCGCACGCTGGTGGTACCGGCGGAGGTTACGCGATGCGCGCTTTGCTCACCTGTTCGATACGCCGCCGCCGGACGAGTCGGTGTGCCTTGACTGCGAGGCCAGCCGCCTGTCCGCGAAGACCGGAGAACTGCTGTCAATCGGCGCGATCCGCATCGTCGCCGGCCGGCTGGAGACGAGCTCGGCCCTGCGCCTGACGGTGCGTCCGCGCGGGGTTGTCGAAGGGGAGAGCATCCGGGTGCACGGCCTGCGCAATATCGACGTGGCCGGCGGCCTGCCGGTGGAGGAGGCCCTCGGCCGACTGCTCGACTTCATCGGGCCGCGCCCGGTGGTCGGCTACTACGTCGATTTCGACATGGACCTGATCGACCGCTACGTGCATAACTGGCTGGGCATCCGGCTGCCCAACCGACGGATCGAGGTGGCCACCGAATACTACCACTGGCGCTTCGGCCGCCTGGCGCACCGACCGGCGGACCTGCGCCTGGAGACCATCCTGCATGCCCTGGATCTGCCCGCCGGCGGCCGCCATGACGCCTACCACGACGCCCTGACTGCCGGCCTGATCCATCTCAAGCTGACAGCCTCCCGCGACTGAACCCCGCCTGAAAGCGGCTCCGGTCTCGCGGGCAGGGCATCACTTGACGCGACGCAGGTGGCCGCCGCGGCGCGGTGGGGTAGGTGGAGTTTCTTCCGGGCCCGGCACGCCGGCCGCGGGAACCTCCCCCTCCAACGCGCCCGCCACCTCGCCGGGCATGGTCTCGGGCGGGAAGCCCATCCCCTGCCCCGTCTCCCGATCGTAGATCGCGAGCACCGCCTGCACTGGGGCGCTGACGGTGAAGGCACGGCCGCCAAAGCGCGCGGAAAATCGTACCTCGGCGTTGCCGAGGCTCAGCCCCTGCACCGCGTGGGGGGCGATGTTGAGCGTGATCTGGCCGTCCTTCACGTGCTCGGGCGGCACGACCACCCCCGGCTGCCGGGCATCCACCACAATGTAGGGGATGTGGTCGTTGTCCACGATCCACTCGTACAGGGCGCGCAGCAGGTACGGGCGGCTCGAGGTCACGCCCGCATCTCCAGCTCGAGATCCGAGAGGCTCTCGCGGAAGGTCGGGCGGCTGAAGATGCGCTCCATGTAGTCGTTGAGGGCCTTGGCCTGGGCCGGGATCTCGATGCCATACACCGGCAGACGCCAGAGGATCGGCGCGAGGGTGGCATCGGCCAGGCTGAACTCATCGCTCATGATGTAGGGGCTTGCGGCGAACACCGGCATGATGGACAGCAGCCCCTCGCGCAGGACCTTGCGCGCCTTGGCCGCGCCCTTGCCGCCTTCGGCCAGTTCCGGCAGCAACGGGTACCAGTCGTGCTCGATGCGGTACAGGGCGGTGCGCACCTTGGCGCGGCTGACCGGGTCGATCGGCATCAGGGGCGGATGCGGGAAGCGCTCGTCCAGGTACTCCATGATCACCCGCGCGTTGGTCAGCACCAGATCACGGTCGACCAGGGTCGGCAGGGTGCCGGTCGGGCTCAGGTCGAGGAAGTCTTCGGGCGGATTGGCCGGGTTGACCTCCACCATATCCGCCGTGAGCTCTTTTTCGGCCAGCACGATGCGCGTGCGATGGCTGTCCGGGTTTTCGGGATGCGAAAAAAGCGTCATGACGCCGCGGCGACTTGCGCTGCTGCCCATGCGGGACCTCTCCAAAGGGATTGAAAACGGCCGGATTCTAGCACACCCGCACAAGGCTCGCGGGGACAAAGAAAAAAACGCCCGGCGAACCGGGCGTTTGAATGGGCGTGGCAAGAGTATCCTCACTTCACGTCGCGCCAGTACTCCTTCTTGAGCAGGTAGGCGATGACGAAGAACAGCACCAGAAAACCCAGCACCCAAGGGCCGAGGGCCAGGCGCTTGAGCTGGGCAGGCTCGCCCATGTAGACCATGAAGCCGACCAGGTCGCGGATCATGGCGTCGAACTCCTCGGGTTTCAGGGTACCGGGCTGCTCCAGCTTCAGGCCGTCCACCACAACCTCCTTCGCCCCCCCCTCGTGCACGACCTCGTGGGTGACGGGCATGACCACACCCTGCTCGCGCCAGAAGACGTTGGGCATGCTGACATCTTTGAACAGCAGGTTGTTGGCCCCTGTGGGCCGCGCCGGGTCGACATAGAAGCTGCGCAGGTAGGTGTACAACCAGTCCGCGCCCCGCGAGCGCGCGGTCAGCGACAGGTCAGGCGGTACCGCGCCGTTGAAGGCCGTCTTGGCATAGTTCGCGGGCATGGCACTGACCATGGTCTCACCCACCTTGGTCTCACCCTTGATCAGGCGCTGCTTGACCTCTTCATCGGTCCAGCCAAGATCCTGGCCGATGCGGTTGTAGCGCATGTACTTCGCGGAATGGCAGCTCAGGCAGTGGTCGACGAATAGCTGGGCGCCACGCTGCAGGGAGGCCGTGTCGGAAATGTCGATGCCGGCCCTATCCAGCGTCATACCATGGCCGCCCCCCGCCATGACGGCCGCAGGGAACACCAAGGCGGCCGCAATCCATCCAACTCGCTTCATCGGGTGATCCTCTCCGGCACGGGCTTGGTCTTCTCATTCTTGCTGATCCACCACAGGGCGGCGAAGTAGCCGAAGTAGAGGATGGTGAAGAACTGCGCCAGCAGGGTCAGGGTCGGGGTGGCCGGCTTCATGCCCAACCAGCCGAGCGCAAGGAAGCTGACCACGAACATGCCAAGCAGCGCCTTGAAGGTGGTCGAGCGGTAGCGGATGGACTTCACCGGGTTGCGGTCCAGCCAGGGCAACAGGAACAGCACGAAGATCGCCGCGCCCATGGCCACCACACCGAGGAACTTGTCCGGCACCGCGCGCAGGATCGCGTAGAACGGGGTGAAGTACCACACCGGGGCGATATGTTCCGGGGTCTGCATCGGGTTGGCCGGGACGAAGTTCGGCTTCTCAAGGAAGTACCCGCCCATCTCGGGCAGATAGAACACCACGATGGCGAAGAAGAACAAGAACACAGTCACGCCGACGACATCCTTCACCGTGTAGTACGGATGAAAGGGAACGCCGTCCAGCGGGCGACCTTGGGCATCCTTGTGCTCCTTGATCTCAACCCCGTCGGGATTGTTCGAGCCGACCTCGTGCAGGGCCATGATGTGGCCGCCGATGAGGAACAAGAGCACCAGCGGCAGGGCGATGACGTGCAGGGCGAAGAAGCGGTTGAGGGTGGCATCCCCCACCACGTAGTCGCCACGAATCCACAGCGCAAGGTCCGGGCCGATGAACGGGATGGCGCCGAACAGGGAGATGATCACCTGTGCCCCCCAGTAGGACATCTGCCCCCAGGGCAACAGGTAGCCCATGAAGGCCTCGGCCATGAGCACCAGGTAGATCAGCATGCCGAAGATCCACACCAGCTCACGCGGCTTCTTGTAGGAGCCGTACATCATGCCCCGCAGCATGTGCAGGTAGATGACAATGAAGAACGCCGAGGCTCCGGTGGAGTGCATGTAGCGGATCAGCCAGCCCCACTCGACGTCGCGCATGATGTACTCGACCGAGGCGAAGGCCTCGGCGGCGGACGGCTTGTAGTTCATAGCCAGCCAGATGCCGGAGACGATCTGGATGACGAACACGGTCAGCGCCAGTGAGCCGAAGAAATACCAGAGGTTGAAGTTCTTCGGCACGTAATAGCCGGAGAGGTGCGCGTTCCAAAAATGCGAGACTGGCAGGCGCTCATCAAACCAATGGAATGCTCTACGCAGTGCATTCATGCCTTGCCCTCCCCATCACTGCCAATCAACAAGGTGGTATCGCTTAGAAAGGTATACGGCGGCACCTCCAGGTTGGTGGGCGCGGGCACGCCCTTGTAGACACGCCCGGCCAAGTCGAAGCGCGAACCGTGGCAGGGGCAGAAGAAACCGCCCTTCCATTGCGGCCCCAGATCCGCCGGCGCAATCTCCGGCCGGTAGGTCGGCGCGCAGCCGAGGTGCGTGCAGATACCCATGGCGACAAAGATTTCAGGCTTGAGCGAGCGGTACTCGTTGCGTGCGTAGCCGGGCTGCTGCGGCACTTCGGAAGCCGGATCGCGCAGGTTGCCTTCCAGTGCCTTGAGCGAGGCCAGGTTGGCCTCGGTGCGGCGCAGGATGTACACCGGTTTGCCGCGCCATTCGACGGTGATCATCTGGCCCGGCGCCAGCTTGCCGATATCGACTTCCACCGGCGCGCCGGCGGCCTGGGCCTTGGCGCTGGGTTGGAAGGAGGAAACGAAAGGCACCATGGCCGCAACCACACCCGCACCGCCCACTACAGTGGCGGCGCCGGTCAGGAAGCGGCGGCGGCGCAGATCAACGTCCTGCTCGGACATGCATCTCTCCTGTCGGTCAGAGTGGACCGGGCATCAACCCGGTGCCCGCTTGGGGCAAAATCCCGCCAAGCATCCCTGATGCTGCGCAACCTGACAAGGCGTTCAGACGATGGAATTTCTTATGCGCAGATAATCCCGAGCAAAGTACTTGGGTCGAACCGCCACCGCGTGCCTGCGGCGGTGCGACGATCAGGCGGGGTTGTCAATGTCGACGAAGCGGTGCGTCAGGCCGAATCGTTCGGCGAGATGATCGCCTAAGGCGCGCGCGCCGAAGCGCTCGGTGGCGTGATGACCGCAGGCGTAGAAATGGAGGCCCATCTCGCGTGCCACGTGCACGGTATGCTCGGAGACCTCGCCGGTCAGGTAGGCATCGAGGCCGAGCGCGGCCGCTTCGCCGATGTACCCCTGCGCCCCGCCGCTACACAGCCCGACGGTGCGGATCGCCCCGGGTTTGCCCGCCACATGCAACACCGGCCGCCCAAGCAGGGCCTCCAGCCTTTGGGCAAGCACCTCACCCGCCAGCGGCTCGGCGAACGTTCCCCGCACGCCGATCTCCGCCCCCGCCTGGCCGATAAAGCCCTTAAGCTCGCCAAGCCCCAGCGCCCGCGCCCACTGGGCGTTGTTGCCAAGTTCAGGATGACCGTCCAAGGGCAAATGGTAGGCGATGAGGTTGATCTCATGCGCAAGCAGAGTGGCGAGGCGCCTGCGCTTCATGCCAGTGATCCGGGCGTCCTCGCCCTTCCAGAAATAGCCGTGGTGCACCAGCACGGCATCCGCCTTGAATTCGACCGCCGCATCCAGCAGGGCTTGGCTTGCGGTCACGCCGCTGACAATACGCCCGATGTCGGTGCGTCCCTCGACCTGCAGACCGTTGGGGGCATAGTCGCTATAGGCCCCAACCTGGAGTAAGCCATCGCAATAGGCCAGCAGGGTATCGCGATCAATTGACATGGAGTTCAACGCGCAGCGCCTTGAGCAGGGCCGCATTTTGTTCCGGGGTGCCAATGGTGATGCGCAAGTATTGATCAATGCGCGGCTTGTTGAAGTGACGCACGATCACGCCGTGCTCGCGCAGGCCCGCCGCAATGCGCTCGGCCTTGTACTCCGGATGGCGGGCAAAGATGAAGTTGGCTGCCGAGGGCACGATGTCAAACCCCATGGCCACCATCTCCCGCACCAGCATCTCGCGGCTCTCGATCACCGCGCGACGGGTCTGCAGGAACCAGTCCTCATCCTGGAACGCCGCGACCGCCCCGACGATAGCGAGCCGGTCCAAGGGATAGGAATTGAAGCTGTCCTTGACCCGCACCAGGGCCTCGATCAGCTCCGGATGACCGACCGCGAAACCCACCCGCAATCCGGCCAGCGAGCGCGACTTGGACAGGGTCTGCACGACCAGCAGATTGGGGTAGCGATGCACCAGCGGGATGGCCGTCTCGCCGCCGAAGTCGATGTAGGCCTCATCCACCACCAGCACGGAGTTGGGGTTCGCATCGAGCAGGGCCTCGATCTGCGCAAGCGGCAGCAGGCGGCCGGTCGGTGCGTTCGGGTTGGGGAAGATGATGCCACCGTTCGGCTTGCGGTAGTCGTCGATGCGGATGGAGAAGTCATCCGCCAGCGGCACCGTGCGATAGGCAATCTCGTACAGCCCGCAATAGACCGGATAGAAGCTGTAGGTCACGTCCGGGAACAGGATCGGCTCGTCATGCTTGAACAGGGCCTGGAAGATGAAGGCCAGCACCTCGTCCGAACCGTTGCCGACGAACACTTGGTTCGGCTTCAGGTCGTGGTAGGTGGCGATGGCCTCCTTGAGCGCGGTGGCCTCCGGGTCCGGATAGAGACGCAGGCCGTCCCCCACCGCCGCGCGGATCGCCTCCAGCACCTTCGGCGAAGGACCGTAGGGGTTCTCATTGGTGTTCAGCTTGACCAGGTTGGCGATCTTGGGCTGCTCACCCGGGACATAGGGCGAGAGGCGGGATACCAGTGGGCTCCAGAAACGGCTCATGTCAGCCTCACGTCTTGATGCGATAGGCGGCCGAGGCCGCATGGGCAAACAATCCCTCCCCTTCCGCCAGCACGCGGGCGATCTTGCCGAGTTCGGAGGCACCCTGTGCGGAGCAGCCGATCAGGCTGGAGCGCTTCTGGAAGTCGTACACGCCGAGCGGCGAGGAGAAACGCGCGGTGCGCGAGGTCGGCAGCACATGGTTGGGACCGGCGCAGTAGTCGCCCAGGGCCTCGGCGGTGTAGCGCCCCATGAAGATGGCACCAGCATGGCGGATCTTGGCGGCGTAGCCCTCCGCATCCTCCACCGACAACTCCAGGTGCTCGGGGGCGATGAAATTGATCACCCGGGCGGCCTCGTCCAGGTCGCGCACATGGATCAGGGCGCCCCGGCCTTCCATGGAGGCGCGGATGATCTCACCCCGCGGCATCGTCTCAACCAGACGGCTTGCGGCAGCAGCCACGGCATCGAGGAAAGCGGCATCCGGGGAGATCAGGATGGCCTGCGCCTGCTCGTCGTGCTCGGCCTGCGAGAACAGGTCCATGGCGATCCAGTCCGGATCGGTCGCCCCGTCGCACACGACGACGATCTCGGAGGGACCGGCGATCATGTCGATGCCGACGGTGCCATACACCATGCGCTTGGCGGTGGCGACGAAGATGTTGCCGGGACCGGTGATCTTGTCCACCTGCGGGATGGTGTCGGTGCCATAAGCCAGCGCAGCCACGGCCTGCGCGCCGCCGATGGCGAACACACGATCCACCCCGGCAATGCGGCAGGCGGCCAGCACCAGGTCGTTGAGCTCACCGCGCGGCGCGGGGGCAACCACGATCAGCTCGGGCACGCCCGCGACCTTGGCCGGGATGGCGTTCATCAGCACCGAGGAGGGATAGGCCGCCTTGCCACCCGGCACGTACAGGCCGACGCGGTCCAGCGGGGTGACCTGCTGGCCGAGCAAGGTGCCATCGGCCTCGCGGTAGCTCCAGGATTCGAGCTTCTGGTGCTCGGCATAGCGGCGGATGCGCTCGGCGGCCTGCTCCAGCGCCTGACGCTGGGCCACGGGGATGCGGTCCAGCGCCTCGTCCATGCGCGGGTGCGGGATCTCGAGATCCAGCATGGAGCCGGCCTCGAAATGATCGAAGCGCGCGGTGTACTCCAGCACCGCGGCATCGCCGCGGGCGCGCACGTCGCGCAGGATACCCTGCACGGTGGCGAAGACCGCGTCGTCGGAGACGGATTCCCACTCCAAAAGCGCATTCAGGCGGCTCTGGAAGTCGGCCTCGAAGGTGGACAGACGTTGGATGTTCATGAGGTTCTCAGCCCTTGCGCGCCTCGACGGCGGCGCGCATGTGTTCGATGAAAGCACGCAAGCGCGCCGATTTCATCTTCATCGACGCGCGGTTGACGATCAGCCGCGAGCTGATGTCGGCAATGTGCTCGAGCGGCTCCAGGCCGTTGGCCCGCAGGGTGTTGCCGGTGTCGACCA
>JBMFOY010000083.1:0-8049 GCA_049969375.1 Halothiobacillaceae bacterium | reverse complement strand
GCCCATGGTCCCATCAAGGGCAAGCGCCGCGCTCAGGGCAAGGTGCTGGTTGCGCCCGCCCCGGCCGGACTCAGGCGGCAGGCGCACCGTAGTCTCCCCACCCCAGAGGTGCAAACCCGGCGGAGCCGCGTCCATGAGCCAGCGCGCCAGCCGCTCGCCGACCTCGGCCGCATCGCCCTGCAAAAACTCGGCGTGACAGTGGATGGGCACACCAAGTCCCATGGCCGCCTGCTCGGCCCCATCCAAGGCCATGCCATTCGTGGCGACGATGTGCGACTCAACCTGTCTCCACCGCCCATCCTCCGGCGCAGGGCTTGGCGGAGCGGTTGCAAGTAGCCGTTCGATCCAGTCCGGTAAGCTCCCCGGCAGCGGCACCTCAGGGCTCGGCACCAAGGGCCCCGAGCCGATACTGGCGGGATCATCCCGGGGCACATCGGAGATCATCAACACCGCGGCGCGCCTGCCCTCCAGATGCTCCAGCAGCCGACCGCCCTTGATGCAGGAGAGGCGCTTGCGCACCGCGTTCATGGCATGGATATCCAGCCCACTGGCGAGCAGCCAGGCATTCACCCGGCGCCAGTCCTCCAGCGTGACTCCCGTTGGCAACACCTCGACCAGGCTTGATGCCCCGCCGGAGAGTAGGAACAGCAGGGGGCGCTGCTGGGGTGAGGCGGCGATGAATTCGAGCAGGCGCTGACCGGCGGCGAGGCTGCGTGCATCCGGCAAGGGGTGACCGGCCTCCCTCACCTCCACCCCAAGATGGCTCCTCAGCCTGGGCGGAACATGGCCGTCCTTGGTGATGAGCAGGGCTGGAGCATCAGGCTGGAGCAGCAACGCCCCCTCCAGCATGCTCGATGCCGCCTTGCCAATGGCCACGATGCCTGCAAACATCCCCCTGCGTTGACGCAACGCCTCAATAACCACGACCCGCCCGTCTACGGCATGCAGCGCAGCATCCAGCACGAGACGTAAGATTTGGCAGGCACGCATCGACGTCAAAACCGCCTATACGACTGGAAAAAATCGCATTGACCAAGCGGTTATAACAGGCCGTTGAAAACCGCTTTTCAACGGCCTGTCAACCCCCGCTCCAAATCCCGAATCAGGTCATTGACGTCCTCCAGCCCCACCGCCAGCCGGATCAACCCTTCCTTGATCCCTGCTGCGGCACGCTGCTCGTCGGTCAGGCGGCCGTGGGTGGTGCTGGCGGGATGGGTGATGGTGCTCTTCACATCGCCGAGGTTGGCGGTGATGGAAAACAGGCGGGCGTGGTCGATGACCTTCCAGGCGGCATCGCGCCCGCCCTCGACCTCGAAGCCGACAATGCCGCCAAAACCTTTCATCTGGCGCTTGGCCAGTTCGTGCTGCGGATGGCTGGCAAGGCCTGGGTAGTAGACCCTGGAGACACGCGGATGGGCGGCTAGCCATTCGGCTAAGCGTTGCGCGTTGGCGCTATGGGCCTTCATGCGCAGGTTGAGGGTTTCCAGGCCCTTGAGGAAGACCCAGGCGTTGAACGGGGCCATGGTGGGTCCGGCGGTGCGCAGCACGCCGACGATCTCGTCGGTGATGGCTTTCGGCCCGCAGACCGCGCCACCGATGGCCCTGCCCTGGCCATCAAGGAACTTGGTGGCGGAGTGGATGACCACGTCCGCACCCAACTCCAGCGGGCGTTGCAGGGCCGGGGTGCAGAAGCAGTTGTCCACCGCCAGCAAGGCACCCGCGCCATGGGCGATGTCGGCCACCGCGCGGATGTCGACGATCTCGGTCAGCGGGTTGGAGGGGGTCTCCAGGAACAAAAGACGGGTGTTGGGACGGAGGGCAGCACGCCAGGCGTCCAGGTCGGTCAGGTCAACATGGCTGACCTCGATGCCGAACTTGGCGAAATACTTGTTCCACAGCACGGTGGTGGTGCCGAACACCTGCTTGGAGACGATGACGTGATCCCCGGCCCTGAGCAAGGCAAGGCCCAGGCTCAGGATGGCGGCCATGCCGGAGGCGGTGGCGGCGCAATCCTCCGCCCCCTCCAGCGCGGCGAGGCGCTCCTCGAAGATGCGGGTGGTGGGGTTGGTGAAGCGGGCGTAGATGTTGCCAGGCTTCGCCCCGGAAAAGCGCGCCGCCGCCTCGGCGGCGTTAGCGAAGACAAAACTGGAAGTCGGGAAGATCGGTTCGCCGTGCTCACCCTCCGGGGTGCGGTGGTGGCCGGTGCGGATGGCGAGGGTGGAAAAGCCGAGTTCGTCGCTTTGCTCGGGATGCATGGGGCTGCCTCTTGGTTTTTTCGGCAGTGTAGCAGCCCGGTCAATCGGTGATGTAGACCAGCGTGCCTTCACCCAGGCGGTCGAACAAATCGATCACATCCGCGTTGTACATGCGCACGCAACCGTGCGAGGCGGGGCGGCCGATGAGCCCTTCCTCCGGGGTGCCGTGGATGTAGATGAAGCGTTTGTAGGAGTCCACCTTGCCGCCCTGGTTGACGCCGGGCTCCAGTCCCTCCAACCACATGATGCGGGTGGTGACGTCGTCCTCGGGCACGTCGATCGGCTCTTTGATGACCTCGGCGATGCGCCCGGTCGGTTTGCGGGCCTTGAACACCATGCCCAGCGGCTCGCCAGCACCGATCATGGCACGGATGCGATGCAGTCCGAGGGGGGTCTGGTTGCTCCCCTCCTGGGCACCGGGGCCGAAGGCGGAGGTGGATACCGGATAGGTTTTGAACAGGCGCCCCTCCTGCATCAGGTACAGGCGCTGGGCGGCGATGCTGACCACCACATAGGGCTGTCCGGCACGCTGCCATTGCGCCTCGACCGCGCGCACCGCATTGGAGGCCTTGAGCCCCTGCGGCGGTAGGGCGTCATTGGCATTGGCGAAACAGGCCATGCTCAAAAGCCCCATCAACAGCGGCAAAAACCAAGTACGCATGCCCTCAATCCGCGTTGTGCAGCCCGACCGCCACGATATCGGGCGAGCGACCTTCCTGCTTGGGCTCCTTGGCCCCGTCAGCACGGGCTCTGGCAAGGGAAGCGAGATACTCCTCGCTCACGTCACCGGTGACGTACTCCCCAGTGAAGCAGGAGCAGTCGAAACGGGTGAGTGAAGGGTTGCCCTGGCGCACGGCGTCGATCAGATCGTCGAGGTCCTGATAGATCAGGCGGTCGGCACCGATGGCCTGCCCGACCTCCTCCTCACTGCGACCGTGGGCGATCAGTTCCTCCGGGGCCGGCATATCGATGCCGTAGACATAGGCATAGCGTACCGGCGGCGCGGCGGAGGCCATGTAGACCTTGCGCGCGCCGGCCTCGCGCGCCATGCGGATGATCTCGGCCGAGGTTGTGCCGCGCACGATGGAGTCGTCTACCAGCAGCACGTTCTTACCCTCGAACTCGAGGTCGATGGCATTGAGTTTCTGGCGCACGGACTTCTTGCGCTGCGCCTGGCCCGGCATGATGAAGGTACGGCCGATGTAGCGGTTCTTGATGAAGCCCTCGCGGTAGGGCACGCCGAGGGCAACCGCCATCTCGAGCGCGGCGGTGCGGCTGGTGTCCGGAATCGGGATGATCACGTCGATGTCGTGGTCCGGCCACTCGCGCTTGACCTTCTCGGCCAGCTTTTCGCCCATGCGCATGCGCGCCTTGTAGACCGACACCCCGTCGATAATGGAGTCCGGCCGGGCCAGATAGACGTGCTCGAAGATGCAGGGGGCATAGGTCGGGTGGTCGGCGCACTGGCGGGTGTGGATGCTGCCGTCCTCACCGACGAAGATGGCCTCGCCGGGTTCGAGGTCGCGCACCAACGTGAAGCCGAGCGCCTCGACCGCCACGCTCTCGGAGGCGATGATCACCTCCTGCCCCTCCTCGGTCGCCCGCACGCCATAGCACACCGGACGGATGCCGAACGGGTCGCGGAAAGCAAAGATCCCCATGCCCGCCACCAGCCCAATCACCGCATAGCCGCCCTTGATGCGACGATGGACGCGGCTGATGGCATCGAACACGTCATCGAAGGTCGGCACAAGTTTGCCGCAGCGCTGCATCTCATGGGCAAACACATTGAGCAGCACCTCGGAATCCGAGGTGGTGTTGAGGTGGCGCAGATCCTGCTCGTACACCACCTTGCGCAGCTCCTCGGCATTGGTCAGGTTGCCGTTGTGCCCCAGCGCAATGCCGTAGGGGGCATTGACGTAGAACGGTTGCGCCTCGGCGGCGGAGGCGTTGCCGGCCGTCGGGTAGCGGACATGGCCGATGCCGTAGTTCCCGGCCAGCTGGCGCATGTGGCGGGTATGGAACACGTCCTTGACCAGGCCGTTGTCCTTACGCTGGTGCAGGCGCCCCTGCTCGCAGGTGATGATGCCCGCAGCGTCCTGACCACGATGCTGGAGGATGGTCAGGCCATCATAGATGGTCTGGTTGACCGGGCTGCGCCCGACAATGCCGATGATTCCACACATGGGCTATCTCAAAGCTTGAAGTTTTGCGCCAAATCGTTCGGAAGCAGGTCGCGCATCCATTTCGCGACCGGACTCAGGTTCTGGATGACCTGAGATTGCTTCCACCAGGGATCCTGCGGCATCGGCGTCAGGCTGCCGAGCAGGATCAGGACACACACCAGGAACACCCCGCGCACAAGGCCGAAGACGACCCCAATGCTGCGATCCGAACCCGAGAGACCGGTTTTCCTCACCAGCAGTCCGATCACGGCGTTGATGATGCCGCCGACGATCAGGGTCAGGATGAAGAGGATGACGAAGGCGATGGCGAGGCGCATTGAGGGGATGTCGATGCTCGCCGGCAAAAAGGGCGCCAGGTGCGCGGCGTAGAGGATGCCAATGACGAAGGCTGCAACCCAGGTCAGCAAAGAGATCATCTCCTTCATGAAGCCGCGCAGGATACTGATCAGCGCGGAAAAGGCGATGACACCGAGCAGGACGAGATCGACGGTCGTCAGGTGCATGGACAGACGCAAGGGTTAAAGCAGCATTCTAACCGCAGAGATCGCGTTCACCAACGTACAGGGTGCGGATGAGCAAACGCCAAGAAAAAGGAAAGGGCGCCATGTGGCGCCCCTCGCATCGTAACCGCGTACGGCCATCAGCCCTCGGCGATCACGTTCACCTTGACGGTGGTGTTGACGTCGGTGTGCAGATGCAGATCGATCTCATACTCGCCCACGGCACGCAGCGGGCCGGTTGGCAGACGAACCTCGCGCTTCTCGACGGCGTGACCGGCGGCGGTCAGGGCGTCGGCAATCTCGGCGGTGCCGATGGAACCGAACAGCTTGCCTTCGGTACCGGCCTTGCCGGCGATGGTCACGGACACACCCTCGAGCTGGGCTGCACGGGCTTGGGCTGCGGCCAGCGCCTCGGCTGCGGCCTTCTCCAGCTCCGCGCGGCGGGCTTCGAACTCGGCCACGTTAGCCTTGGTGGCGGCCTTGGCCTTGCCATAGGGGATCAGGAAGTTGCGCGCGTAACCATTACGCACCTTCACCACATCACCCAGGTTGCCCAGGTTCTCAACTTTGCTCAGCAGAATGACTTCCATTACTCGCGCTCCCCTCAGTGACGGTCAGTGTAGGGCAGCAGCGCCAGGAAGCGCGCGCGCTTGATAGCCTCAGCCAGCTGGCGCTGGTAGCGCGCCTTGGTGCCGGTCACACGGCTCGGAACGATCTTGCCGGTCTCGGTCAGGAAACCCTTGAGGGTGGCGAGATCCTTGTAGTCGATGTGCTCAACGCCCTCGGCGGTGAACTTGCAGAACTTGCGACGACGGAAATAGCGGGACATGACTTATACCTCGCAAGCAGAATCAGGCGGACTGAGCGGCATCGGCCACTGCGGAGCCGCGGCGGGGCTCTTCTTCCTTGACCATCGGGGACGGCTCGGTCACCGGACCGCTCATCTTGACCACGAGGTTGCGAAGAACCGCGTCGTTGAAGCGGAAGGCATCGGTCAGGTCATTGAGGGCTTGCTGGCCACACTCGATGTTCATGAGCACGTAGTGGGCCTTGTGGATCTTCTGGATCGGATAGGCCAGCTGGCGACGGCCCCAGTCCTCGAGACGATGAATCTTGCCGCCGTCGGCTTCGATAATGGAGCGGTAACGCTCGATCATGGCCGGCACCTGCTCGCTCTGATCCGGATGGACCAGGAAAACGACTTCATAGTGTCGCATGGATACTCCCTACGGATTAAACAGCCTGCCGCGCATCACGGTCAGGCAGGGTGAACCGCGCACAACCCGGAGGGCCGGCGCGAGAAAAGCGGAATTATAGGGGAAAAATCCGACCTCGCAAAACCCATCAGCCGACGGCGAGGCGCTGTCGACGGATTTCGTACAAGCTGACGCCGGCGGCCACCGAAACGTTCAGGCTTTCGACCGAACCCAGCATGGGCAGGTTAACCAGCTCGTCGCAGACTTCGCGCGTGAGGCGGCGCAGACCCGAGCCTTCCGCCCCCATCACCACGGCCAGAGGCTGGGTGGCCAGGTGAGTCTGGTACAGGCTGTGGTCGGCCTCGCCAGCCAAGCCGATCACCCAGAGATTGCGCTGCTTGAGCCCCTCCAGGGTACGCACAAGGTTGGTCACCTGTACGAAGGGGACGCTCTCGGCCGCACCGGAGGCGACCTTGCGTACCGTCGGGGTCAACCCGACCGCGCGGTCCTTAGGGGCGATAACGGCCTGCGCCCCCGCCCCGTCGGCCACCCGCAGGCAGGCGCCGAGGTTGTGCGGGTCGGTCACGCCATCGAGCACCAGCAGCAGGGCGGGCTCCTCCAAACCATCCAACAGGGCATAGAGGTCGTTCTCGTCATAGGTCGGCGCCGCCCGGTACTGGGCCGCCACCCCCTGGTGGCGATCGACGCGTGTCAGCCGATCGAGTTCGCGCGGCTCGACCCGGGTGATGGAAAGCCCAGCTTCTTCGGCCAGCCGCTCCACCTCCTGCAGCCGCGCATTGCACCGCCCCTGTGCAAACAGCAGGCGGACGATATTGGCCGGATCGTGACGCAGCGCGGCCTCAACCGCATGGATGCCAAACAGCCAGCTCATCCCACCCGTGCTGAAGGATTCATCACACTCCCGGCGCGATCTGGCATGGCGTCCTTTCCGCTCCTCACCCCCCTCTGGATAAGGCTTGCGGCTCATTCCGGCTTCGCCCGGCGCGGCGGGCGACGGCGGCGCTTCTTCGGCTTGCGTTCAGCCCCGGTTCCCCCCTCATCGATCAGCACATTGCCGTTCACATCGCCAGGCTCGTGGTCATCGCTTCTCTCATCGCCCAAGGCCTCGAAGGATGGCACAGAAGGTTCTTCCGCACCTCCCTTGCCCGGCTTCTTGCGACGGTGGCGCTTCTTCCTAGCCGGCGTTTCCTCCCCCTCTTCGGCAGCAGCCGCAGCTGGCTTGACCTCGCCACGGGGCAGGACGAAGTCGATCTTGCGCTCGTCCAGATCGACCCGCGCCACCTGCACGGTGACCGCATCACCTAGTCGGTAAACCTGACCGGTACGTTCGCCGACCAGCCGGTGACCGACCGGGTCGAAGTGGTAGTAGTCCTTGTCCAGCGCGGTGATGTGCAGCAGCCCCTCGACGAATACGCCCTTGAGCTCGACGAACAGACCGAACGAGGTGACAGCGGTGATCACGCCATCAAAGACCTCACCCACGCGGTCCTGCATGAACTCGCACTTGAGCCAGTCAGTGGCATCGCGGGTGGCCTCGTCAGCTCGGCGCTCGTTGTTCGAGCAGTGCTCGCCGATGAGGCCCAACTCGTCGTGCGTATAGGGGAAATGCTCAGGCCCGCCGGTACGCAGAACGTGACGGATAGCGCGGTGCACCAGAAGGTCCGGATAGCGACGAATAGGCGAGGTGAAGTGGGTGTAATTGCTCAAAGCCAAGCCAAAGTGACCGATATTGTCCGGGGAATACACCGCCTGCTTCATGGTGCGCAGCACCACGGTCTGGATCAGGTGCTGATCCTCCCGCCCCTTGGCGGCCTCGAGTACGGCATTGAAGTCCTTCGCCTCCGGCTTGTCGCCACCGCCCAAGGTGAGACCGAGCTCGCCGAGGAAGGTG
>JBMFOY010000082.1:0-8268 GCA_049969375.1 Halothiobacillaceae bacterium | reverse complement strand
TCGCGGAGTCCGTCGCGGACATGCGCCTTGATAAGACGCGCTGAAAAAATCCATGAATGGATTTTTTCAGAGTTTCCCTCGTTTAGCCATGAACCGCTAAACTGCCGGCATGAACCTCACCGGCAAGCACATCCTGCTCGGCCTCTCTGGCGGCATCGCCGCCTACAAGGCCTGCGACCTCGTCCGCCGCCTGCGCGATGCGGGCGCCGAGGTGCGCGTGGTGATGACCGAAGGCGCGACCCATTTCGTCACCCCGCTCACCCTGCAAGCCCTCTCCGGCTACCCGGTGCGAACGTCCGTGTGGGATGAGGCGGCCGAGGCGGCCATGGGCCACATCGAGCTGGCCCGCTGGGCGGATGCCATCCTGATTGCCCCGGCCAGCGCGGACGTGCTGGCGCGCCTGGCCGCCGGCATGGCGGACGACCTCTTGACCACCCTGTGCCTCGCCACCGAGGTCCCGCTGCTCCTCGCCCCGGCCATGAACCGGGTGATGTGGGCCAACCCGGCCACCCAGGCCAATGTGCAGACCCTTACCGCGCGTGGCGCCATCCTGCTTGGCCCGGCTGCAGGCGCGCAGGCCTGCGGCGAGACCGGCGAGGGCAGAATGCTCGAGCCCGTGGAACTGGTGGCCCGGCTTGTCGAGCATCTGACCCCGCCGCAACACGGGCTTGCAGGCAAGCGAGTGGTTATCACCGCCGGCCCCACGCGCGAGGCGCTCGACCCGGTGCGTTTTATCTCCAACCGCAGCTCCGGGCGCATGGGCTATGCTCTGGCCGAAGCGGCACAGGCGACCGGCGCCGAGGTGGTGCTGATCAGCGGCCCGACGGCCCTCCCCACCCCGAAGGGGGTCGCGCGCATCGACGTGGAGACGGCCCTGCAGATGCGCGACGCGGTGATGGCGCAGATACCCTGCGACATCTTCATCGGCACCGCCGCCGTGGCCGACTACCGTCCGCTTGAGGCCGCCCCCGAGAAGATCAAGAAGGGTGCCGAGCAGCTCACCCTCACCCTGGTGAAGAACCCCGACATCGTGAGCGAGGTGGCCGCGCTCCCCGAGCGCCCCTTCGTGGTCGGCTTCGCCGCCGAGACCGAGCACGTGCTCGAGCACGCGCGCGACAAGCTCGTGCGCAAGAAGCTCGACTTGATCGCCGCCAACCGGGTCGGCGAAGGGCTCGCCTTCGATCAGCCGGACAACGCCCTCACCGTGCTGTGGGACGGCGGCCAGGCCGAGTTCCCGCAGACCGACAAGCGCCAGCTCGCGCGCCAGCTCATCGAACTCATCGTCCAGCGAATCCAGCACCGTGCATAACATCCAGCTCAAGATCCTTGACCCGCGCCTTGGCACCACCCTCCCCCTGCCCGAATACGCAACGGAGGGCTCGGCCGGCCTCGACCTGCGCGCCTGCATCGACGCCCCGCTCACCCTCGCCCCCGGCCAAACGGAGCTCGTGCCGACCGGCATCGCCATCCACATCGGTGACCCGGGCCTTGCCGCCGTCATCCTTCCGCGCTCAGGTCTCGGCCACAAGCACGGCATCGTGCTCGGCAACCTGGTCGGTCTGATCGACTCCGACTACCAGGGCCAGCTGTTCGTCTCGGTATGGAACCGCGGCCAGACCCCCTTCACCCTCGAGGTCGGCGAGCGCATGGCGCAGCTGGTGTTCGTGCCGGTGGTGCAGGTCCACTTCGAGGTGGTGGACGCGTTCCACGCCAGTCAGCGCGGCACCGGCGGCTTCGGCTCCACCGGGCGCGGCTGATCCTATCCTCCATGCTCGACCCCACCCGCCTTTATCACGCCTACGACCTGCGCGGGCGGGTGGGCATCGACATCTCGGCTCACGACTTCCTGCGCCTGGGCTGCGCCATCGCCCGCCGTGTGCGCCAAGAGGGTGGTCGGTCGCTGGTCGTGGCGCATGACGGGCGCGTCAGCAGCCCAGACCTTGCCCGGGCCTTGCTCGACGGCTTGCTCGTGGGCGGTATCGATGTGCTCGACCTTGGCCTTGCGCCCACCCCCCTGGCCTATTTCGCCGAACGTCACCTGGATGCCGATGGCGCGGCCATCATCACCGCCAGCCACAACCCCGCCGACTGGAACGGCATGAAGCTGATCTTAGGTGGCGAGGTGGTGTTCGGGCAGGCACTTGCCGCCCTCGTTGAAGAGGCCCGGCGCGATGCACCCAATGACGCCCCACCCGGCCGCCATCACAGACCCGCCCCCATCCCCGCCTATCTCGACCACCTTGATGCAGGCCGCCCGCTGCCCCGCCCGCTGCGGGTGGGGCTGGACGCCATGCACGGCGCCGCCGGCCCGCTCGCCTTGCACCTGCTCAAGGGCTTGGGCGCACAGGTCGTCCCACTCCGCTGCGCGGTGGACGGCAGCTTCCCTCTTGGTGCGCCCGACCCCTCACGGGCAGAAAACCTCGCCGGACTGGCGCGCACGGTGGTGGAACAATCCCTTGATCTTGGCCTTGCCCTCGACGGCGACGGTGACCGGCTGGTGGTCATGGACGGCCGAGGCGAGGTCATCGCCCCGGACCGGCTGCTGATCTTGTTCGCCCGCGAGGCCCTCCGCACACACCCCGGTGGAGTCGTCCTGATGGACGTGAAGGGCTCGCAGGCGACCCGCCGCGCGATCGAGGCTGCTGGCGGGAGGGTCGAGACCATCCCGAGTGGCCACGCGAACATGCGTTCCGCCATGCGGCGCACCGGCGCGCGCCTGGGGGGCGAGCTGTCCGGCCACCTGTTCTTTGCCGACAACGGCTACGACGATGGCCTGGACGCCGCCGTGCGGCTGCTACGCCTGTTCGCCGAGCACCCCGAATCGCCCACGGCGCGGCTTGACACCCTGCCGCAGACCCATGCCACGCCCGAGCTGCTGATCCCGCGCCCTGCCGATCTGGACCTTCCGGCCCTGCTGGATGCGCTGGCCACCCGTCTCCCCCTCCCGGACGAGCGGCTGCTGCGCATTGATGGCCTGCGGCTCGAGTCCTTTGATGGCTTCATCCTCGTGCGCGCCTCCAACACGCAGCCGCTGCTCACCCTGCGCATCGAAGGCGAGGACGAAGCGGCCCTCGCGCGGTTAAAATCGCGCCTGAGCCAGGCCTGGCCCGACTCGGCCCCGCGCCTTCCCCTCCCGTTCTGAAGCGAGCCCACCATGGACAACCAGACCGCCCTGAATACCGCCAACGTCCTCATTGAAGCCCTGCCCTACATCCAGCGCCTGCACGACAAGACCGTGGTCATCAAGTTCGGCGGCAACGCCATGGTGGACGAGGCGCTGCAGAACGCCTTCGCGCAGGACATCGTGCTACTCAAGCAGGTGGGCCTCAACCCGGTGGTGGTGCACGGCGGCGGGCCGCAGATCAACCAAGTGCTGGAAAAGCTCGGCAAGAAGGGCGAGTTCATCCAAGGCATGCGGGTGACCGACCGCGAGACCATGGATGTGGTGCAGATGGTGCTTGGCGGCCTGGTGAACAAGGACATCGTCGCCCTGATCAACCGCCACGGCGGACGCGCGGTCGGCCTCACCGGACGCGACGCGGGCCTGGTGCGGGCCAAGAAGCTGCACATGACCCACCAGACGCCGGAGATGGCGGAACCGGAGATCATCGACCTTGGCCACGTGGGGGAGGTGGATCGCATCGACCCGGCCATCGTCGAGGCCCTGGACCGCTCTGACTTCATCCCCGTGATCGCGCCGGTGGGCGTGGGCGAGGATGGCGCGGCCTACAACATCAACGCCGACGTGGTGGCGAGCAAGCTGGCCCAGGTGCTGAAGGCCGAAAAACTGCTGCTTTTGACCAATACCCCGGGCGTGCTCGACAAGCAGGGCAAGCTTTTGACCGGCCTAACCGCGAAGGACGTGGACGGACTGATCGAAAACGGCACCATCTACGGCGGCATGCTGCCGAAGATCGAGTTCGCCCTGGACGCCGTGCGCGGCGGGGTCAAGACGGTGCAGATCATCGACGGCCGTGTACCGCACGCGGTGCTGCTGGAGCTTTTGACCGACAAGGGCGTGGGCACCTTGATCAGGGGTTAATCCGAGCGCTTGCCTTGTCCGCCGAGGCGGCCTTCAGGGCACGCCAGCGCTCGAGATCAAGGGCAAAGGTATCGACCGTACGCAAGCGCTCCTGCCGTAGGCGCTCGATGCCACGCGCCCCCTCCTCGATGCGGCGTCTCAGTTCGGGGATCTCCACATGGTCGGGTTCGCTGCCCTCCAGCATGACCAGGCGGGCACGCTGGTCATCCAGTTGACGCACCAGCACCTCGCGTTGGGCATCCAATGCGGCCAGCCGGGCATCCCGTGCCTCAAGGATCGAACTCTCGCTGGCATACAGCTTGAACAACATGGCGTCCCGCTCAGCCTGCTTCTGCGCCTCGCGCCGCAGGGCCTCGCGCTCGTCCTCCTCACGCCGCAGGGCCTCGCGCTCCTGGGGCGTCAGCTCGGGCGCAATTTGACGCACCTCGCGCCCCTTCAAGTCGAGGACGGCGTGCCCCCCGCGCACCTTGTCCGGCGGCAGGGTGTCGGCATACACCACCGCACCGCCTGGCTCCTTCCAGCGGTAAAGCTCAGCCGCCTGAACATCCAGCGATCTAAGTGCCAGAACCGCTCCGATAATCACCGCAGCCCACAACATCATGCCTCCTCCCTGGCCCAGCGAATGTTGCACCAGAGTTAAGCACGAAGAGGCGCATGATGGAATGGATTGATCATCTCCTTTTATTGACCGTGGCTTTGGCCGCCAACCTGCTCTCCGCCCTGGCAGGTGGCGGGGCGGGACTGCTGCAGCTGCCGGCGCTGATCTTCCTCGGCCTGCCGTTCGGCATCGCCCTAGCGACGCACAAGGTCGCCAGCGTGGCACTCGGCGTCGGCGCCACCCTGCGCCACGCCCGCCAGAACACGCTGGACCGGCGCTTCACCCTGTTCATCCTCGCCAGCGGCCTGCCCGGGGTGGTGCTCGGCTCGAGCATGATCCTCGCCGTGCCGGAGGCTCCGGCGCGCATCGCCCTGGGCCTGATGACCATCGCCATGGGGCTCTACTCCTGGCGCAACCCCGGACTCGGGCAGGAGCACGCCCCGCGCCACCGCGACCTGCGCGGCTTCCTCATCGGCGGCGCACTGCTGTTCGCCATCGGTGCATTGAACGGCTCGCTCACCTCGGGCACGGGCCTTTTAGTCACCCTGTGGCTGGTGCGCTGGTTCGGCCTCGACTACAAGCGCGCGGTGGCCTACACCCTGGTGCTGGTCGGCCTATTCTGGAACGGCGCGGGGGCGCTGACCCTGGGCTGGCTGGGCGAGATCCGCTGGGACTGGCTGCCCGCCCTGCTCATTGGATCGCTGGTTGGCGGCTACCTCGGTGCGCACCTCTCCATCATCAAGGGCAACCGCTTCATCAAGCGCGCCTTCGAGGCGGTCACCATCGCCACCGGCCTTGCCCTGATCGGAGGCACCATCGGATGACCGATGCAAGAAGTTATGCACAAATCAGGTGCAGAGCGACGTAACCTATTGATTTGTCCTAGACGCCCTCAAGAGCGGACAAAGAAAAACCTAACCCATTGATATTAGATCTTTTTCTCGATGTGGCTAAATAATGGCCAAGCCAACAAAAAGCCCATCGCCGCGCACCTTTGGAGGCAACACCCACGACTCATCCACCAAGTTATCCACAGCCTTTGGGGATCATTTGCTGCCCCCCACAGTCAGCCCTAGGGAAACGCTGAATGATTCGGCGTTTCCCTGATGATGCAGCCCCAGAATTTTCTTATTCAGCGTCATGTTCGTCTTGAGCTATCGTTGGCTGCGGCGGTGATTCGACACACATCCCCCGCGCGCTGAGCGTGCAAGAGGGTATCCGCCTGTGGTCACGTCCCTCACCCGCTACGCCGCCGCCGCGCCGCTGCCCCTTACCGACTGCAGCCGGTTCACAGTGAGACGACCATGAACGACACGACTCCGCTCCAGCAGCTGCGCACCCACCTTGAGAGCGTCATCGTCGGCCAGCGTGCGCTGCTCGACCGCCTGCTGATCAGCCTTTTGACCGGCGGCCACCTCCTGGTCGAGGGCCTGCCGGGCCTGGCCAAGACCACCGCCATCAAGACCCTGGCCGAGGGGGTGCACGCGAGCTTCCAGCGCATCCAGTTCACCCCGGACCTTCTGCCCTCCGACCTTACCGGGGCCGAGGTCTACGATCCGGATCGTCACCAGTTCAGCTTCCGGCCGGGCCCCCTGTTCCACGAGATTGTGCTCGCGGATGAAATCAACCGCGCCCCGGCCAAGGTCCAGGCCGCCCTCCTGGAGGCCATGCAGGAGCACCAGGTCACCATCGGTGGCGTTTCCCACCGCCTGCCCGAGCTGTTCATGGTGATGGCGACCCAGAACCCGCTGGAGCAGGCCGGCACCTACCCCCTGCCGGAGGCCCAGCTCGACCGTTTCCTGCTGCACGTGGTGCTGGACTACCCCAGCGAGGCGGAGGAGCTTGAGATCCTGCGTCGCCATCGTGCCGCAGGGCAGGCCGCCCGTCCTGATGCGCCGCGGATCGACGTCGCCTGGGTGCTCACGGCCCGCCGCCAGGTCGAGCAGGTCCACATCGCCCCCGAGCTCGAGGCCTGGATGGTGCGCCTGGTGTCCGCCACCCGCCGGCTCGCCGAGCATGTGCCCGAGGCGGTCGGTATGATCGACTGCGGCGCCTCGCCGCGCGCCTCGCTCGCCCTCGCCCAGGCCGCGCAGGCGCTCGCCTTTCTGCGCGGGCGCGATTTCGTCACCCCCGAGGACCTGCTCGACATCGCCCCGGACGCCCTGCGCCACCGCCTGCTGCTCAGTCCGGCCGGCCAGCTTGCCCGCCTCAATCGCGACGCACTGATCGCCAAGCTCTGCGATGCGCTTCCTACGCCCTGAACGCCAGCTGACGTGGCCCAAGGCTGGGGGCGACATCCACGCCCCCCTGCTGAGCGAGGCGACCCTGGCCGAGATCGGCGCCCTCATCGCCAGCCTGCCCGAACCGGTGCGCCTGAGCACCCGGCTGCAACGCGGCGAGCAGGCCTCGCCCTACCAGGGCCCCGGCCTCGACTTTACCGACCTGCGCCCCTACCAGCCGGGCGATGATGTGCGGCGGATCGACTGGCGGGTCAGTGCACGCCTGCAGAAGCCCTTCGTACGCGTCTATGCCGAGCCCCGTCAGGTCGTGACCTGGGTGGTGCTCGACCGCGGACCGAGCATGCGCTTCGGCACCCGCGTGCGGCTCAAGGCCGCCCAGGCAGCGCGGCTCGCGGCCCTGGTCTTTGGTAGCGCGGGGCGGGCTCTGGATGCGCTGGCCTTGACCCTACTGGATGGCGACACCCACGCCACCCAGCCCCCGCGCAGCGGGCGCGCACCGCTGCACGCGGCCCTCGAAGCCCTGCGCGCCGCCTGCCCACCGCAGAAGGACACCGCCCCAAGCCGCTGGAGCGCGCTGCTTGCCGAGCTGGAACTCACCCTGCCGCACGGGGCGCGGCTGTGGCTGATCTCCGACTTCCTCGGGCTCACCCGCGAGGATGAGGCCCTGCTGGAGCGCCTGGCCGCACGCGCGGAGCTGACCCTCTGCCCGATCGAGGATGCCAGCGAGCGTGAGCTGCCCAAACTTGGCCGGGTGCACCTGCAAACGGCTGCGGGCACCATGGAGCTGGATACCGCCTCCCACGCGCTGCGCGCGGCCTACTCGCAGGCGCGCGCTGCCCGCCGTGAGCACCTGGATGGCCTGGCCGGTCGCCTGCGCGCGCGTCTGCTCCCCGTGGGCGCGGACGAGGCCCTGTCCGTGATCGCCCCCCGTCTGACGGGGACGGCCTGATGGAAGGACTGCACGACATCATCCCCCCCGCCCCGGTGAGCGGCGGACTGACGGGCCTCATGGAGCAGGGCGGACTACCCCACCCCCTGCTGCTGACCCTGCTCGTGGGCCTGCTCGTGCTTCTTGCGCTCGCCCTCCTGCTTGCGCGCCGCCGCCTGCGGGCCGCCCTGCGCCTGATCCTGGCCCGGCGCGCTCTGCGCGCGGGCAGGCTGGAGGCGGTCGAGGACCTGATTCGCCGCCACTTGGGTCTTCCCCACCTCCATCCCGAGCGCCCGCCCGCCGCCATCGACGCCCAGGCCTGGCGGGCACTGGTCGAGGGCCTGCATGCGGCACGCTTTGGCGCCCATTCCACCCCACTGGCTGCACTCCAGCCTCTACTCTGCGCAGTCTTTTCACCCTCCCCCCAGAGGGGGGAGGGTTGGGGAGGGGGTGATGAGCG
>JBMFOY010000081.1:0-8529 GCA_049969375.1 Halothiobacillaceae bacterium | reverse complement strand
AGGGCCTGTATGCGCCTGTATGCGCACCAGGGCCATCACATGAGCCTGTTGGATGGCCCCGCCCTCCGTGTAGGAGCGGCGCCTCCGCCGCGATAAGGCAGCCCCAAACGGGCTATCGGCCCGAGGGGGCATCCTACAGCCAGCGAGAGCAAAGATGCCCCCTTCGCACGCTAGATTCCCACCTTACGCGATCGCTCCACGCCTTTTCATGCGATTGCCCTGAAGGGCGACCACCGCGACAGCGGGGCCGCTGTGCGCTCAGTCTAACCAATCTATGATTTATCCGCCGTTTAAAGCATGATTTTCAACATGACCCAGACGATCGTATTGGCCACAGGCAACGCCGGCAAGGTTCGCGAATTCGCCAGCCTGCTCGAGGGACTCGGCCTGCATGTTCGCCCGCAATCGGACTTCGCTGTGCCAAAGGCCGAGGAGACCGGCCTCTCTTTCATCGAGAACGCCATCCTCAAGGCGCGCAACGCCGCACGGCATACCGGCCTTGCGGCCATCGCTGACGATTCAGGCCTCGAGGTTGACGTCCTGAACGGCGCCCCCGGCATCTACTCGGCACGCTACGCAGGCCCAGGCAAGGGCGATGCAGCGAACAACGACAAACTGCTCGACGCCTTGCAAGGCATCCCCCGGGAGGCACGCACCGCGCGCTTCCAGTGCGTGATTGCTTACCTCCGCCACGCCGAGGACCCTACCCCACTGGTCGCCCAGGGGACCTGGGAGGGCAGGATCCTCGAGGCCCCGCGCGGCGAGCACGGCTTCGGCTACGACCCGCTGTTCTGGGTGCCGACGCATGAATGCAGCTCGGCCGAACTGGACGCCGCCACCAAAAACGCCCTCAGCCACCGCGGCCAGGCTATGCGTGCCCTGCTGGAGCAGCTCGGCAGACGTCGCTGATCCCGCTCGGGAAATGCTGAAAAAATCCATCCATGGATTTTTTCAGCGCGTCTGGTCGCGGCACATGTCCGCGACGGACTCCGCGAATCAACGACTGAGCTCGTTGGTTCGCGTTGGGGCGTCCTGTCCCAAACGGGAAACGCTGAATGAGTCAGCGTTTCCCTCACGAACAAAACGCGACTTCTCCCATCCAAGACTGCCGTGCAGCGCGCATCATCCACGCTGCGCGCGAAAACAAGCTCGACCCCAGCGATGTACAACTTCACCAGCCTGCCCCCCCTCGCGCTCTACATCCACCTCCCCTGGTGCGTGCGCAAGTGCCCCTACTGCGACTTCAACTCGCATCAGGCACCCGGCGCGCTGCCCGAGACCGAGTACGTGGAGGCCCTGCTGCGCGACCTCGAGCAGGAGCTGCCGCTGATATGGGGCCGCCCCATCGTCAGCATCTTCATCGGCGGGGGCACGCCCAGCCTGTTCTCGCCCGAGGCCCTTGATGCGCTGTTCTCCGGCCTGCGCGCGCGCCTCAAGCTGCTGCCCGACATCGAAATCACCCTGGAGGCCAACCCCGGCACGGTCGAGGCCGGCAAATTCCGCGAGTTCCGCGCGCTCGGCATCAACCGCCTATCGATCGGCGTGCAGAGTTTCCAGGATGCCCAGCTTGCCTCCCTGGGCCGCATCCACGGCGGGCGCGAGGCCATCACCGCCGCTGAGGCCGCGCATGCCGCAGGCTTTTCCGACTTCAACCTCGATCTGATGCACGGCCTGCCCGGGCAAACGGTCGAGAGCGGCCGGGCGGATGTCGAACAGGCCATCGCCCTCGCCCCCAGCCACATCTCCTACTACCAGCTCACCCTTGAACCCAACACCCTGTTCCACGCCCACCCGCCGCGCCTGCCGGACGACGAGCTGCTGGCGGACATCGAAGCGGCCGGCCAGGCCCTGCTCGCGCAGGCGGGCTTTCTCCAGTACGAGGTTTCGGCCTATGCCAGGGAGGGCTTCCGCTGCACACACAATCTCAACTACTGGGAATTCGGCGACTACGTCGGCATCGGCGCGGGCGCGCACGGCAAGCTGACCCTGCCGGCCGAACAGCGCATCCTACGCCGCGCCCGAGTGAAGAACCCACGCGACTACCAGACCCTGGCCGGCACCCCGGCCGCCTTCGAGGAGGAGGCCGTCAAGCCGCGTGAAGCCGCCTTCGAATTCATGCTCAACGCCCTGCGCCTGAAGGAGGGTTTCGCCCCGCACCTGTTCCAGGAGCGGGCCGGCATCCCGCTCGGTCTGGTCCAGGATGCGCTCCAGCAGGCCGAGGCAGCAGGACTGATCGACTGGGACGTGCGGCGCATCGCGCCGAGCGCCCATGGCTGGCGCTATCTCAACGACCTGATGCAGCATTTTCTGCCTGATAGAGAGAAATGATCGCAAAGCAGTGGCATTTTTTTGCAATCAGGTAATATTTTTGTAACAAGCGCATCGCGCTTCCCGTGACAGGAGGTCGCCCAGACACCCATTCACCGTGGAGTGGATACGACCATGAACCCAACCCTCGCCCGCTTCATCGAGCACGCCGAACACGACGCCCAGCGCCTTGCCGAACTGGTATGGGACGCCGCCCACCATGCCTGCGCGCGCCTGATCCATGATCTCCCCGAGACCATTGCCCACGAGATCTCGGAACTGCATCTGGAGGAGACCCTGAAGGTGCTCCGCAGCGACGCCCGCCAGCAGGTCCGCTATCTGGTGGAGACCCTGGGCGAGGCCGAGGCGGCACGGCGGCTCACCCTGGCCTTCGAGTCCCCGGCCTGCACCGCGGCCTGAGGGCGCCCCCCACTTGCCAAGCCCGGCGGGTGCATGAATAATGATCGTTTTCCCACCCGTCCTGGCACCGTGCCGGTTCGGCGAACTGCAAGGTTAGACACCATGAAACCCGATATCCATCCGAATTATCGCCCGGTGGTCTTCCAAGACCTCGCCAGCGGCTTTAGCTTCCTCACCCGTTCCACCATCGCCACCAAGGAAACGGTGAAGTGGGAAGACGGCAATGAGTACCCGCTGGTGAAAGTGGAGGTCTCCTACAAGTCCCACCCGTTCTTCACCGGCCAGCAGCAGAACATCGCCACCGCCAAGCAGGTGGACAAGTTCCGCAAGCGCTACGGCATGTAATGACCGGACTGACCGGCCTCTTAAGGAAACTCTAAAAAAATCCATCCATGGATTTTTTCAAATCGTTTCGTCGCGGCGCATGTCCGCGACGGCCTCCGCGAATCAACGACGGAACGCGTTGTTCGCGTTGGGGCATTCTGCCCCAAACCGGAAACGCTGAATTATTCGGCGTTTCCCTAAGGGCGTCCCTCGCGGGCGCCCTTTTGCTTTGCGCCCATCCCCTCCTCGCCGCCCCGCTCTGCCCGGCCGACCGCATCGATGAGCAGGTGCGCGTGGCCAGCATGCCGGACGGCGACACCCTGCGCCTATCCGATGGCCGCCGGGTGCGCATCATCGGCATCAACACACCGGAGCGCGCGCATGACGGCCGGCCCGCCGAACCGCTGGCCGAGGAGGCACACGCGCTGCTGCAGAGGCTGGTGCGGGAGGCCGACGGCCGCATCGGTCTGCGCCTTGACGAGGAACCCCGCGATCGCCACGGCCGCATCCTTGCCCATGTCTACCTGCCCGACGGGGAGAGCATTGAGGCGCGCCTCTTAGCCGAAGGGCTCGCCACACGCATCGCGATCCCGCCCAACCTCTGGGACCAGGCCTGCCTGGCCCGGGTGGAGGATGCGGCGCGCGCGGCCGGGCGCGGCCTGTGGGCCCTGCCGCCCTACCGCACGCCGGTCGATTCACGCCAGCTTCCCGCCAATGCGCAGGGCTACATGCTGCTGCAGGGACGGGTCGAGCGCGTCGGCGGCAGTCGCCACGCCCAATGGATCAATCTCGAGGGTGGGGTCGCCCTGCGCGTCGACCATGACCTGCTGCCCTGGTTCGAAGGGTTCGACATCCAGCGCCTGCAAGGCAAGCGTGTCGAGGTGCGCGGCTGGCTGACCCGCCCCGGCGACAAGGAGCCGCGCATCCGCCTCACCCATCCGTCCATGCTACGCATTCTCGACTGAAACCCCATGTCTGATCTCAAACAAGCCGCCCTCGACTATCACCGCACCCCGCAACCCGGCAAGATCGCCACCGCCATCACCAAGCCGACCGCGACCGCCCACGACCTCGCCCTGGCCTACTCGCCCGGCGTGGCCGAGCCGGTGCGGGCCATCGCGCAGAACGCCGACGCTGCCTACGCCTACACCGGCAAGGGCAACCTCGTGGCGGTCATCTCGGACGGCACCGCCATCCTCGGCCTGGGCAACCTCGGCCCGCTGGCTTCCAAGCCGGTGATGGAAGGCAAGGGCGTGCTGTTCAAGCGCTTCGCCAACATCGACGTGTTCGACATTGAGGTCGAGAAGCAGTCCCCTGAGCACTTCGTCGACGTGGTCAAGGCCATCGCCCCCACCTTCGGCGGCATCAACCTCGAGGACATCGCCGCGCCGCACTGCTTCGCCATCGAGGAGGCGCTGATCGAGGCACTCGACATCCCGGTGTTCCACGACGACCAGCACGGCACCGCCATCATCATCGCCGCCGCCCTGCTCAATGCCCTCGACATCCAGGGCAAGCACCTCGCCCACGCCCGCATCGTGCTGGTCGGCGTGGGTGCGGCGGGCACCAACGCCCTCAAGCTGCTCATCGCCATGGGGGCGAAGCGCGAGAACATCCGTGCCGTGGACCGCGTGGGCGTGCTGCACACGGGGCTTACGGACCTGCCACCACACCACGCCCAGTTCGCCGTCGAGACCGACGACCGCACCCTGGTCGATGCCTGCCGCGGGGCGGACGTATTCATTGGCCTGTCCGCGCCCAACCTGCTCACCCCCGAGATGCTCGCCAGCATGGCCGCCAACCCGGTGGTATTCGCCCTCGCCAACCCGGACCCGGAGATCAACCCGGAACTGGCCCACAGCGTGCGCGACGACCTGATCATGGCCACCGGCCGCAGCGACTACCCCAACCAGGTCAACAACGTGCTGGCCTTCCCCTACATCTTCCGAGGCGCGCTGGACTGCCGCGCCAGCCGCATCACCGAAGGTATGAAGATCGCCTGCGTGCAGGCCCTGGCGGAACTGGCGCGCGAGCCGGTGCCGGCCGAGGTACTGGCCGCCTACGACATCGAGTCACTGAGCTTCGGTCCGGACTACATCCTGCCCAAGCCCTTCGACCCGCGCCTGATCGAGCGGCTGCCACGCGCCGTGGCCGAGGCCGCCGCACGCGAGGGCGTGGCCCGCCAGCCCTACACGCCTTATCCCCGTGCCTGACGCCGTCCCACCCACGACCCGGCCGGGCGGCCGGGCCTACCTGATCGACAGCAATATCTACGTCTTCCGCGCCTGGCACGCGTCGCCGGTCTTCTTGCGTGACGCCGAGGGCCGCGCCCTCAACGCCGTGCACGGCTACGCCGAATTCCTGCTGCGCATCCTCGAGGACGTGGAAACCGATCGCGTCGTGCTCGCCTTCGACGTTCCTTCGGTCCGCCCCTACCGGCGCGAGATCTACCCCGACTACAAGGCCCACCGTCCACCCCCGCCCGCCGACCTGCGCCCGCAGTTCGAACTGTGCCGCGCCTTTGCTGAAGGCGTCGGCCTGCCGGTGCACGTCTCCGACCGCTTCGAGGCCGACGACGTGATCGGCACGCTGGCCACGCGCCTGCGCGCCGAGGGCCTGGCCATCACCCTGCTGACCGCCGACAAGGACCTCGCCCAGCTACTCGAGGGGCAGGACCGCTGGTGGAACCACGGCCGCACCGAGGTGCTGGACGTGTGCGGCGTGGAGCGCGTCTGGGGCGTACCACCCAAGCTCATCGCCGACCTGCTCGCCATCACCGGGGATACGGCCGACAACATCCCCGGCGTACCCGGCATCGGCCGCACCACCGCCGCGCGCATGCTGCGCAAGTGGGGCAGCCTGGACGGGGTGCTCACCAACCTGCATGCCATCGGCGCACAGAAATTCCGCGGCGCGCCGCGGGCACAACGGCTGATGCTGGAGCACGAGGAGACCGTACGCCTGGCGCGCCGGCTGACCGGTATCGTGTGTGACGTGCCACTGGGAAGCGAGGTGCGCACCCACTGGCAGCGGCCCACGCCGGGGCAGGTGGAGCCATTGTTCGAGGCGATGAGATTGCCGCTCCATCTCCGGCAACGCTGGATCAGACTGCTGGAGCGAGCGTAGGGCACAAGCGCTGCCTACGGCACCCTCACCGCCTCCATGTCCCGCTCGATCCGCTCGATCCGCCGCTTCAGGACGGCCGTCGCCGGCCCACCGTCATAGTAGCGCGGATTGGGCACGATGGCGGCCATCCAGGCCGCCTGGGAAGGCGAGAGTCGCGCGGCCGAAATCCCGAAGTAGTGCCGCGCCGCCGCCTCCGCGCCGAACACGCCGTCGCCCCACTCGATCAGGTTCAAATACAGCTCCAGGATCCGGCGCTTGGGCAGCACGCCCTCGAGCATGAGGGTGATGAGGGCCTCCTGCCCCTTGCGGATAAAGGAACGCTTCCCCGACAGGAACAGGTTCTTGGCGAGCTGCTGGCTGATGGTGGAGCCCCCTGCCACCACCCGCCCCTGGCGCAGGTTCTTCTCCAGCGCGTTCTGCACACCTTCCCAGTCGAACCCCTCGTGTTCGAGGAACTTCGCATCCTCGGCGGCGAGGATAGCGCGCTTGAGGTGGGGCGAGATGGCCGCATAGTTCACCCACTGCTGGCGCAGGCGGGCCTCGGGCGTGGTCTCGCGCAGTTGCGCAAGGCGGGCATCCATGAAGGCCGTCGAGCCGGGATCGACCCAACGCCAGGCCACGATGTGGGCGAGATACCAGCCCTGCACCAGCAGGAACAGCAAAGACAGGATCAGCAGGCCGCGCAGCAGCCAGCGACGAAGGACGGGTGACCTCCTCGCCATGCTTTTATCCCAGCGCAGGAGCCCCGCCCCCGGGGCGATTCCCCCGCACCGCGCGGCAGGGGTGGTGGGGTTCGCCCCAGACGATCAGAACCCCAGACGCTCCCGTGCGGCCGCCACCTGGCGGCGCACCTGGTTCGGCGCGGTGCCGCCCTCGATGTCGCGCGCAGCGACGGAACCCTCTAGGGTCAGCACGTCAAACACATCCGCCTCAATGCGCGCATCGAAACGCTGAAGCTCCTCGAGCGACATCTCGGACAGGTCGCGCCCGCTCTCCACACCGAAGCGCACGGCCTTGCCCACCACCTCGTGAGCATCGCGGAAGGGCAGCCCCTTGCGCACCAGGTAGTCGGCAAGGTCGGTGGCGGTGGAAAAGCCGCGCAGGGCCGCCTGACGCATCGCCTCGCGGTCGACGATCAGGTGCGGCAGCATGTCGGCGAAAGCGCGCAGGGAACCCCGCAGGGTGTCCACCGCATCGAACAGCGGCTCCTTGTCCTCCTGGTTGTCCTTGTTGTACGCCAGCGGCTGGCTCTTCATCAGCATCAGCAGGCTGACCAGCGCGCCGACCACGCGGCCGCTCTTGCCGCGCACAAGCTCGGGCACGTCCGGGTTCTTCTTCTGCGGCATGATTGAACTGCCGGTGCAGAAGCGGTCCGGCAGATCGACGAAGCCGAACTGGGCGGACGACCAGAGGATCAGCTCCTCCGCCATGCGCGAGAGGTGCACCATGATGAGGCTCGCGGCGGACAGGAATTCAATGATGAAGTCGCGGTCGGAGACCGCATCCAGCGAGTTGCGCGAGGGGCGCTCGAAGCCCAGCAGCTCAGCGGTGTAGGCCCGATCCAGCGGGTAGCTGGTGCCGGCGAGGGCGGCGGAGCCGAGCGGCATGACGTTCACCCGCTTGCGGCAGTCGAGCAGGCGGTCATGGTCGCGGTCGAGCATCTCGAACCAGGCCAGCATGTGATGGCCGAAGCTGATCGGTTGCGCCACCTGCAGGTGGGTGAAGCCCGGCAGGATGGTGTCCGCCTCGCGCTCGGCCAGGTCCACCAGGGCCTTCTGCACGGCACGGATCTGGCCGGTCAGACGGTCGATCTCGTCGCGCAGGTAGAGGCGCATGTCGGTCGCCACCTGGTCGTTGCGCGAACGACCGGTGTGCAGCTTCTTGCCCGCTTCGCCGATGCACTCGGTCAGGCGCGCCTCGATGTTCATGTGCACGTCCTCGAGGTCCACCGACCAGGCGAAGTCGTCGCGCTCGATGTCGAACAGGATGTCGTCCAGCCCTTTGATGATGCGCTCGCACTCCTCGGCCGTGAGCACGCCCACCTTGGCCAGCATGCGCGCATGGGCCTTGGACCCAGCGATGTCCTGCCGGTACATGCGTGCATCGAAGGTCACGGAGGCGGTGAAGGCCTTGACGAACGCGTCCACCGGCTCGGTGAAACGGCCGCCCCACATCTCCTTGGTGGTGTCGTTGGTCAGATCGTCGGCAAGGCTCATGACAGGGCTCCCGGAAGGCTTGAAGATGGCGGCAAGTATACCCGGGCAGGGCGTAGCCCGAATGGAGCGAAGCGAAATCCTAGGGAAACGCTGAATCATTCAGCGTTTCCCGTTTGGGGCAGGATGCCCCAACGCG
>JBMFOY010000080.1:0-8559 GCA_049969375.1 Halothiobacillaceae bacterium | reverse complement strand
CCGCGACGACTACCTGCTCCACTACCTGCTGGACGTGGAAAGCCGTGGTTCGTTGCTGTCAGTGGAGGACTTCAAGAAACCCTTCGACTACACGCTTAACATCGCCGTGGATTCGGCGGGCGCGTTCGAGCCGCGCAAGGTTGATCTGGTCGAAACCTTCAATTACCTGATTGGCTTGCGCGTCAAGCACATTGACATGCAGATCGAGCGCGGCTTTGTCACCGTCACCGGCACGCTACCCAGCGGTGAGAGCTGCCTTGTGCTGTGGCGTGATTGCGATGTTCTGGACTACGAAGGTATAGCCCAGCTATGCGATAAGCTGGCTATCAACCCGGCGGACAACGAATTTGACGTGGTCTACATCAACGGCGACCACAACATTCCCACTGTGTTGACGCAGACGGCCGAGGAAGGCGGTGCCACCCGCGTGCTCAAGCTGCGCCAGATCGAGCCGGAGTTTCTGGAGCGCATGTTCTCCGTGGAGGACGTCTGATGGCACGGCTACGTAAGACACATCCCACCGGTTCAGGCGCGGGCGGCAAGAAGCGCAGCTTCCATCAGGAATTGGTGCTCAACCGCTGGGTGCTGGGTTTCTTTCAGGGCGGCACGCTGGCAGCGCTCAAGATGCGCTTGGGCGATGATCGCTTCGAGGGCATCGCCGAGGACGGCCAGACACGGTTCTTCCACGAGCTGACCCAAGGCTTGTTCGACCCCAACAAGGTGCCCGAGTCCGATCTACAGCGCTACGACTTGAACATCGTCGCCCATTGGCAGGCCATCACCGCCCAGCGCAACAAGCTGGAAGGCCATGAACTGCAAATGAAGTACTTCCAGTACCTCTCGCTGCTGTTCACCGAGCTGTATCTGGACTGGTACTTCAACCGCCGCCAGGCCTTGCTCGATGGCCTGAACGAGGAAATGACACGCTACCGCGACGAGCCGGGCGCTGAAGCCTTCCGCGATTTTGAGGCGGACGACCTGAACAAGATCGCCTTCTGGAGCGCCACCGGCAGCGGAAAAACCCTGCTGCTGCACGTCAACATCCGCCAGTACCTGCACTATTTCCAGGCGGGGCGCAGCGACCACTTTCCCGACAAGATCATCCTGCTCACACCCAATGAAGGGCTGAGCCGTCAGCATCTGGAGGAGCTGCGCCTGTCTGGCTTTGGGCTTTCGCAGTTCTTCAACAAGGCCCAGTCACCCGCGCGCGGCACCATCGAAATCATCGACATCAACAAGCTGGGCGATGAAATGGGCGACAAGACCGTCGCCGTGGATGCCTTCGAGGGCAATAACTTGGTGCTGGTGGACGAAGGCCACCGTGGCACGGGCACGGCAGCAGGCGCGTGGATGGCGCGGCGCGATGCGCTGGCGCGCGGTGGTTTTGCCTTCGAGTACTCGGCCACCTTCGGGCAGGCGGTGTCCAAGGGCATGACCGTGGCGGCGGCGGAGGAAGACATCCAGAAGAAGCGCGCCAAGATGCTGTGGGGCACCACCAGTCTGCGCAGCCTGGACGAAGGGCAGAAGGCGCAACTCGCGCTCACCGCCGAGGATAAGCGCCGCGCGCGCATCACAGCGACGCGCGAGATTTACGCCAAGTGCATTCTGTTCGACTACTCATACAAGTTCTTCTACGAGGACGGCTACGGCAAGGAGTCGCTGATCCTCAACATGAGCGGCGAGGCCTATGAACAGGCGGATAACGCACGCAAGTATTTCACCGCCTGCCTGCTGGCCTACTACCAGCAGCTCTGGCTGTGGAGCACGCACCGCGACAAGCTTGCCAACTTCAACATCGAAAAGCCGCTTTGGGTATTCGTGGGCAACACGGTGTCGGGCGAGAAATCGGACATTCTGGAAGTGGTGAACTTCCTTGCTTACTTCTTGAACTGCGATGCACAAATCAAAACTTGGCTGGCTGACCTGATTGCAGACAATGCGCAGATTCTGGACGCCAAGGGCAACAACATCTTCAGCGGGCGCTTCACGCCGCTGATGGGCTTTATTGGCCGCGTGGATGAGCTGTATGCCGACATTCTGCGGCGTGTGTTCAATGCCTCGGCCCGTCAGCGCTTGAAACTGGTCAACATCAAGAGTGGCAAAGGTGAGCTGGCGCTGCGCGTGGGCGATGCGGAACCCTTCGGCCTGATCAGCATCGGCGACGATGCAGGCTTCTTCGGGATGGCGGAGGGCGCGGAGGCCTTCGATAGCGAACGCGACGACTTCGGCGGCGCGCTGTTCGGCACGCTGAACACCAAGGGCAGCAGCATCAACGTGCTGATCGGTTCGCGCAAGTTCACGGAAGGCTGGAGCAGCTGGCGCGTGTCCACGATGGGCCTGCTGAACATGGGGCAGGGTGAAGGTTCGCAGATCATCCAGTTATTTGGGCGCGGAGTGCGCCTCAAGGGCAGGGGATTTTCGCTCAAGCGTACCTTGCCCCAAGATAGGCCCAAGGGCGTGCACCTGGACAAGCTGGAGACGCTGAACATCTTCGGCGTGCGCGCCAGCTACATGGCCGCATTCAAAGACTACCTGCGCGAGGAAGGCATCACGCCCAGCGATGAAGTGCTGGAATTGGACTTCCCAACAAGGGCCAACCTGCCGAAGGTCAAGCTCAAGACCTTGGTGCTGAAGGATGGATACAAGGACAACCAGAAATTTGGGTTCAAGCGGACACACTTCCCTTGGCTGTGCGAGATTCCTGCGCAGTTCCAGGGCAAGATCAAGCCGCCCCATGTGGTGCTTGACCTGTACCCGCGTGTTGAGGCGCTATCAAGCAAGGACAAGGGCGCGCCCCCAGCGACGGAGGCCCGCAACAAGGGCAAGCTGAATCAGGCGCTGTTCTCGGTTTTTGATTGGGACCGCATCTATCTGGCCTTGCAGGACTACAAATTGCAGCGCGGCTGGAGCAACCTGCGGTTGGATCGACAGAAGCTGATCGACTTCTGCGCGGGGGCGCAGGATTGGTACACGCTGTTCATTCCGGCGGCGGAGCTGAACGTGACAACCTTCGCCGATATCCGCAAGCAGGAAGACATTCTGCTTCGACTGCTGACGGACTACACCGACCGTTTCTACAAGGCCCTGAAGACGGGTTACGAGGGCCAGTTCTACGATATCACCACCATCGATGAAGACCACGGGTCGATGCTCAAGCTTTACCAGTTTGAGATCGAGAACAGCGACGACGGTTTGGAGTATCAGGCAAAGCTGGAAGTGCTGAAGAAGCTGGTGGCGGACGGCAAGATCGGCGAGGCCAGCAAATGGAACGCGCCGCACATGGTGGCCATCAGCTTCGACCGGCATTTGTACTACCCGCTGCTGGCATTGGAGGACAAGGACGCAGTGCCGCTAAAACTGCGCCCGCTGGCCTTTGACGCGCCCAGCGAATGGACGTTTGTCCGCGATCTGGAGGCGTTTTACCACTCCAGCGAAGGCAAGGAAGCGATTGGCCCGCGCAGTCTGTACCTGCTGCGCAATGCGGATCGGGAAAAGAAGGGTCTGGGCTTCGCCTTGGCGGGCAACTTCTATCCGGACTTCCTGCTGTGGCTGGTGGACGATGCCAGCGGCAAGCAGTGGTTGACGTTTGTCGATCCGAAGGGTCTGCGCAATCTCGACCTGTCGCACCCCAAGCTGAGCCTATACAAGGAAGTGAAGACACTGGAAACAAAGCTGGCGGCGCAGGCCAAGGCGGGCGAAGCGCCGCTAGTGTTGAATGCCTTCGTTCTCTCGCCGACGAAGTTCGCCGACCTGCTTAACGTGGGCGACCCGACAAAGAAGGCCGATCTGGAAAGCCGCAACGTGTTGTTCATGGAGGATGGTGCTAGCACCTACTTGAAGAAACTTTTCCGGGTGCTGGCATGAGTGGACACTTGATCGCGAAATCGGTGAACGAGGTGGACAACCATCTGCATCGGATACCGCAGTAGGAGCCATCCATGAGTGCCGAAAATCTTCGATTCCAAGTTGATTCCCGTCTCGCCACGCTTCTGAGTTAGGGAAACGCTGAGTTATTCAGCGTTTCCCTAAGCGACTCGATGTCGATGATGTGCAAGGCAGCTACTCGGAACACCAGACGACATGGCTTAACAGGCCCTTGAAAAAACCTTTCAACGGCCTGTTAAGCCAGATCAGCGCACAAGGTGCTTGAGCTTGTCGGGAACCCCGTCCCATTCGGCGGCGTCCGGCAGGGGGGCCTTGCGCCGGGTGATGACCGGCCAGCGCTGTGCCAGCTCGGCGTTAAGGTTGATGAACTTCACCTGGTCGGAGGGGATGTCGTCCTCCGAGTAGATGGCCTTGGCCGGGCATTCCGGTTCGCACAGGGCGCAGTCGATGCATTCATCCGGATCAATGACGAGGAAGTTCGGCCCCTCGTGGAAGCAGTCAACCGGGCAGACCTCAACGCAGTCGGTGTACTTGCACTGGATGCAGTTGTCGGTGACGACGAAGGCCATGGTGGGTTTCTCTGGCGGTGGAGTTTTCGATCTTAGCCCAGCCGGGCCCTCGGCCATACCCTCGATGTGAGGGAGTATGGAGGTTTTCCACATTTTTCGTGGATGGCGTTGTGGAAAAGGGTGGGATGGCCTGTAGGAGGCCCGCCCTCGGGCCGATGGAAGAGTCGCGATGAGGGCGTCGCTCCTACGGCTAGGGGTCGGGGATGAGAGGGTTGTCCACATTTTCCGTGGATGGGGTTGTGGAAAAGGGCGGGATGGGCTGTAGGAGGCCGCCCTCGGGCCGATGGAAGAGTCGCGATGAGGGCGTCGCTCCTACGGCTAGGGGTCGGGGATGAGAGGGTTGTCCACATTTTCCGTGGATGGGGTTGTGGAAAAGGGTGGGATGGGCTGTAGGAGGCCCGCCCTCGGGCCGATGGAGGGGTACGACGAGGGGTCGCTCGCTTCAAGCAGCGATTACAGCATGTCCTTGAGCTGGTAGAGGGCCTCGAGCGCCTGGCGCGGGGTAAGGTTGTCCGGATCCAGCGCGCGCAAAGCCTCCAGGGCAGGTGAGGGTTCGGCAATGGCGGGCGTGGAGAACAAGTCGAGCTGGGGCAGGGGTTCTGCCCGGCTCGGGTTCTCAAGCTCGCGCAGGCGGCGGCGCGCCTTGTCGATCACCTTGCGTGGCACCCCCGCCAGGGCAGCGACCTGTAGGCCGTAGCTCTGGCTGGCCGGGCCGTCCTGGACGCTGTGCAGGAAGACAATGCGATCGCCGTGCTCCACCGCGGCGAGGTGGGCGTTGCGTGCATTGGGAAGATGTTCAGGCAGGCGGGTCAGTTCGAAGTAATGGGTGGCGAACAGGGTATAGGCACCTATCGCGGCAAGTTTTTCTGCCACCGCCCAGGCGAGCGCCAGGCCGTCGAAGGTGCTGGTGCCGCGGCCGATCTCGTCCATCAGCACCAGGCTCTGGTTCGTGGCGTGGTGGAGAATGTTGGCGGTCTCGGTCATCTCTACCATAAAGGTCGAGCGCCCGGTGGCCAGGTCGTCCGAGGCCCCAATGCGGGTGAAGATGCGGTCGATGGGGCCGATGCGTGCGGCGCTTGCGGGAACAAAGCTGCCGATATGGGCAAGCAGCACGATCAGCGCGGTCTGGCGCATGTAGGTGGATTTGCCGCCCATGTTGGGGCCAGTGATGAGCAGCAGGCTCTGCTCCGGGGTGAGGGTCACGTCGTTGGCGATGAAGGGGCTGTCCAGGGTCGCCTCCACCACCGGATGGCGGCCGCCCTGGATGTCGATGCCCGCATCGTCGGAGAGCACCGGGCAGCACCAGTCGAGCGCCACGGCGCGCCCGGCCAGGGTGCAGAGCACGTCCAGTCCGGCGATGCCCTCGGCCACGCGTTGCAAAACCTCGCGGTGCCCGATCAGCGCGTCCAGCAGACCATCGAACAGCAGCTTCTCGCGCGCCAGGGCCCGTTCACGGGCGGACAGCACCTTGTCCTCGTAGGCCTTGAGCTCCGGGGTGATGTAGCGCTCCGCGCCCTTTAGGGTCTGGCGGCGAATGTAGTCGGCCGGGGCCTTCTCTGCTTGCGCGCGGGTGAGCTCGATGTAGAAGCCGTGCACCCGGTTGTAGGCCACCTTGAGGGTGGGGATGCCGGTGCGCTCGCGCTCGCGCTGCTCCAGTTCGAGTAGGAATGCATCGGCGTTGACCGACAGGGCGCGCAGCTCGTCCAGTTCGGCATCAAAGCCTTCCGCAATCACTCCGCCGTCGCGCAGCAGGGCCGCGGGCGGTTCGGCTATGGCGGCGGTGAGCAGGTGATGGGCCTCGGGTAGCGGCTGCAGCAGATCCAGCAAGGGATGGAGGGCGAGTCGGTCGAGGGCTTTGATGCTCGCGACCAGTCCCGGCAGCTGGCCGAGGGTATGGCGCAGGGCCGAGAGATCGCGCGGGCGGGCGCTGCGCAGGGCGATGCGGGCGAGGATGCGCTCCACATCGGCGGTCTCGCGCAGCAGGTCCTGCAAGGACTCGAAGGCACGGGTCTCGATCAGTGCATTGATGGCCTCCTGGCGGGCGAGCAAGGTCGTGCGGTCGCGCAGCGGGCGGTGCAGCCAGCGGCGTAGCTCGCGCGCGCCGAGGGCCGTGACCGTGCGATCGAGCACGCCGAGCAGGCTGTGGCGGCGCTCGCCGGATATCGAACTGTCCAGTTCAAGGTTGCGGCGCGCGACGGGATCGAGCAGCAGGCCATCCTCGCGCCGCTCCAGTCCGATGCCGACGAGGTGGGGCAGGGCGGCGCGCTGGGTGTCGTTGAGGTAGGCCAGCAGCGCCCCGGCCGCGCCGATGGCGAGGTCATGGCCGACAAGGCCGAAGCCCCCAAGGTCGTGCACGCCGAATTGGTTGCATAGGGCGCGCGCGCCGCTCTCATGGCCAAAGTGCCAGGCCGGGCGCGGCCGGCGGCCGGGCTGCTCGGCGATCGAAGGTGGCAGGACGGCATCCTCCGGGTGGAGCAGTTCAGCGGGGGCGAGGCGGGCCAGTTCGCTGACCAGGGCCTCGTCATCGGGCAGCTCCATGGCGCGGAAGCGGCCGCTGGCGAGCTCGGCCCAGGCCAGGCCCCAGCCCTTTTTGCCGGGCGTCATGGCGGCGAGCAGGTTGTCGCGCTTGTCCTCCAGCAGGGCCTCGTCGGTCAGGGTGCCGGGGGTGACAATGCGCACCACCTTGCGATCCACCGGGCCCTTGCTGGTGGCCGGGTCGCCGATTTGCTCGCAGATCGCCACCGACTCGCCCATCTTCACCAGGCGGGCGAGGTAGCCCTCGGCCGCGTGGTAGGGCACGCCCGCCATCGGAATCGGCTCGCCCGCCGACTGGCCGCGGTGGGTGAGGGTCAGATCGAGCAGGGCCGCCACCTTGCGGGCGTCCTCGTAGAACAGCTCGTAGAAGTCACCCATGCGGTAGAACAACAGGGTGTCGGGAAAATCCGCCTTGAGCGTCAGGTACTGGCGCATCATCGGCGTGTGGGCGGAAAGATCCAGCGTCGGCTTGTGCATAATCAGGGCATTCTAACCGCGAGAGCTGGGAGTGTGCGATGAACAATGAGGAGCGGATCGGCGAGCTGGCACGGCGTCTTGGCGCTTTGCTGGCGCAGCAGGGCATGATGATGGCGGCGGCGGAGTCCTGCACTGGCGGCTGGCTGGCCAAGGCGGTGACCGATGTGGCGGGCAGCTCTGGCTGGTTCGACCGTGGTTTCGTCACCTACAGCAATGCTGCCAAGCAGGACATGCTGGGGGTGAGGCAAGAGACGCTGGAGGAGCATGGTGCGGTGAGCGAGGCGACGGTCCGGGCCATGGCCGAAGGTGCCTTGTCGCACAGTCTGGCAGACGTGAGCGTAGCCATCAGCGGCATTGCCGGGCCGGGCGGGGCCACGCCCACCAAGCCGGTCGGGACGGTGTGGATGGCCTGGTCACGGCGCCAGGGTGAAACCATGACGCGGCTCTTTCTGTTTGCGGGAGATCGCGAGGCGGTGCGTGCGCAGGCGGTCATAGCCGCCTTGGAGGGAATGATGGCGATGCTCGGGGAATAATGTGGGTGTGTTGCTCATCAAAGGCTTTCGGAGCGCCCGTCAAGGCTTCCTGATCAGCAGCACGGGGGTCTTGGCTAGGCGGGCCACTTCCTCAGCGGTGCTGCCGAGCAAAAGACGGCGCCAGCCACGGCGCCCATGGGTGCCCAGTACGATGAGATCGGCTCCCCAAGACTCGGCCTCGTTGACGATGCTGCCGGCCACCGTCTCGCTCAGGTCGCGCAGCTCGATCAGGCGGGATTCGGCACCCAGTCCCGCGCCCCGGACCTGCTCGGCATAGCGCTCGAGGGTCTTTTTCCCGCCGGCGGCCAGTGCCTGCCAGAGGGCGCGCGGATCGACGATCTCCTCGCCGACGTTGAGGAAGACCTCCTCGACGACGTGCAGTACCAGCAGCTGCGCGCCATGCGAGCGGGCAAGATCCATCGCCTGGGTCAGCGCGTGTTCCGAGGTGTCGCTGCCGTCCACCGCGACAAGGATGCGTTTGAACATGTCATCTCCTTGGGAAATGCTGAAAAAATCCATCCATGGATTTTTTCAGCGCGTCTCGTCGCGGCGCATGTCCG
>JBMFOY010000079.1:0-8947 GCA_049969375.1 Halothiobacillaceae bacterium | reverse complement strand
CATCGAAATCGACCTCGGCCAAGAGCAGGATGAGCGGGGAATCGTCGACATCCTCGAACGCGAGGGCGGCGGCGGCCGCCAGCCAGCCTGCGTGGCGCCCCATGACCTCGAGGATAAAGACCTTGGTGGAGGTCCCCGCCATTGCCGCAAGGTCCAGGCTGACCTCGCGCACGCTGGTGGCGATGTACTTGGCGGCCGAGCCGAAACCGGGACTGGTGTCGGTCTGCGGCAGGTCGTTGTCAATGGTCTTGGGAATGCCAATGACGGTCAGATCCAGCCCACGCGCGCGGGCGAAGCGCGCCACCTTGGCCGCGGTGAGCATGGAGCCGCCGCCGCCGTTGTAGAAAAAGGCGCCGATGTCGTGCGCTCGCAGCACCTCGAGCAGGCGTTCGTACTGCTCCGGGTGGTCCGTGGGATCGTCCAGGTCGACCCGGCAGGCGCCGAACGCCCCGCCGGGGGTATGGCGCAGCGCGGCGATCTGGTCGGCGTCCTCGAGCGAAAGGTCGTACAGGTCCTCGTGCAGCACGCCGAGGATGCCGTCGCGCGCGGCCAGGACCTTGCCGAAGGCCTCCGGATGTCGGCGCGCGGTCTCGATCACACCACAGGCGGAGGCGTTGATGACAGCGGTCACACCGCCGGACTGGGCATAGAGGATGTTGCGGGGCATCGGGGGCTTTCGATTGTCGCTGGCAAGGCTCAAAGCTATTATGCTGGGGTTACATTTCCAAGATATTGCCCTCACCCTAAGGAGTTCGGCATGCAGCTCGGCACCAGCCTCACCCATTTCCTGATCGAAAACCAGCGTACCCACGCTGGCGCCACCGGCGAGTTCACCCTGCTGATGAACGACATCGTCAGTGCGTGCAAGGTCATCTCCAGCTACGTCAACAAGGGCAACCTGATCGGCGTGCTTGGCTCCGCCGAGACCGAGAACGTGCAGGGTGAGACCCAGAAGAAGCTGGACATCATCACCAACGACGTATTCACCAACACCTTGATGCGTGGTGGTCAGGTGGCCGCGCTGGCCTCCGAGGAAATGGACGAGGTCTACAACCTGCCGGCGACCGCCCGCCGCGGCAAGTACCTGTGCGTGTACGACCCGCTGGATGGTTCCTCCAACATCGATGTCAACGTCACCGTTGGTACCATCTTCTCCGTCCTGCGCGCGCCGGAAGGCGTGGCCAATCCGACCGAGCAGGACTTCCTGCAGGCCGGCACCGAGCAGGTCGCCGCCGGCTATTGCATCTACGGTCCGTCCACCATCATGATCCTGACCACCGGCAACGGTGTGAACGGTTTCACCCTGGACAAGGACGTGGGCGAGTTCATGCTCACCCATCCGAACATCACCATCCCGGCCGACACCGCCGAGTTCGCCATCAACATGTCCAACCAGCGCTTCTGGGAGGCGCCGGTGCAGAAGTACGTCGCCGACTGTATCGCCGGCGAGACTGGCCCGCTGGGCAAGCGCTATAACATGCGCTGGGTCGCCTCGATGGTGGCCGAGGTGCACCGCATCCTCACCCGCGGCGGCATCTTCATGTACCCGATCGACAGCAAGACCCGTGACAAGGGCGGCAAGCTGCGCCTGATGTATGAAGCCAACCCGATGTCCATGATCGTCGAGCAGGCCGGCGGCATGTCCATCACTGGCTACGAGCGCATCATGGACATCAAGCCCTCCAAGCTGCACCAGCGCGTACCGGTCATCCTCGGCTCCAAGAACGAAGTGCAGAAGGTGTGGGACTACCACAAGGGCTGATACTCACCGTGCACTTGCAAGCGAACCCCGCTTTGGCGGGGTTCGTCTTTTTTGAGCAATTTGCCTATGAATGACGCGATTGATTGCATTATCTACCGCAGCCGTCTGAAGGATGGCATGTACCTCTATCTGCGCGCCGATGTGCCCTATGATGAGGTTCCTGAGCTTCTCCGCCAGCGCATGGGACGCGCGATGGAGGTCATGCGCCTTCGTCTGACCCAAGAGCGCAAGCTGGCGCGTGAGGACGTGGTCACGGTGATGGCCAACCTGCAAAAGCAGGGCTTTCACCTCCAACTGCCCCCCACCGACGAATACTTGGCCAGCTGGGACAATGAAAAGCTTGGCCTGCGTGCGCGCCAGGCCGAATCGACCTAGGGAGACGCTGAATTATTCAGCGTTTCCCTAGAGGCCGGGTAGGAGCGTCGCCCTCGCCGCGATAAAGACAGCCTCAAACGGACTATCGGCCCGAGGGCGGGCCTCCTACAGTCCAACAGAAGTTTTTTCAACGACCTTGTATGTTCCAAAAGCGGTATGGTGAGGCTGAGGGAGGCCGATCGACCCTCTGGGCTCACGTTTTGGGAAGAAAGGCTGCCCAGTCGATGCTTGCATCACCGAACACGAAGAACTCCGGGTTGAGCAGCGAGTCTTTGCTGTTGTAGCGCAGGCGGCGCATGGCGGTGTCAGTGACAAAGCCGCCCGCCTCCTCGACGATGCACTGGGCGGCGGCGGTGTCCCACTCGGAGGTGGGGCCGAGGCGGGGATAGAGGTCCGCGGCACCTTCTGCCACCAGGCAGGATTTGAGCGCACTGCCCATGGACAGCCGGGTGTGCTCGCCGAGGGCGTCGAGGTAGGCCTGGATGCGGCTGCTGCCGTGCGAGCGGCTGGCGGCCACGCAGGGCGGGGTGGCCGCCCGGGGGCGGGCGTGAATGCGCAGCGGTTGGGCGTCCGCCCACTTCCACGCCCCGCCGCCGCGTCGGGCGCCGTAGGTGACGCCGAGGGCAGGCGCGTGAACCACGCCGAGCACCGCCTCCTGGCCATCAATCAGGGCGATGTTGACGGTGAACTCGCCGTTGCGCTTGATGAACTCGCGGGTGCCATCGAGCGGGTCGACCAGCCAGTACTGCGGCCACTGCCGGCGGGTGGCGTAGGGGATGTCCGCCCCCTCCTCGGACAGCACCGGCAGCCCGGGGGCGAGTTCGCGCAGGCGGGCCTCGATCAGGCGGTGGGCGGCGAGATCCGCCGCGGTGACCGGGGTATGGTCGCTCTTGGCGACAATATCGAACCCCCCGGCATAGATGCGCATGATGGCCTCCCCGGCCTCCAGGGCTAGCCGGCGCACGGCCTCGAGCAGCGCGTCGTCGATCTTCATCCGGCCCTCGCCTCCCTCGGGCGTCCTGCCTAAGGCCCCTCCGGGGAGCGGTGCTCGACTCATCCTCGGCCCTCGTTGGCGAGGTGCTCGCGGGTCATGAACAGCGCGGCCAGGGTGCGGGCTTCGCTGCACTCGGGCAGGCCGATCAGCTCGCCGAGCCGTTCAAGCGGCCAAGGGACGACCTCAATCGGTTCCGGTTCGTCGCCCGGCAAGGGGGCGTGGTGCAGGTCGCGTGCGAGCACCACAAAGGTGCGCTGGGTGCTGTAGCCGGGGGCGAGGGTCAGCTCGCCCAAGAGCTCGGCACGGTGAGCGCCGAAACCGGTTTCCTCGCGCAGTTCCCGTACCCCGGCCGTAAGCGGTGATTCACCGTTCTCAATCCGGCCCTTCGGCAGGCCGAGTTCGTAGCGGTGCAGACCGACGGCGTATTCGCGGATCAGCAGCACCTCGCCGGCGGCGTTGAGTGCCACGGTTAGCACCGCGCCGTGCGGGCTGCCCACCAGGCGCTCGTAACGGGTCTCGACCCCGTTGGCAAAGCGCAGGTGCACCTCCTCGATCTCGAAGATGCGGGTTCGGGCGAGGGGGGTGACGGCGAGGATGGATGGCTTGACGCGGCTCATTGCCGCATCATAGCTCGATATGTCGCAAGAAAAACGCCCTCTCCGCTCACGGCTGCTGCGCTGGTCGCTGGAGGCCCTCGTGCTGCTTGCCGTCATCTTTGCCCTGCGCGCCTGGCACGCGCCCAAGATGACGAGCGAGACACTGCCCCGCCTGATTGGTCAGACCCTGGCGGGGCAAGCGGTCGATACGGTGGATTTGGCCGGGCGGGGCTTCGTCGTGCACGTCTGGGGCAGCTGGTGCCCCATCTGCCGCATGGAGCTTTCCGGCATGGCGGGGCTGGCGCGTGACGTGCCCGTGGTCAGCATCGCCTGGAGGTCGGGGGATGATGGGGCGGTGCGCGCCTTCCTCGCCGGGGAGGGGGTGGAGCTGCCCGTGGTGAATGACCCGGACGGACGGCTGGTCGCCGGGCTTGGGGTGAAGGGGGTGCCGCTGCACCTGGTGGTCGATGGAGCGGGCCGCATCCGCTTTGTCGAGACCGGCTACACCACGCCCTGGGGGCTGCGCGCGCGGTTGTGGTGGGCGGAGCGCGTCCCAGTAGGGCCTTAGCCTTATAAGCCTCTTTGAACGGAAGCGGCGTATTGCCGCCATGGTCGGGTTATATTGTCGGCCCATGCGCCTGCGCAGCACTATTTTCCTCTGGACCCTGTTTGCCACCGGCTTGCCGTTGCTGGGGCTGACGCTCGTCTTGCTGGCAGTGAGCGAGCAGCGCTACCTCGACGAGGTCGACCGCGACGTCAACAGCCGCCTCAATGCGCTCGGCACCGAGATCGACAACCACCTCGCCTACGAGCGTGATGTGATCCGCGGCATCGCCCAGTCCGGCGCGATGCAGGACTTCCTGCCGGTGGCACGGGCTGCCAACGAGGGGGCGCGCCATCCGGACTTCCTGCCGTTGCGCAACCAGCTCACCCAGTTCCTGCTCACCTTGCAGCGCACGGTGCCAGGCCTGGGCAGCCTGCGGGTGCTGGACGGGCAGGGCAATACCCTGATCAAGGTGAGCGGCGGGCGCGCCTTCCCCGCCATTTATCCCAGTCTCGGCAGCGTGGAATATGCCGAGGAGGAGCTGATGGACAGCACCTTCACCCGCAGCCTGCGTCAGCTCCCGGTGGGTGAGATCAGCTTCATGCAACTGCCGCAGAGCCGCTGGGACCTGCTCACCGGCCAGACCCTGACCATGCTCACCGCCCTGGTGCCGCTCGGGGAGGGGGGCCGGCCGGCGGCGGTGCTGGCGGTGAACACCTTCGGGGAGTACCTCGACCGCATCCTGCGCCTGGTGCCGCGTCCGCCGGGGGCTGAGCTGCTGATCGTCGAGCGCAACATGGACAACGCCCGGCGCAACGGCCTTCTGCTCTACCACGACCGGCTGGAGACCCGCTTCAGCACGCCCAAACCGCACGAGGTGCGGCTGCAGAGCCTGGACCAGGCCGAGCTGTGGGAGCACATCCAGCAGCGCCCCTTTGGCGTGTTCACCACGCGCGACGGTCGGTGGCGCATCTACTATCAGGAGTACCACCCCTATCCCAACCAGCTGACCAGCTGGGTGCTGGCCTTCGCGGTGCCCGGCAACACCCTGCATGCGCCCTACGCCGGTCTGCGCCAGGCGCTGTGGCTGTTGTTCCTGCTCGCCTTTATCGCCTCGGCCCTGCTTGCGGTACTGGGTGCCCGTCACATCGCCGGCCCGATCCTGCGCCTGCGCGAGGCGCTGCGCGACTTCGCCAGCAATCCTGCCCGGCGCGTCGCGGTGCAAAGCCAAACCCAGGAGATTCGTGAACTGGAGGCCGATTTCAATGCCATGGCGGATCGCCTGCGGGCCGCCGAGGCCGAGCGGGCCGAGGCCGAGCGGCGGGCGATGCAGCAGGCCAAGCTGGCCAGCATCGGCCAGATGGCGGCCGGCATCGGTCATGAGATCAACAATCCGCTCAACAACATCCTCTCGCTGGCCACCCTGATCGAGCGCGGTCTGCCGCGGTCGGCGCAGGACTTGCGCGAGGATGTGCACGACCTGCGCGAGGAGGCGCAGCGCGCCAGCCGCATCGTGCGCGGGGTGATGAACTTCGCCCGCCAACTGCCGCCCGAGCACCGCGTGTTTCGCGTCTGCCCCTGGCTGCGCGAGACGGTGGAGCGTCTGGAGCCGGAGGCGATGGCGGCGGACGTGTATTTCGATCTCACCTCCTGCGATCCGGCCTGCACCGCCGAGGCCGACGCCGACCAACTCCAGCAGGTGCTGCTCAACCTGCTGCAGAACGCCCTGCACGCCACCCCGCCGGGCGGCCGCATCCAGGTGAGCGGTGCCTGCGAGGGCGGCCGGCTGCGCGTCTGCGTGCGCGATGGCGGGCCGGGTATGCCGCCGGAGGTGCTGGCGCGCATCTTCGACCCGTTCTTCACCACCAAGGGGGTGGGCGAGGGGACCGGCCTCGGCCTGTCCATCAGCCTCGGCATCGTCCAGTACCATGGTGGCACCCTCTCCATCCGTAACCGCGAGGATGGCGGCGGCGTCGAGGCCTGCTTCGAGGTCCCGCTGACCCCCGCCTCGCCGCGTTTTGCCCCGCCCGAAGGCTCAGTCCCATGACCAGCGCCAAGTCCACTGTCCTATTTGTCGACGACGACCCGCGTTCCGGTGAGCTGTTCGCCCGCTTCGCCCGGCGCGAACCCTTTGCCGTGGAGGTATTCCGCGATCCGCGGCAGACGCTGGCACGGCTCGGCCAGGATCCCGCGCCAGCGCTCGTCATCTCTGACCTGAAGATGCCCGGCATGAGCGGCATCGAACTGTTGCAGGCGGTGCGCGCGCGCCACCCCCGCCTGCCGTTCATCCTGATCACCGGCTACTCGACCATGGACGATGCGATCGAGGCCCTGCGCCTCGGCGCGACCGACTTCATCAAGAAGCCGTTCGAGATGGACGAGCTGCTCGAGCTGACGCGCGAGCAGCTCGACCGCAGCCCGCGCAGGAGCGGGCCGACGCGGCGCTACGGCGGAATGCTGGGCGACTCAGCAGCCATTCGCGCCGTATACAAAGTGATCGAAAAGATCCACGACGTGCGCGTGAACGTGATGATCGAGGGCGAGTCCGGCACCGGCAAGGAGCTGGCCGCGCGTGCGGTGCATGAGCTGTCGGACTTTGCCGACAAGCCCTTTGTCGTGATCGACTGCGGCGCGATCACCGGCAGCCTGCTCGAGAGCGAGCTGTTCGGCCATGAGAAGGGGGCCTTCACCGGCGCCCACCAGACCAAGCGCGGCCTGCTGGAGATGGCCTCCGGCGGCACCCTGTTTTTGGATGAGATCGGCAACATCTCGGACGCCATGCAGACCAAGCTCCTGCGCGTGGTGCAGGAGCAGCAGGTCACCCGCGTGGGCGGTGTGCAGCCGATCGACATCGATGTGCGCTTCGTCGTCGCCAGCAACCGCGATTTGGCGCAGATGGTGGAGGATGGCCAGTTTCGCCACGACCTCTACCACCGCCTGAACGTGGTCAAACTGTGCATGCCGCCGCTGCGGGAGCGGCGCGAGGACATCCCCGACCTTGTCCGTCATTTCGTGCGCGAGTTTGCCGAGCGCTATCACCGCGATGTGGACGGCTTCGACGAGGCCAGCATGGCCCTGCTCATGGCCTACGATTGGCCTGGCAACGTGCGCGAGCTGAAGAACCTGATCGAGCGTCATGTCGCGCTGGCCGAGCAGCCCGTGCTGCACATCGAGCGGATGCCGGGGGGCGCGGCTCTGCGTCCGCTGGCGGAATCCACCCCAAGGCCCGCCGCGGCAAGCCTTGCCGCGCAGCGCGTCCACGCCACTCCCGATGCCTTGGCTGGAGCCAGGGGCGCAGAGCTCCCCGAAGAGATGCCCATCGACGCCGACCACCCCACGCTGGAGGAGTTGGAGCGACGTTACATCCTCAAGACCCTGCGCCGCTTGGGCGGTAACCGCGAGCAGACGGCGCGTGCCTTGGGCATCAATAAGTCCACTCTATGGCGCAAATTGCAAACCTTCGGCGAGGGATGATTGCAAGATGCAACGACTGTTCGTTGCCTTATGCAATGGGCGTGCGAATGGCATGTGTTTGGGCTTTTCCCTCATTCACAGTTCCAGCCCGCTAGGCATCGTCTGCCCGGGGTAGCATGGTTGTGGTCAAGTTGACTTTGTTTTCAGAGACTTGAGCGTGGTTCAAGACGCTGGTGGCGAGGCGCATGCGGGGAGTTGATGCTGGCCTCGGCAAAGTTGGCACATACCATGCAGATATGTTCGGCGTGTTAGACACACAACTCAAACATGAGGAGAACACCATGCAGAGCAACCGTCGTGTATTCCTGAAAGGCAGCCTGGCTGCTAGCGCCGTAGGTGTTGCTGTAGGCGCAGGCCTGCTGACCCCGCGTGCCGTTTTCGCTGCCTGGCCGGAAGCGGCCTACAAGGCCAAGAGCGTGGGTGACGCCCTCCAGGGCGTCATGGGTGCCGGTTCCGCCGCTGACAGCGCCGACGTCACCGTCAAGGCCCCGGACATCGCCGAGAACGGCGCTGTCGTACCGGTCACCGTGGAAGGCAAGGGCGCTGCCGAAGCCATCGCCATCCTGGTAGAAGGCAACGACATGCCGCTGGTCTGCAACTATAATCTGACCGGCGCTGCGGCCTACCTGTCCACCCGTATCAAGATGGGCAAGACCTCCAACGTCATCGGCGTGATCAAGGCCGGCGGCAAGCTGATGCAGGCCAAGAAAGAGGTCAAGGTCACCATCGGTGGTTGCGGCGGCTAATCGCCCCCTCCCCTGACCTTCATACCCTTTGAACTGATTCACCAGGAGATATTTCAATGGCTGGTAGCATCAAAATCCGTGCCTCCGTCGCTGGCGACATGGCTGAAGTCAAGTGCCTGATCACCCACCCGATGGAGCCGGGCAACCGCAAGGATAAGACCACCGGTGCAGACATCGCCCCGAAGTTCATCACCGAAGTGACCGCTGAGGTGAATGGCAAGGTGGTTCTGGCTGGCAACATGTCCGCCGCCGTGTCCAAGACCCCGTTCCTGTCCTTCAAGGCCCCGGCCAAGGCAGGCGACAAGATCAAGGTGTCCTGGAAGGACAACACCGGCGAGTCTGACTCCGAGGAAGCTGCCGTTTAATTCGCGGCAAATCGCCGGATCGTAAGCGTCCGGCCCTTCGACACGAGCGGCCCTCGAGGGGGCCGCTTTTTTGTGCTCGCGTTATTCTAGG
>JBMFOY010000078.1:0-9075 GCA_049969375.1 Halothiobacillaceae bacterium | reverse complement strand
CGCATGTCCGCGACGGACTCCGCGAACAACGACTTACGTCGTTGTTCGCGTTGGGACGTCCTGCCCCAAACGGGAAACGCTGAATGATTCAGCGTTTCCCTATTCAAAGGATCATAAAAGTCTAGGCGAAAGGAATGTCGCAGCCCATCCCCTTCACGGCCACTCCTGCCTGTGCCGCGTTGCTGATGCTGGCAGGATGCGTGGCCGCTATGCCGTGGCCTTCTGTGGCCGATCATGCCCGCCTGGTCCTTGTCCTTTTCGTGCTGGCGGCCCTCCTGCCGCGCATCCGCCCGTTCGCATGGCTGCTGCTTGGGCTGGCCCTCGGCGGGTATGCGGTTGGGGATGTGCGCAATGGCTGGCTTGCGGCCTCGCTTGAAGGGGAACCGCTGGTGTTTGATCTGCGCATCGAGGAATTACCGGAAGCGCGTGCCCGTGGCGTCGTCTTCGTCGCTGAAGTGGTGAGGGCTCCCGAAGGGTACGAGCATGCCTTCCCCCGCAGGCTGCGTCTGGGGTGGTACAAGAATGTCCCGCGGCTAGCGCCGGGGGAGGTGTGGCGCGTGAGCGCACGACTCAAAAGGCCGCACGGGACCGTCAACGGCTTCGGTTTCGATTATGAGGCCTGGTTGTTCCGCCAGGGCATCCAGGCGACCGGGACAGTGCGGGAGGGCGAGCGCATCGCGTCCGCCCCGGTGTGGACGGTCGATGGTCTGCGGCTGGCCGTGCGCGAGCGCTTGGCCGGGATATTGGCGGGGGAGCCTTCGCTTGGCCTGATCCTGGGGCTTGTCATCGGCGATCGCTCGCTCATCGCCAAGTCCCAGTGGGATGATCTAATCGCCACCGGGACCAATCACCTGCTGGCGATCTCCGGGTTGCACGTCACCATGATCGCGGGACTGGTCTGGGCGCTGGTGCGGCTGCTGTGGGCGAGCATCCCACGGCTAGCCATCGTCTTCCCCGCCCCGCTGGCCGGGGCGCTTGCGGGCGGGGTGGCCGCGCTGGGATACAGCCTGCTGGCGGGCTTCTCCGTGCCCACCCAGCGCACCCTCCTGATGCTGCTCGCGGTGGTGCTGGCCATGCTCTCGCGCCGCTTTGTGCGCGCGCGCGACGTGCTCGGCCTGGCCCTGATGTTCGTCCTGCTGCGGGATCCGCTGTCGGTGCTGGACGTTGGCCTCTGGTTGTCCTTTGGCGCGGTCGGCCTCTTGGTCTATGCCGGATCGGGACGGCTGGCGCGGCCGGGCTGGCTGCGGGACGCCAGCCATGCGCAGCTGGCGATCGTGCTCGGCCTGCTGCCCCTGACCCTGCTGCTGTTCCAGCGCGCCTCGCTGGTCGCCCCGTTCGCCAACGCCTTCGCCATCCCGCTTGTGACCCTGCTAGTCACGCCGCTGGCGCTGGCGGGGAGCGTGCTCGCCCTGCTGGCCGAGCCGTTCGGCCATGCCCTGCTGTGGCTCGCCGCACGTCTGCTGGACGGGCTGATGTGGCTGCTGCACGGCATGGCGGGCTGGTCCATGGCGCAAGTGTTCCCGGCGCAGGCCGCGCCCTGGACCTTCCTGCTTGCCGTGCCGGCCATCGCTTGGCTGCTGGCTCCGCACAGCATGCCTGTGCGTTGGGCTGGGCTGGTTCTGCTCGTGCCGCTGGCCTGGCCGCGCGTGCCGCAGCCCGGGCCGGGGGAGTTGTGGCTGGACATGCTGGACGTCGGTCAGGGTCAAGCGCTGCTCGTACGTACCGCCGGCCACGCCATGCTGTACGACGCCGGCCCCCTTGGCTTTGGCGGTTTTGATGCCGGCGCCGAGGTGGTGTTGCCCGTGTTGCGTGGGCTGGGCGTGGAGCGGCTGGACGCCGTGGTGCTCAGCAACGGTGACCGTGACCACGCCGGCGGATTCGCGGCCATCCGGTCGAACTTGGAGGTGCTGCACCTGTGGCACGGCGGGGGTATCGATGAGGGGGAGCCCTGCCGGAAGGACGAGGGCTGGGCTTGGGATGGCGTGCGTTTTGTCTTCCTGTACCCGGACCACAGTTTCCGCGGTGGCAAGTCCAACGACCAGAGCTGCGTGCTGCGCATCGACGGACCGGGTGGAAGCGTGCTGCTAACGGGGGACATCGAGCAGCGGGCCGAGCAGGCGCTTTTGGATGCGCCCGACGTCTTGCATGCCACGGTGGTGCAGGTGCCCCACCACGGTAGCGCGACCTCTTCGAGCATGGCCTTCGTCGCGGCGACCGCACCCCGCATCGCCCTGATCTCGGCGGGCTATCGCAACAGCTTCCGCCATCCCAGACCGGAGGTCGTGGCGCGCTGGAAGGCGGGCGGTGCGGAGGTGTTTGATACGCCGGCCTGCGGGCGTATCCGAATACGGCTGGCCGAAGGGGCGCGGCCGGAGGTGCATTGCGTCAGGACGGGATGGCCGTGGGCCTGGCGAGTGCCGGTCATCCCAGCGGGGGAACGCGAAGGCTAGGGAAACGCTGAATCATTCAGCGTTTCCCGCTTGGGGCAGGATGCCCCAACGCGAACAACGACGGAAGTCGTTGATTCGCGGAGTCCGTCGCGGACATGCGCCTTGATAAGACGATCTGAAAAAACCATGGATGGATTTTTTCAGAGTTTCCCTAGCTCATCCGCCCTGACCGCCCGCCGTGTCGTCTGGCACGGCCAGGTCGACGACCGCGCCGGCTGCATCCATGGTCACGCCTGCGGCAGTGCTGGTGACGCCGACAGCAGTCGATACCACGGCACCGGTGACCGCTGCGGTCGTGGTGACCACTGCGCAGCCGGGAAGCAGGGGCAGCACCAGGAACAGCGATACTGCTCCGCGCATCATGTCAGGCCTCCAGCCCGGCCAGTTCGCGCAGCACGGCACGGACCAGGCGGGCTTGCTCTTCGGGGAGGTTCGCGGTCAGTTCGTCGGCCGCGCGCGCGCCCTCGACGATGGCGATCAGCGCCTCGGAGGTCGCGATCGCGGCCGGGGTGTCCGCCGCCTCGCGCAGGCCCGCCATGGTTTCCAGCGCCTCGCGTTCGCCCAAGGTGGCGGCGTAGATCAGCGCGGCGAGGGGGGCTGCCGCCTGGTGGGCGGCGTCCTGTTCCAGCTCGGCGAGGAAGGTGGGGTCCTCAAGGCCACGCTGCATGGCCTGCAGGATGGCCCGGTCCTCCTCGTCCAGTGCCGCAAGGTCGACGGCCTCCTTGTTGACGAAGTCGATCATGGCCTTCACCAGCGCGTTCCAGCCGGCCTCCTCCATCTCGCGGAACAGCTCGAACAGGGCCGGAGCCAGGTCCGAATCCTGGCGCACGGCGACCGCCAGGCGGATGAGTTCGGCGTGGGTATGGGCAATTTGATCTTTAAAGGGCATGGATCTTGGCCTTCTGCACACGCAGCTGCTCCAGGGCGGCGCTGAACTCGCGTTCGCGCTGGCGCTCCTGCTCGACGACCGCTGGCGGGGCCTTGTCGGTGAAGGTCGGGTTGGCGAGCTTGGTGCGGCACTTGTCCAGTTCCTTCTCGAGTTTGCCGATCTCCTTGCCGAGGCGCGCCAGCTCGGCCTCCTTGTCGATCAGCCCGGCGAGCGGGATCAGCACCTTCATCTCGCCGACCAGAGCGACGGCGGACTCGGGCGCGCTGGCCTCGTCCTCGACCACCTCGATGCTCTCGATGCGGGCGAGGGCGGTGAGGAAGGCGCGGTTGTCCGCGAGCAGGCGGCGGTCGTTGGCGGAGGCGTTGGTCACGAGTACCGGCAGCGGCTTGCCTGGGGCGATGTCCATCTCCGCACGGATGCGGCGCACGCCCAGCACGAAGGCCTTGAGCCATTCGATGTCAGCGAGGGCTGTTTCATCGATGCGGCTGGCCTCCGGCTGCGGGAAGGGCTGCAGCATGATGGTCTCGCCGGCCTTGCCCGCCAGCGGTGCCACGCGCTGCCAGATCTCCTCGGTGATGAACGGCATGATCGGATGCAGTAGGCGCAGCAGGGTCTCGAGCACGCGCACGAGGGTGCGGCGGATGCCGCGCCGGGTGGCCTCATCTTGGGTCTTGAGCGCGGGCTTGGAGAGCTCGAGGTACCAGTCGCAGTACTCGTTCCAGGTGAAGTCGTACAGTGCCTGGGCGGCGAGGTCGAAGCGGTAAGTCTCGAAGTGGCGGATGACGTCCGCCTCGAGCCGTTGCAGCAGGCTGATGATCCAGCGGTCCGCCAGAGTCAGGGTCACTTCGCCTGTAGGCGCCCCGTCCTCGGGGCGAGCCGTGGCTGATCGCGGCGAGGGCGCCGCTCCTACGCCGCAGTCCTGCCCCTCGCACTGCATCAGCACGTAGCGGCTGGCGTTCCAGAGCTTGTTGCAGAAATTGCGGTAGCCCTCCACCCGTGCAAGGTCAAAGCGGATGTCGCGCCCGGTGGAGGCCAGCGCGGCGAAGGTGAAGCGCAGGGCGTCGGTGCCGAAGGCGGGGATGCCGTCCGGGAACTCCTTGCGCGTGTCCTTCTCAATCTTCTGTGCCATCTGCGGCTGCATCAGGCCGCTGGTACGTTTCTTGACCAGGGCTTCCAGCTCGATGCCGTCGATCAGGTCGATCGGGTCCAGCACGTTGCCCTTGGACTTGGACATCTTCTGGCCCTGCGCGTCGCGCACCAGACCGTGGACGTACACCTCGCGGAATGGCACATCCCCCATGAAGTACTGCCCCATCATCACCATCCGGGCGACCCAGAAGAAGATGATGTCGAAGCCGGTGACCAGCACGCTGGTCGGGTAGAAGGTGGCAAGTTCCGCCGTCTTCTCCGGCCAGCCGAGGGTGGAGAACGGCCACAGGGCGGAGGAGAACCAGGTGTCGAGCACGTCGTTGTCCTGGCTCAGGACGAGGTCGGCGGGCAGGTTGTACTTGCTGCGCGCCTCATCCTCGCTGCGGGCGACGAACACGTTGCCGGCACCGTCGTACCAGGCCGGGATGCGGTGGCCCCACCAGATCTGGCGGCTGATGCACCAGTCCTGGATGTTGTTCAGCCACTGGAAGTAGGTGTTCTCCCAGTTCGAAGGCACGAACTTCACGCGGCCGTCGTGCACGCAGGCGAGGGCCGGTTCGGTGATGGCTTTCTTGCCGCCGGGACGGCCATCGGGCTGCACCTCGCGGGTCAGGTCGACAAACCACTGGTCGGTCAGCATCGGCTCGATCACGCTGCCTGTGCGGTCGCCACGCGGCACCATCAGGGTGTGCGGCTTGATCTCGCCCAAAAGGCCCAGCGCTCTTAGGTCATGCACGATGACATCGCGCGCCTCGAAGCGGTCGAGACCGCGGTATTTCTCGGGGATGACGCCGAGGTCCGCCTTGCCACCGACAACCTCGGCCTGGTCGCGGATGCGCGCATCGAAGGTCATGACGTTGATCATCGGCAGGCCGTGGCGCTGGCCGATGGCGTAGTCGTTGAAGTCGTGCGCCGGGGTGATCTTCACGCAGCCGGTGCCGAAGGCCATGTCTACGTAGGCGTCGCCGATGATGGGGATCTCGCGGCCCACCAGCGGCAGGCGCAGGGTCTTGCCGATCAGGTGCTTGTAGCGTTCATCCTCCGGGTTCACCGCCACCGCGGTGTCGCCGAGCATGGTCTCCGGGCGGGTGGTGGCGACAGTCAAATGCCCCGAGCCATCGGCCAGCGGGTAGTGGAAATGCCACAGGTGGCCCTGCTCCTCCTCGCTGATCACCTCCAGGTCGGAGACGGCGGTGTGCAGTACCGGGTCCCAGTTCACCAGGCGCTTGCCGCGGTAGATCAGGCCGTCGTCGTACAGGCGCACGAACACCTCCTTGACCGCGTCGGACAGTCCATCGTCCATGGTGAAGCGCTCGCGCGACCAGTCCGGCGAGGCACCCAGGCGGCGCATCTGGCGGGTGATGGTGCCGCCGGACTCGGCCTTCCACGCCCACACCTTGTCGATGAAGGCCGCGCGGCCCAGGTCATGGCGCGTCTGCCCCTTGGCCGCGAGCTGGCGCTCCACCACCATCTGGGTGGCGATGCCCGCGTGGTCGGTGCCCGGCTGCCATAGGGTCTGCTCCCCTTTCATGCGGTGGTAGCGGATCAGCGCATCCATGATCGTGTCCTGGAACGCATGGCCCATGTGCAGGCTGCCGGTCACGTTCGGCGGCGGCAGCATGATGCAGTAGGCGGGGCCGTTCCCCTGCGGGGCAAAGTGGTTGGCGCGTTCCCACTCGGCGTACCAGCGGGCTTCGATCGCTTTCGGATCGTAGGTTTTTTCCATGACGGGTGTTCGGAGGCGTGAAGGAGATGGGGCATTATAGCCGGATGGGCATGAGCCGAGGGGCTGCGCACGGTCGTATGAGCCATCTTTTCAGGGCAATCCTTCCTTATCTGCTGGTCGTCTTGCTTGCCCTTGCCGTCGAATGGGCCTTCGGCTGGGCGCGCCTGCTTGCGCCCTGGGCCGAGGTTTCCCCGGGCGGGCTGCTGGTTGCCGTCGCCCTGATGCTCGCAAGCTACATCCTCCGCGCCTGGCGGGTGGCGGACCATTTCGATATTCGCGGCCGCTTCGGCGTGGTGCTCTCCCTCAATCTCCAGCACAACCTGTGGAACAATCTGCTGCCGATGCGGGCGGGGGAGCTGAGCTTTCCGATCCTGATGCGGCAGCGGTTCGGCACTGATCCGGCGCATGCGCTGGCGGGGCTGTTCTGGATCCGGCTGGTGGACGCGCAGGTGCTGGCGGCCCTGGCGCTAGGCAGTCTGCTGTGGCTGACGCAGGTAGAGGCACTGGCCCTGGGGGTTGTGGGTCTGGCGCTGGTTGCGCCGTTCGTGTTCTGGTCGCTGCGCGGGTGGCTGGCGGCGCGGGTCGCGGGCACAGGGGAGGGCAAGCTTCGCAAGTTGCTCGCCAAGGCGCTGGCCGGGCTGCCGCGTGATGCGACGCATTTCGCCCGTGGCGTGCTGCTGACTTGGGCGAACTGGCTGGTGAAGCTGGCGGCGCTGGCTTGGGTCCTGCGCCAGTTCGTCGCCATCGACTGGGCCGGGGCGGGCCTGGGGGTGCTGGGCGGGGAGGTGACCTCCGTGCTGCCGATCCATGCCCCGGGCGGGTTTGGCACCTACGAGGCGGGCATGCTCGGCACGCTGCTGCCGCAGGGGATGGAGCTTGTGGCGGCCACAAAGGCGGCCATCAACACGCACTTGTTCTTGCTGGGGGCCAGCCTGATGTTCGGGCTCGCCGCCATGCTGATCCCGGGCAAATCGGCTACCATGCCGGCACCCGCCAAGGACAAGAGCACGCCATGACCGTTACCGCCAATCACCGCCTCTCCCTCGTCATCCCCATGTACAACGAGCAGGACAACGTCATGCCCATGCTCGAGCGTGTGCACGAGGTGCTGGGTGACTACCCCATGCCATGGGAGGTGCTGCTGGTGAACGATGGCAGCTCGGATGGCACGCTGGCGATGATGCGCGAAGGGCAGGCGAAGTACGGCGAACACGTGCGGGTGGTGGATCTGCGCCGCAACTTCGGCCAGACGGCGGCCATGCAGGCGGGGATCGACCTGGCGCGCGGCGATGTGATCGCCACCCTGGACGGCGACCTGCAGAACGATCCCGTCGACATCCCGCGCATGGTCAACCGCCTGCTGGACGAGGACCTGGACCTCGTGGCCGGCTGGCGCAAGAACCGCCAGGATGCGGTGATCATGCGCAAGATCCCCTCGCGCATCGCCAACAAGCTGATCCGCCGCATCACCGGGGTGGAACTGCATGACTACGGCTGCAGCCTGAAGGTGTTCCGCGCCGAGGTCGTGAAGAGCATCCGCCTGTACGGCGAGATGCACCGCTTCATCCCGGCGTGGCTGGCCACCTACACCGCGCCGAACCGCATCGCCGAGGAGGTGGTGGTGCATCATCCCCGTACCCGCGGGGTATCAAAGTACGGCATCTCCCGCACCTTCCGCGTCATCATCGACCTGCTGGTGGTGTACTTCTTCATGCGCTTCTCCGCGCGCCCCGGTCATTTCTTCGGTATGGTGGGCCTGGGGTTTGGCAGCGTGGGCGGGCTGATCATGGCCTACATGGTGCTGCTGAAAATCCTGGGCGAGGACATCGGTACCCGCCCGCTGTTTTTCACCGGCATCCTGCTGATCCTGGTGGGGGTGCAGATGCTGACCACCGGCGTGCTGTCCGAGATGATCTCTCGCGTCTATTTCGAGTCGCAGGAGCGCAAGAGCTACATTGTGCGCAACAAGGATGCGACACCCGCTGAAGACACCCGGGGCTGGCATGGCTCGTCTGCAGTCTGAGCAGGGCCTCTATCTCGGCTTCATCGCCCTCTTCGCTACCCTGCTGGGGCTGAGCTTACTGCCCGGCGCCAACCTGTCGGCGTTCCATCTCGTCAATGCATGGGGCGTCGGCCTGGAACGGCTTTGGGCGGGCATCAACCTGCTCGGCGACACGTTGGTCACGGTCAGCCTGTTCCTGCCCTTCATCTGGCGTCGTCCTCAGGTGGTGTGGGCGGCGGTCGTTTCCGCCGTGTTCGCCACCCTCGTGGTGCACGGGTTGAAGCCGCTGCTGGCCTGGCCGCGTCCGCTGGCGGTGCTGCCGGCGGACACGGTGCACGTCATCGGCCATGCCCTGCGCAGCAACGCGTTCCCTTCCGGCCACACGGCCAGCATCGCCACCGCCGCGGGCGCGCTGGCACTGGCCCTGCGCGCGCCGTGGTGGGGTGTGTTGCTCGCCGCGTCCATCGCGGTGTTGGTGGGGCTCTCGCGCTGCGTGGTCGGCGCGCACTGGCCGCAGGACGTGGCCGCCGGGCTGCTGGTCGGCTGGACGGCGGCGTGGATCGGCGTGCGCGTCGCGGCACGCTGGCCGGTCAATCGTACCTGGGGCCAACCCCTCATGGCCCTGCTTCTGCTCGGCTGTCTGGTGCAGTTGTACGGCTTCGATGGCGGCTATCCCGAGGGCCGCTGGGTGCTCGTGGCGGTGATGCTGTGGGCCGTGCTCGGCAGCGCCTGGGTGTTGTGGCGCTGCAATCGTCGCCCGTGTTGACGGCCTGATTGAGCCCGGATTTTCCACGGGGACGAGGGCGTATGGCGCAGCGCGAGGGCGCGCAGATTGGCGCATGGGCGACGAGGCCCTAGG
>JBMFOY010000077.1:0-9078 GCA_049969375.1 Halothiobacillaceae bacterium | reverse complement strand
GGCGGTAGCCGCCTCCCTCAAGCAGGCCAAGCGTGCCGGCATCTACCTTGGTGCGCTCGCCCAGGGGCACCCGGACCTCGCCGTGCTGCGCCAGCTCGCCCGTGCGATCTCGGCCGCCACGGGGGCCACGCTGGGCGAATTCGCCGCCAGTGGCAACAGTGCGGGCGCCTGGCTGGCCGGGGCCGTGCCTCATCGCCTGCCGGGCGGGAAGGCCGCAGGTGTGGCTGGTCTGCACGCAGCGGCCATGCTCGCTGGCGCCGGCAAGGCTAACCTGCTTGTTGGCGTCGAGCCCGAGCATGACAGCCTGGCGGGTCAGGCCGCGCTCAAGGCGCTGGCCCAGGCCGAATGCAATGTCGTGCTGACCCCCTTTGTCACCGAGGCCATGAAGGCCTACGCCCACGTGATCCTGCCGATCGCGGCCTTTGCCGAGACCTCCGGCACCTACGTCAACACCGAGGGGCGCTGGCAGGGCATGCGCGGCGTGGCCCGCCCACAGGGCGAGGCCCGCCCGGGTTGGAAGGTGCTGCGCGTGCTCGGCAACCTGGCGAACCTCGAAGGGTTCGACTACCTATCCTCGGAAGAGGTGCGTGACGAGCTGCGCGCCATCTGCCAGGACGTAGCGCTTGATCAAGGCCTCGCGACCGTCGACGTCGCCCCCTCCGCCCAGGCGGCGGGCGAGGGCATGCAGCGCATCGGCGGCGTCGCTCTGTATGCCTCGGATGCCCTGGTACGCCGCTCCCCGGCCCTGCAGGCGACCCTTGAGGGGGCTAGCGTGGTCGTCCGCCTGCATCCGGCGGAGATCGCCCGTCTCGGGCTGGTCGACTCGGCCGTGATCGCCGCGGGCGATGCGCAGGTCATGCTGGCCGTGCAGGCTGATGAAGGCATTCCCGCGGGATGTGCATGGGTTCCCTACGGCGCGGCGCAGACCGCCGCCCTCGGCGATGCGCTCCACGTTCAGGTTCGCAAGGTGTAAACGATGGCCGAGTTTCTCTCCCCACTGTTGAACCTCTTTCCCGAGGGCATGCAGCAGATCGTCCTGATCCTGATCCAGACTCTGCTGATCATCCTGCCCCTGACCGGCGCGGTCGCCTACCTGACCCTGGCCGAGCGCAAGGTGATCGGCTACATGCAGGTGCGCATCGGCCCGAACCGGGTCGGCCCACGTGGCGCCCTGCAGCCGCTGGCTGACATGTTCAAGCTGGTGTTCAAGGAGATCATCGTTCCTAGCCAGGCGAACAAGTTCATCTTCTTCGCCTCGCCCATCATCATCCTGATTGCCGCGCTGGTGGCCTGGGCCGTGGTGCCCTTTGATGACGGCTGGGTAGTCGCCGACGTCAATGCGGGGCTTTTGTATGTGCTCGCCGTCGGCGCCGCGGGTGTCTATGGCGTGATTCTGGCTGGCTGGGCGTCCAACTCCAAGTACGCGCTGCTTGGCGGCATGCGTTCTGCCGCGCACAAGATTGCCTATGAACTGGCGATGGGCTTCGCCCTGGTCGGCGTGCTGATGGCGAGCAAGAGCCTCAACCTGCAGGAGATCGTGCGCGCCCAGGACGGCAGCATTCTGAACTGGTATTGGTTGCCGCTCTTGCCAATGTTCTTGGTCTACTTCATCTCTGGCGTAGCCGAGACCAACCGCGCCCCGTTCGACATCGCCGAGGGTGAGTCCGAGATCGTCGCCGGCTTCCACGTCGAATACTCCGGCATGGGGTTCGCCATCTTCATGCTGGCCGAATACGCCAACATGATCCTGATTTCTGCGTTGACCGCGGTCATGTTCCTTGGAGGTTGGCTGTCCCCGTTCCAAGGCACCTTCCTCGATGCCGCCTTTGCCTGGGTTCCGGGCATCTTCTGGATGTTCGCCAAGGTGGCCATCCTGCTGTTCCTCTTCCTGTGGTTCCGTGCCACCTTCCCGCGCTACCGCTATGACCAGATCATGCGCCTGGGCTGGAAGGTCTTCATCCCGCTGACGATCCTGTGGATCGTGGTGGAGGGTGTGGCCGTGTACTTCAAGCTTGGCCCCTGGTTTGCGTAACGGAGCCTCGCCCATGAACGCCATCAAACAATTCATCAAGACCTGGTTCCTGTGGGAACTGTTGCTGGGGATGAAGCTGACCGGGCGCTACTTGTTCGCCCGCAAGTTCACCGTGCAGTATCCGGAGGAGAAGACCCCGATGTCGCCGCGCTTCCGCGGTCTGCACGCCCAGCGTCGCTACGCCAGCGGCGAGGAGCGCTGCATCGCGTGCAAGTTGTGCGAGGCGGTCTGTCCGGCGCTGGCGATCACCATCGAATCCGAACAGCGCGAGGACGGTACCCGTCGCACCACGCGCTACGACATCGACCTGTTCAAGTGCATCTACTGCGGCTTCTGTGAGGAGGCCTGCCCGGTGGACGCGATTGTCGAGACCCGCGTGTTCGAGTACCACTTCGAGGCACGCGGCGAGCAGATCATGACCAAGGAGAAGCTCCTGGCCATGGGCGACAAGTACGAGGCGCAGATCGCGGCCGACCGTCTGGCCGATGCACGCTATCGCTGACCGGCCGGGTACGACAGGCCAGAAATGACAGGTTACATCGCATGAGCTTCATCAAGCTGCTGTTCTTCATCTTCACCTCGGTGTCGGTGCTCTCCGCGTTCCGCATGGTGACCACGCGCAACCCCGTGCATGCCGCGCTGTACCTCATCCTGACCTTCTTCAGCACCGCGCTGGTGTGGCTGTTGCTGGAGGCCGAGTTCCTCGGCATCGTGCTGGTCCTGGTCTATGTCGGGGCGGTGATGGTCATGTTCCTGTTCGTGGTGATGATGCTGGACATCAACACCGCGGTCATGCGCGAGGGCTTCGTCCGTTTCCTGCCGGTTGGTGCCGCTGTGGCTGTGGTGATGATCGTTGAGATGTCGCTGGTGCTGGGGCCGAAGATGTTCGGCCTGGACATCTATCCCGCGCCTGCGCCGAAGCCGGCGGATTACAGCAACACGGCCGAACTCGGTGGCGTGTTGTACACCGTCTACGTCTATCCGTTCGAGATCGCGGCGGTGATCCTGCTGGTGGCGATGGTCGCTGCCATCATGCTCACCCTGCGTCGCCGTCCTGGTGTCAAGTATCAGGATGCCGCCGCACAGGCCAAGGTGCGCCGCGAGGATCGTATCCGCATGGTCAAAATGCCTGCCGAGACCCGGGCCCAGGCCACGAATGAAGGAGAAGGCGCATGATCGCCCTGTCTGATGTGCTGATCTTCGGTGCCGTCCTGTTCGGACTGTCGCTCGCCGGGATTTTCCTCAACCGCAAGAACGTGCTCATCCTGCTGATGAGCATCGAGCTGATGCTGCTGGCGGTGAACATCAACTTCGTCGGCTTCTCTCACTTCCTTGGGGATACCGCCGGGCAGGCCTTCGTGTTTTTTATCCTGACCGTGGCCGCTGCCGAGGCTGCGATTGGCCTCGCCATCCTGGTCGTGCTGTTCCGTAATCGCCGCAGCATCAACGTGTCCGACCTCGACAGCGTGAAGGGCTAACACGCATGGAAACCCTGTACCTCTGGATTGTCCTCTCCCCACTGATCGGCTCGATCATCGCCGGCCTGTTCGGCCGCCAGATTGGCCGTGCGGGTGCCCATAGCGTTACCATCGCCGGTGTCGCGGTGGCCTTCGTGCTCGCCCTGGTCGCATTCAAGTTTCACGTTCTCGACGGTGGTGCCGCCTTCAACGGCGCGGTCTACACCTGGCTTGCCAGCGACCTGTTCACCTTCGAGGTCGGCTTCCTGGTCGACAACCTGACCGCCGTGATGATGGTGATTGTCACCGGCGTGAGTCTGATGGTGCACATCTACACCATCGGCTACATGCACGACGATCCGGGCTATCAGCGCTTCTTCAGCTACATCTCGCTCTTCACCTTCTCCATGCTGATGCTGGTGATGAGCAATAACTTCATGCAGCTGTTCTTTGGCTGGGAAGCGGTGGGGCTTGTCTCCTACCTGCTGATCGGTTTCTGGTACAAGCGCGAGAGCGCCATCTTCGCCAACCTGAAGGCCTTCCTGGTCAACCGCGTGGGCGACTTTGGCTTCCTGCTCGGCATCGCCGCGATTCTGATCTACACCGGCACCCTGGACTACGCCAAGGTGTTCGAGCAGGCGGGCACGCTTGCCGCGACCCAGATCCAGGTGATCCCTGGTCTCGACTGGTCGCTGATCTCGGTGATCTGCATCCTGCTGTTTATTGGCGCGATGGGTAAATCCGCCCAGATCCCGCTGCATGTTTGGCTGCCGGACTCCATGGAAGGCCCGACCCCGATCTCCGCGCTGATCCACGCAGCGACCATGGTGACCGCGGGCATCTTCATGGTGGCGCGCATGTCGCCCATGTACGAACTGTCGGAGCCAGCGCTCGCCTTCATCATGGTCATCGGCGCCATCACCGCCTTCTCCATGGGCCTGCTCGGCATCGTCGCCAACGACATCAAGCAGGTGGTGGCCTATTCCACCCTGTCCCAGCTTGGCTACATGACCGCCGCGCTCGGTGCCTCGGCCTACTCGGCGGCGATCTTCCACCTGATGACGCACGCCTTCTTCAAGGCCCTGCTGTTCCTCGCCGCAGGTTCGGTGATCATTGCCATGCACCACGAGCAGGACATCCGCAAAATGGGCGGACTGCGCAAGTACATGCCGATCACCTTCTGGACCTTCCTGATTGGTGCGCTGGCCCTGATCGGCTTCCCCGGCTTCTCCGGCTTCTTCTCCAAGGACGCGATCATTGAGTCGATCCATCACTCGACCCTGCCGGGTGCGGGACTGGCCTACTGGCTGGTGCTGCTCGGCGTGTTCGTGACGGCCTTCTATACCTTTCGCATGTTCTTCCTGGTGTTCTTCGGCCAGGAGCGGATGGACGAGCATACCCGCGAGCACCTGCACGAGTCGCCGTGGGTGGTCACCCTGCCGCTGATCGTGCTCGCCGTCCCGGCGGTGATGATCGGTTGGGTGGCGATCGAGCCGATGCTTTTTGGCAAGCTGTTCAAGGGCATCATCCATGTCAACGAGGCCCATGACGTGCTCGGTGTGATGGGTGCTTCCTTCCATGGTGCGGCCGCCTTCGTCCTGCATGGACTGATGACGCCCGCCCTGTGGCTGGCGGCCGCGGGTGTCGCGCTCGCTTGGCTGATTACCCTCAAGGCCCCCCGCATCGCCGACCAGGCCGAGCAGCGCTTTGCCTGGCTCAATCGCCTGCTCAAGCGCGGCTACGGCTTCGACGACTTCAACAACACGGTGTTCGCCGCCGGCAGCCGCGCCTTGGGCCGCGGCTTGTGGCAATGGTCCGACAGCAAGCTGATCGACGGCATGCTGGTGAATGGCACGGCCCATGGCATCGGTCGCCTGGCTGGCATCGCGCGGCTGATGCAGACGGGCCTCATGTATCATTACGCGTTCGTGATGATCCTGGCCCTGCTGGTGATGATGACCTGGGCGCTGTTCTTCTGACGCGCCCGGGACCCACGCAACCACTCCTCTAACGTTAAGAACCTAGGACGCTTGGATGTTTGCTGATTGGCCCCTGCTTAGCCTGCTTGTCTGGCTCCCCATCATCACCGGCGTGCTGGTGCTGATGGTTGGCGATCGCTCACCGCAGGCCGTTCGCCGCATCAGCCTGCTGGGCAGTCTGCTGGTCTTCCTCCTCAGTCTGCCGCTTGCCTTCGGCTTCGACGCCTCGACCGCATCCATGCAGTTCGTCGAGCGCCTCCCTTGGATCCCCACCTTCCACATCGACTACTTCCTCGGCGTGGATGGCATTTCCATGCCGCTGATCCTGCTCACCACCTTCACCACCGTGCTGGTGGTGCTGGCCGGCTGGGAGGTCATCCAGGAGAAGGTGGCCCAGTACATGGCGGCCTTCCTGATCATGGAGGGCATGATGGTCGGCACCTTCGCCGCCCTCGACGCCATCCTGTTCTACTTCTTCTTCGAAGGCATGCTGATCCCGATGTATCTCGTGATCGGCATGTGGGGCGGTCCGCGCCGCGTGTACGCGACGCTGAAGTTCTTCCTCTACACCTTCCTCGGCTCGGTGTTCATGCTGGTCGCCCTGATCTACATGTACTTCAAGTCGGGCAGCTTCAGCGTGCTGGACATGCACACACTGCCGCTTGATGCCACCGAGCAGACCTTAATTTTCCTCGCCTTCCTGATCGCTTTCGCGGTCAAGATCCCGATGTGGCCGGTGCACACCTGGCTGCCCGATGCGCACGTTGAGGCCCCGACCGGCGGCTCAGTGATCCTGGCGGCGATCATGCTGAAGATCGGCGGCTACGGCTTCATGCGCTTCTCCCTGCCGATCACCCCGGACGCGAGCGCCGCGCTCGACTGGCTGATCATCCTCATGTCGCTGGTGGCGATTGTGTACATCGGTTTCGTCGCCCTGGTGCAGAGCGACATGAAGAAACTGGTGGCCTATTCGTCCATCTCGCACATGGGCTTCGTCACCCTCGGCATGTTCATCGTGTTCATGATCATGGACAACCCGGTGGGCGAGGGCGGTGCCTCGCTGGCACTTGAGGGCGCGATGATCCAGATGGTTTCGCATGGCTTCATCTCCGCCGCGATGTTCCTTGCCATTGGCGTGCTCTATGATCGTATGCATACCCGCGAGATCTCCGCCTACGGCGGGGTGGTCAACAGCATGCCCTGGTTCGCCACCTTCGTCGTGTTGTTCGCCATGGCCAACGTCGGACTGCCTGGAACCTCGGGCTTTGTCGGCGAGTTCATGGTGATCCTCGCAAGCTTCAAGGCCCATTTCTGGATCGCCTTCGTCGCGGCTCTGACCCTGATTGTCGGTGCCGCCTACACCCTGTGGATGGTGAAGCGCGTGATCTTCGGCGAGGTGCGCCATGCCGAGGTCGCTCGGATGCCCGACGTGAATGCCCGCGAATTCTTCATCATGGCGAGTCTGGCCTTCTTCGTGATCCTGCTCGGCGTGTGGCCTGATCCGCTGGCCCATGTCATGCACGCCAGCATCGACAATCTCATCCATCACATTGCCCAATCCAAGCTTTGAGCTTTGGTACCGACATGACCCTTGATGCGCTCAACCTGATGCCCGTACTGCCGGAGATCCTCCTCCTGTCTCTGGCCTGTGCGATCCTCCTGATCGACGTCTTCCTGCGCGATGGCCGCCGTGACGTCACCTACTGGCTCAGCCAGGCTGCCCTGGCGGTGACCTTCGTGGCTGTCTGGTTCGGCGCCAGCGCGGATCAGCGCCTGAGCTTCGAGGGGAGCGTCATCAACGATGCCATGTCGGATGTGATGAAGTTGTTCATCCTGCTGATCACCGCCATGGCCTTTGCCCTCTCGCGCGACTATCTCAAGGAGCGCAATATCCAGAAGGGCGAGTATTACCTGCTCGGCCTGTTCGGCGTGTTGGGTATGATGATCATGGTCAGCGCTTACAATCTGCTCCTGGTCTACTTGGGCCTGGAGCTTATGTCGCTGGCCATGTACGCCATGGTGGCCGTCCATCGTGACGATATCCGCGCCTCCGAGGCGGCGATGAAGTACTTTGTCCTTGGCGCGCTGGCCTCCGGCCTGCTGCTGTATGGCATGTCCATGCTCTATGGCGTGACCGGCTCGCTGGATCTTTCGGCCATCCGTCAGGCGGTCATGGGGGGCACCGCCTCCGACACGGCGCTGCTGTTCGCCATCGTGTTCATGGTTGCGGGACTGGTGTTCAAGGTCGGCGCCGCGCCGTTCCACATGTGGTTGCCGGACGTCTATGACGGTGCCCCCACCGGCGTGACCCTCTATCTGAGCGCCGCGCCGAAGATCGCCGCACTGGCCCTTCTGCTGCGCCTGCTCGGCGATGCCCTGGGCGCCATGCTGCCCGACTGGCAGACCTTGCTTGTCGTGTTCGCCGTGGCCTCGTTGTTCGTTGGCAACGTCATCGCCATCGCGCAGACCAGTTTCAAGCGCATGCTCGCTTATTCGACCGTGTCCCACATCGGCTTCATCCTGCTCGGCGTGCTGGCGGGCACCACGGCCGGCGCCTCGGCTGCGCTGTTCTACACCCTCGCTTATGCGCTGATGACCCTCGGCGGCTTCGGCCTGATCGCCCACCTCGCCTCCAAGGGCCTGGAGGCGGATCAGCTGGACGATCTCAAGGGTCTCAACGACCGCAGCCCGTGGATGGCCTTCATCCTGCTGGTGCTGATGTTCTCCATGGCCGGCATCCCGTTCACCCTTGGCTTCTGGGCCAAGCTCGCGGTGCTGCAGGCCGTGGTCGACATCGACATGGTGTGGCTGGCGGTGTATGCGGTGGTGATGTCCGTCATCGGCGCCTTCTATTACCTGCGCGCGGTGAAGATGGCCTACTTCGACAAGGCCATCGTGCAGGGCATGCCGGCCCGCTCCTGGGATGCGCGTCTGGTCATGAACGTGAATGGCCTGGCCATCGTGGCCCTGGGGCTCTATCCGACCAGCCTGATCGCGCTCTGCGCGAGCGTGTTCAACGCGGTCTGAGGCTGGGCGATGACCTCCCAGAGCGCCGTATTCACCCTGCTCGTGGCCGCCCTGGTGCTGGCGAACCTGCCTTGGATCAACGAGCGCCTGTTTGCCGTCATCGGCTTGCGTAGCGGGTCCAAGCCGTTCTGGGTACGTCTGCTGGAGTGGGGGGTGGGGTTCGGCCTGGTGGCCCTGCTGGCTTGGCGGCTGGAACTCGGTTGCCAGCTAAGTCTTGGGGCCTTCCTTGGCCTGTCTGAGTGCCCGGGCGAGCTGCATCCCAAGCAGTGGGAGTTCTACACCGTCGCGATCGTCCTGTATGCGGTGTTCGCCCTGCCAGGTTTCATCTATCTGGCTGAGCGGAGGCGCCACCGCCGACCGCGGCAGGCCTGATACCCGCACTCCATCCTTCGCTGCGGAGCGCCGTGCCTCCCTTGAGGAAACTCTGAAAAAATCCATCCATGGATTTTTTCAGATCGTCTTATCAAGGCGCATGTCCGCGACGGACTCCGCGAATCAACGACTTATGTCGTTGTTCGCGTTGGGGCGTCCTGCCCCAAACGGGAAACGCTGAATTGTTCAGCGTTTCCTTGATCAAGGGCAA
>JBMFOY010000076.1:0-9098 GCA_049969375.1 Halothiobacillaceae bacterium | reverse complement strand
GGTCGAAAACGCTTTCCTACAACTCAAGCGCTGGCGCGGGATTGCCACTCGATACACCAAGAATGCCGATTCATTCCTGGCGGCCGCACAGATCCGCTGTATCGCCATCTGGGCTCAGGTCTTGTGACGACACTATCTACGGTGCTTCCACTTGAGCACCGTCATGGGCGAAATACCATAGCGCCGAGCCAGCGTGGCCATGGAATCTTGGCTTGCGGCAATTTCTGCACGCACGCGCGGTGTGGTGCGGGCGCACTTGTGAAGTCGAGTGATCATGCGTGAACCTGCTGACGTAAGACGGCCTTCCTGTCGTCTCGCTGCTGACCCAAAAGCTCAGCCAGAACGCTGCATGCGAGCAGGATATCATCGTCCGGGATGCGACACGTAGGGCAAAATCCCCCAGACTCCGCTCAAAGGCGGAAAATAGCCGGGAAGCCGGCCCAACAGCCCCCAACCGGGGCTGAATAGGGGCGTATCGAGGCCATGACGCCAAAAAAGACTGTTCAGGGATGGGCTGGGGAAGTTGAACAGAGGTTTTTTAACAGCCTTTTAGAGTAAACTGAGCGGCTTCTTGTCTTGGTGCCTCATCCATGCGCGTTTTGCTGGCTTTTACCGCCGCTGCCACTTTGATGACCCAGAGCTACGCTGCCTGGGCCGCGCCCTCTTTGGTGGATGTCTTTGAGCTTGCCGCTCAACATGACCCCGCGCTCGCTGCAGCCGACGCTGCGCGCCGGGCCGTCAGCGAAGCCGTCCCTCAGGCGCGTGCGGCCTTGCTACCGCAACTTAGTGCAAACGCGGCGATCAATCGCACTCATCGTGAGATCGAGGGGATTAATCACAACACGACCACACAAAATTATACAAACAAGCTGGCCACGCTTTCGCTCAGTCAGGTGATCTATGATCGTCAAGCCTTTGTGGCCCTGGACCAAGCGGATGCAAGGGTCGCTCAGGCGGAATATGAGTTCGCACTCGCCCTCCAAGATTTAACTTTGCGCGTGTCTCAAGCCTACAGTGATTTGCTCTTCGCGGCGGATTCACTAAAGCTCGCGGAGTCTAAGAAGGAGGCTATCGCCGCTCAGAAGCAACAGGCGGCGCAGATGTATACTGAAGGGTTTGGCACGATCACAGACGTTCAGGAGGCCCAAGCGCGTCTGGATCTGGCCGTCGCCGAAGCGCTGGAGGCACGCAACCTGTTACGCACCCGTCGCCAGGCGCTCTTCAAGCTAACCGGCCGCTGGATAGAGGATGTTACCCCTTTGCGTCCGGACGCTCCTATGCCATCCCCTGAACCGAACGATTTGGATCGATGGCTTGAGGAGGCTCGTCAGCATGCCTTGGAGGTCAAGCGCGCGGAAAAGGCGCTGGAGGTGGCACGTCTGGATGTCGAGCGGGCACGAAGCAATCACTTACCCGTCGTAAGGCTGGTGGGGAGTGCTCAGGATCAGAGCAACACAGACTTGGGCTACAAGTCTGACAACATCTCTTATTTGGGGGTTCAACTCTCTTTGCCCCTGTATGCAGGTGGAAAGGTGCTCTCTGTCACACGGGAGGCGCTCGCTCGGCAAGAACAAGCTGCTGAAATCTTGCGTAAGGCCGCCGCTGATAGCGAGTCAAACGCAGTGGAGTCCTTCCATGGGGTCAACGATACCATCGCTCGGGTGCGAGCCCTTGAGCAGGCGGTGCGTTCAAGCGAAATCGCCCTCGATGCCGCGCAGATTGGCCTGAAGGTCGGCTACCGCACCAGTGTGGACGTCTTGAATGCGCAACAGCAGCTTTTTTCCGCACGCCGTGATCTTCTTCAGCAGCGTTATAACCACATCCTTTACCTTCTAAGACTCAAGGCCGCTGTCGGCAGCCTTGGGCCTCAAGACATCGAAACGGTAGATCTTTGGCTGGCCAAGTAATGAAACCAATCTCATCCTCCAACCCTTTGCGTCAAGTCCTGTTGGAATACCGGCGCATCTTCTATGCCGTTGGCGCCTTCAGTGCGGTTATCAACCTCTTGATGCTGATCCCCTCGATCTACATGCTCCAAGTGTACGATCGGGTGCTCACGAGCATGAATGTCTCAACCCTGGTCTTGCTGACCTTGATCGTGTTGGTGATGTACCTGCTGATGAGCGCGCTGGAGTGGGTGCGCAGCATGGCCTTGGTGCGCCTTAGCAACCGGTTGGATCAGCGGCTCTCTCCACAAGTGTTCAGCGCGGCCTTCGAGGAGCAGCTACGCGCAAACCGGGCCAACCCACAGCAAGCCTTGGCCGATCTGAATAATTTGCGCCAGTTCCTTACCGGTGCGGGGATTTTCGCGTTTTTCGATACCCCCTGGGCACCGATCTATATCGCTGTGATCTTCCTGTTCCATTGGCAAATCGGGGTGCTATCCCTCGTGGGGGCCTTGCTGCTCATTGGCCTTGCGCTGGCCAACGAATGGGTGACGCGCAAACGCTTGGCCGAGGCCAATACCCTGGCCATCCAGGCCTCCGCGCAGGCTCAGGGTAGTCTGCGCAATGCTGAGGTGGTGGAGGCGATGGGGATGATGCAGGGGGTGAGCGCGCGATGGAACCGCATCAACCAGAAGGTGCTGACGCTGCAAACAGAGGCGAGCGAAAAGGCGGGTATGATTTCTGCCACCACCAAGTTTGTGCGAATTGCCCTGCAATCGCTTGTGCTCGGCTTGGGGGCCTGGCTGGTCATTAAAAACGAAATGACGGCAGGCATGATGATCGCTGGCTCGATTTTGATGGGGCGTGCCTTAGCCCCCGTAGAGCAGCTCATTGGCACTTGGAAGGGGTGGATCTCGGCTCGCGGAGCCTATCAGCGACTGAGCGAGCTGCTCGCCAAGCACCCCGAACCCGCCCCGCGCACGCCCCTCCCCCGCCCCAAGGGGCTGCTTCAAGTCGAGGGCGTGCTGGCATCCCCCCCTGGGGCTCCAGCTCCTGTACTCAAGGGGGTTAATTTCACCCTGCCAGCAGGCATGACCTTAGGTGTCATCGGTCCAAGTGGTTCGGGCAAATCGACCCTGGCACGGCTCTTGGTGGGCGTCTGGCCAGCTCAAGCGGGCAAGGTGCGCCTGGATGGAGCCGATATCCATGACTGGGATAAGAGCAATCTAGGCCCCCATCTTGGCTATCTCCCCCAGGATATCGAGCTTTTCGATGGCACCATTGCGGAAAACATTGCCCGCTTCGGTGAAATCGACAACGAAAAATTGCTCAAGGCCGCTGAGCTCGCCGGTGTGCACGAGATGATTCTCCGTCTGCCCAAAGGCTATGACACGCCGATTGGCGTCGGTGGGCAGATGCTCTCAGGCGGGCAGCGACAACGCGTAGCCTTGGCACGCGCCTTGTATGGCGACCCCGCCCTGGTGGTTTTGGATGAACCCAACTCTAACCTGGATGATGTGGGTGAGCGTGCCCTGCTGCAGGCCATCCTCAACCTCAGAAAGCAGGGGGCCACAATTGTGCTGATCACGCATCGCCCCAGTATTCTGTCCGCCACGGACGCCATTCTGCTGCTCAAAGAGGGCACGGTAGCTGCCTATGGTCCACGTGATCAGGTGCTTGCTGCACTCCAAGCTCCTCAAGCTCCCCCTGCGACGACGGCCACGACTGCGGCCTAATCGCCAGTGCTTTGACCGATTGCTTAACCCCTGAGGCCCTATGAGTTCGCTGCCATCCTTACCGAGCCCTCCGCAATCCTCCGCCGAGCCCGACAACAACCCTCTCAAATCTAATCCTACGCCCGTCATTCGCTTGGGATTGCTGGTCATTTTGATTGGGTTTGTAGGCTTCTTGGCCTGGGCCGCCCTTGCCCCGCTCGACGCAGGGGTGACGGCATCAGGAACCGTGACGGTGGAAAGCAAGCGCAAGACCATCCAACACCTCAACGGCGGCATCGTGCAGGAAATCTTGGTCAAAGACGGGGATGTGGTGAGAAAGGATCAAGTCCTCATTCGCCTCGATCCAACCCAGATCGAAGCCCAGCGCCAAATCACCCGCAACCAGCTCGTTATTGCCAAGGCCATTCAGGCCCGTCTCTTGGCTGAGCGCATGGGGGAGGACAATCCATCTTTTGATGATTCCATTTTTAACCCCAAGGATGAACCCATCGTACGTGAAGCGATCACTACGCAGATGGCCCTCTTCCGCAGCCGTCGACAGACACTCATGGGCCAACTCTCCATCCTGGACACATCGATCCGCGGTCTAGAGCAACAAATCGAGGGGCTTCAGGCTTTGGAGAGAGGCAAGGCCGAACAGGAGAAGCTTCTTAGGGATGAAGCGCAGTCCCTGCGTGCCTTGCTTGAAAAGGGATATGTCCCTCGTAACCGCATCTTCGAGCTGGAACGGGCGATTGCGGATATTTCTTCACGCCGCAGCGGTGATCTGGCCGACATCGGTCGAGCCCAGGCCGCACTCAATGAGCTCAGGTTGAAGAAACTTCAACTCCAGAAGGAGTATCACAAGGAGGTTGAGTCCCAGCTGACCGACGCCCAGCGCGATGTGGCTAGCCTGCGCGAACGCCTGGTTGCCTTGGACGATGAGCTCTCGCGTGTGGAGATTCGCTCGCCAGCCGATGGCATCGTGGTCGGCTTGAATGTACATACCATCGGTGGGGTGATCCGAGCGGGGGAACCGATCCTTGACCTTGTCCCCGAGGGTGATCCACTCATTATCGAAGCGCGGATTAAGCCCCACCTGATTGAGAAGGTGGCTGTCGATCTCTCCGCACTCGTCCGCTTCGTTGCCTTGGATAACCTCAACCCCGTGGTCAACGGCAAGGTCATTGGGGTTTCCGCAGACGTCCTGACCGATAAAGTTACCGGCGAACCCTACTATGTCGCACGCATCATGGTTCCCCAAGAGGAGATGCTCAAACTCAAATACGAGCGCATCAACCCTGGCATGCCTGTGGACGTCGTCATCAAGACTGGGGAACGTAGCCTTTTGGAGTACTTACTACGCCCTTTGCTTAGTCATTTGTTCCTAGCCTTGCGAGAACGCTAGAAAAACGTCGTAAACTTTTGCATCCCCTGGCCAGGGCACAGATTCACCAATGCGAATTCGCCTCCCGGCGACCCGAACCAAAAAAATCCAAGGATGGATTTCTCCAGGGTTTCCCTGGCCCCCTGGGACAGGATTAATATCCAAAAGCTTGCTATCTTGGTTTCGAGCTTTTTGTAAGCGGATCATGATCCTCACCGTGCGCAAACATCAAGGGATCACGCCCTTGTTGCCCCCTGAACAAGGCTGAGCCGAACTTGGCTCTCTTTGTGAGAGAAGCATGTCCCTAAAGATTTTTCACAAACCCCACATCGATAACCTCATCTTCATCCTCAAAGGACTGGACGCCACGATGGTATGGATGGGTGGGGTTACGGCCTACCTCTGGCGGTTTGGGACCGCGAATTTCTCTCTCCCCCTGAATTACGCCCTGGTGATGATCACGGGCTCGCTGGGCATGATCATTACTCTTCAGGGTCTTGGGATCTACCGCTCATGGCGAGGGAACGATCTCCTGAACATGCTTGGCCAGGTCATCTTGGCGTGGTTGCTCACCTTACTCGCTCTGCTGGCGCTGCTCACATTGCTTAAGGCCTCATCGGAGCTCTCGCGCGCCTGGCTTGCGGCCTGGGCATTGAGCACCACGGCACTGCTGATCTTGGGGCGCTCATGCATCTATCTTGGGCTGCGCTGGTTGCGTCTGCGTGGTCTCAATCACAAACGGGTGGTCTTGGTGGGATGTTCCGAAATGGCACGGGAGCTACGATCGCGCATCCAATCCGCCGCCTGGACAGGGTTCGATATTCTCGCTGTATTTGACGCACAGTCTCATCAGGAAGATGCAGTGGCGCAGGGGTGCACAGCCGGCCTCGAGGACCTTCTACCTTACCTTCATCAGCATCACGTTCATGAGGTATGGATCACTCTCCCTCTGCGCGATGAGCAAGGATTGCGAAAGGTGCTTGATCTTTTACAACAAAGCACTGTCACCATCCGCTATGCCCCCGATCTCTTTGCCTTGCGCTTGATCACCCATAGTATCAGCGAGATCGCAGGCGTTCCTATGCTCGATCTTTCAATTAACCCAATGAGCGGTATCCGTGGATGGATCAAGGACATTGAGGATCGCTTCTTGGCTGCGCTCATTCTCTTGCTTATCAGCCCGTTGATGCTGGCGATTGCCTTGGCGGTGAAATTATCTTCACCAGGACCTGTCCTGTTCAAACAAAGGCGTATGGGATGGGATGGTCGCCCCATCGTCATCTATAAGTTCCGCACCATGATCGTGCATCAGGAGCCGCCCGGGGTACTGACCCAAGCCCATCCTGGCGATGCGCGCATTACCCGGGTAGGCACCTTTCTACGCCGAACCAGTTTGGATGAGCTCCCCCAATTCATCAATGTACTTCAAGGCCGTATGTCCATCGTCGGGCCGCGTCCCCATGCGCTGGAACACCATGAACAATTCAAGAATCAGGTGACTGAATATATGAAGCGCCACAAGGTCAAACCGGGCATCACCGGTTGGGCCCAGATCAATGGCTACCGTGGTGAGACAGACACTTTGGATAAGCTGCAAAAGCGTATCGAATATGATCTTTATTACATCGAACATTGGTCATTATGGTTCGATTTGCGGATCATCATATTGACCATCATTAAGGGATTTTGGCAGAAAAATGCCTACTAAAAGCCCTCTCAATCATCAATACCTCTTTGTAGAACACCATGTGCGGCATCATCGGCGCTATTGCGGAACGTAACGTCACTCCTATTCTGATCGAGGGGCTCAAGCGCCTTGAGTACCGCGGCTATGACTCCGCCGGGCTTGCCGTGCTGTCTGCGGACGATGGCCTTCAGCGCGCACGCGCCTTGGGCAAGGTCGCTGTGCTTGAAGCGAAGGTACAGGAGATGGGACTATCCGGCCCCCTCGGCATCGCCCACACCCGCTGGGCGACCCACGGCATGCCCAGTGAACGCAACGCCCACCCGCATGTGTCCGGGCAACACCTGGCGCTGGTACACAACGGGATTATCGAGAACCATGCCGCACTGGCGGCGCAGCTTGGCGCACTGGGCTATACCTTTAGCTCGGAGACCGATACCGAAGTGGCGGCTCACTGGATTGAGCACTGCTTGCGCGAGACGGGGGATCTTCTCTTGGCCGTACAGCAGGCGGTGGCGAACTTCGAGGGGACGTATGCCCTCGGGGTGATCGCGAAGAATGAGCCAGAACGGTTGATTGCCGCGCGTCGAGGCAGCCCTCTGGTGGTTGGCCTGGGCATTGGTGAGAACTTCATCGCCTCAGATGTCGCGGCCTTGCTGCCCGTGACCCAGCGCTTCATCTTTTTGGAAGATGGAGATGTGGCCGAGGTGCGTCGCGATGGGGTTCGTGTGTATGACGCTCATGGTGTGCCCATCGAGCGCCCCATCAGGCTTTCCAGCCTAAGCACGGCGGCGGCGGAGAAGGGCGCTTACCGGCACTATATGCAGAAGGAAATCTTCGAACAACCGCAAGCGGTGCTGGACACCCTCGCCGGGCGCATCAGTCAAGATCGAGTGCTGGAGGGTATCTTTGGGGCAAATGCCAGCAGCCTTTTCAAGCATATTCAGCGGGTGCAGATCATTGCCTGTGGCACCAGCTTCCACGCGGGGTTGACTGCACGCTATTGGTTCGAAGATATCCTCGGTCTGCCCTGTCAGGTGGATGTGGCGAGCGAGTTCCGCTACCGCAACCCGGTGATCGAGCCGGAGGCGCTGTTTGTCACCCTCTCCCAGTCCGGGGAGACCGCAGACACCCTAGCCGCATTGAAGAATGTCAAAGCACGCTGCCCAGACTGCACCACGTTGGCGATTTGCAATGTTCCCGAGTCCTCCTTGGTGCGGGAGTCCGAGCTGGTGTTCATGACTCATGCCGGTCCGGAAATTGGCGTGGCCTCGACCAAGGCCTTTACCACCCAGCTGATCGCGCTGGCGCTGCTGCTGGTGTCGGTCGGCAAGGCGCAGGGCCGCCTGACCGATGACCAGGAGGCGCGCATCGTGCAGGGGCTGTTGCGCATTCCAGGCAAGATTGCCGATGCGCTCAAGCAGGAGGCACGCATCCTCCACTTGGCAGAAAAGCTGGTGAACAAGCAGCATGCCTTGTTCCTTGGCCGCGGGGCCATGTATCCCATTGCCATGGAGGGGGCCCTCAAACTCAAGGAGATCTCCTACATCCACGCCGAGGCCTATCCTGCGGGCGAGCTCAAGCACGGGCCGCTGGCCTTGGTGGACGAATCCATGCCGGTCATTGCCATTGCTCCACAGGATGACCTTTTGGCCAAGCTGAAGTCCAACTTGGAAGAGGTGCGCGCGCGCGGTGGTGAACTGTTCGTATTCGCCGATGAGTCTGCGGGCGTCGAGCCCTCCTCAGCCATTCATGTGGTCCCTGTCACCTCGCACGTGGGCCGGATCAGCGCGCCGATCATCTTCAATATTCCGCTCCAGCTGCTCGCCTACCATGTGGCCGTGCTGCGCGGCACGGATGTGGACAAGCCACGCAATCTGGCCAAATCGGTGACGGTCGAATAAAACAGGGCCCTCTCTTGGATTTTTCTGATGGCAAAACGCCACGAAGCACGCTAGAACAAGGTGGCTGGCAGCTTCGCCAGTATTCATGAACAAGGAGTTTCGGATGCTGAAGTTCATGCGCCCCGTGTTGATGGCCCTGACACTCGCCCCTTTAGTCGCCTTGGCAGCGGACCCTCTGGACATCAATAGTGCCACCGCCGCTCAGCTGGAGAATCTGAACGGCATTGGCCCGGCCAAGGCCCAGGCCATCGTTGACTATCGCACCAAGCACGGCCCCTTCCAGAAGGTCGAGGACCTGGAGAAGGTGGATGGCATCGGCTCGAAGATGGTGGAAAAGCTCAAACCCATGGTCACGGTCAAGGCCCCTGCCACCCCGGCAGCGCCCGCTGCGCCTGCCAAGAAATAAGCATCCTTTAGGGAATCCTTTAGGGAAACTCTGAAAAAATCCATCCATGGATTTTTTCAGCTCGTCTCGTCGCGGCGCATGTCCGCGACGGACTCCGCGAATCAACGACTGACGTC
>JBMFOY010000075.1:0-9218 GCA_049969375.1 Halothiobacillaceae bacterium | reverse complement strand
CCGGAGCAGATCAAGGCCGAAACCCTGGCCGGCGAGAAGATCATCGCCAAGCTCACCCGCGCCCCCGGCAACAATGCCGAGATCGGCGGGCTGAAAGTGGTGACTGAGAACGGCTGGTTCGCCGCCCGCCCCTCCGGCACCGAGGATGTCTACAAGATCTATGCGGAAAGCTTCAAGGGCGAGGCCCACCTGAAGCAGATTCAGGACGAGGCCCAGGCGATCGTGGCGGCGGCGTTTGGGCCGGGGAAGTAAGCCTGTGCCGTGTTTGTCAGACTTGATACATACGGCTCGCTCATTGAAAATTCCGCGAAATTCATCCCCTTATTAAAGGGGGGAGAGACAACAACAAGCACACGCTCTGCAGGTGAGACGGCGACCAGCCCCAATACCAAACCTCATTCAGGACGCCCAATGCTCACCACCTTCGTCATCCTCTATCTTGTCACCTCCATTGCCATCGGCCTGATCGCCGCGCGGCACGTGCATTCGGCGGGGGACTACATCACCGCCGGGCGCAGCCTGCCGATCTATATCGTCACGGCGATGGTGTTCGCCACATGGTTCGGGGCGGAGACGGTGCTGGGCATTCCGGCGACCTTCCAGGAGGAGAACCTGGGCGGGCTGATCTCGGACCCGTTCGGCGCGGCGATCTGCCTGATCCTGTTCGGCCTCTTCTTCGCCAAGAGGCTGTACCGCCTCAACCTCTTGACCATCGGCGACTTCTACCGCAATCGCTATGACCGCAAGGTGGAGGTCATCACCGGCATCGCCATTGCACTGTCCTACCTCGGCTGGGTGTCGGCCCAGATCACCGCGCTGGGCGTGGTGTTCAACGTACTGTCGGAAGGGGCGATCACCCAGGCGCAGGGGATCATGATCGGCGCGGCGGTGGTGTTCATCTACACCGTCGTCGGTGGCATGTGGTCGGTGGCGATGACGACCTTCTTCCAGATGATCGTGATCGTGATGGGCCTGTTCTACATCGCCTGGCTGGTCAGCGACATGACCGGCGGGGTTTGGCCTGTGGTGGAGCACGCGGCACAGGCCGAGAAGTTCGTGTTCTGGCCGGAGCTAAGCGCGGTGGCCTGGCTGGCGTTCATCTCCGCGTTCCTGACCGTGGCGTTCGGCTCCATCCCGCAGCAGGACGTATTCCAGCGCGCCAACTCGTCGAAGAGTGCGGGCGTGGCAATGTGGGGTGCGATCCTGGGAGGGGTGCTCTACCTGCTGTTTGCTGCCGTGCCGCTGTATCTGACCTATTCGGCCAACCTGATCGATCCGGGCTTGGTGCAGCGCCTGCTGTCCACCGATGCCGAGAGCATCCTGCCGGAGCTGATCAAGGGCCACCTGCCGCTGATCGCGCAAGTGATCTTCTACGGCGCGCTGCTGGCGGTGATCATGAGCACCGCGTCCGGCACCCTGCTTGCCCCTTCCGTGACCCTGTCGGAGAACGTGCTCAAGGGGTGGATGTTCAAGGACGTGCAGGACAAGGACATGCTGCGCATCACCCGTTTCGTGGTGGCGGTGTTCACCATGGCGGTGACGCTGTATGCGCTGTGGGCGCTAGAAAATGAGACCGGTATCCACGCCATGGTGGAGGCCTCCTACAAGGTGACGCTGGTGGTGGCCTTCGCGCCGCTGGTGTTCGGGCTGTACTGGAGGCGCGCCAGCACCTTTGGCGCCTATGTCTCGATCGCCGTCGGCCTTTTGGTCTGGCTGCCGCTGGAGTTCGTCATGCCGGATGCGGAGATCTCGCCGCATTTCTGGGGCTTTCTCGCCTCGATGGCCGGCATGGTCGTAGGGTCGCTGATGCGACCGGCCGGGCATGGGGCGGAGGCGCGCCCCGATGCATCATAATTTTCTGATATGATTCGCGGACTTGTCTCGTCTTTTCTTATTGAAGGTTGACCATGTCCGCTCTGCCGAACTGCCCGAAATGCGGCTCTGAATACACCTACGAGGATGGCACCATGCTCGTTTGCCCGGAGTGCGGGCATGAGTGGGTCAAGGACGCTGCTCCAGCCGAAGAGTCCAGCGATGTGCTAGTGGTCAAGGATGCGAACGGGAATCTCCTGCAGGACGGCGACACCGTGACCGTGATCAAGGACCTGAAGGTCAAGGGTTCGTCCCTGGTTGTGAAGGTAGGCACCAAAGTCAAGAATATTCGCCTGGTGGAGGGCGACCACAACATCGACTGCAAGATCGACGGCATCGGGCCAATGAGCCTGAAGTCGGAGTTCGTGAAGAAGGGCTGATCCGCCCAGCCTTCCTCAAAGCCTCCGGCTGACCCGCACCAGGTCTTCGTCCGATTCCAGCATCTGGCGGCTGAAGCCGAGCCGGTCCGCCAGCGCCAGCATGGAGCGGTTGCACGGCAGCACCTCGCCGATCAGCTCGCGCACGCCACGCTGGCGCGCTGATTCGATCAGCGCCTTGAGCAGCAGCGTGCCCACCCCCAGGCCGTGCCAGGCATCAGCCACCACCATGGCGAATTCAGCCGACTCGCCGTCCGGCTCGACGCTATAGCGCGCCACGCCGATCTCTTCCTGCTGCCCGTCCTTCTCGAAGAGGGCGACGAAGGCCATCTCGCGGTCGTAATCGATCTGGGTGAAGCGCACCAGCATCTCAGGCGTCAACTCCTCGATCGCACGCATGAAGCGCAGGTAGCGGCTCTCCTCAGACAGGCCGCGCACAAAGGCCTGTTCGAGCTCGGCATCCTCGGGGCGGATGGGCCGCAGAAGGATTTCACGGCCGTCGCTCAGCGTGGCTCGGTGGGCGAAGTGGGCAGGGTAGGGGTGGATGGCCATGTGGGCGTAGGGTTCGGCCCCGTGCAGGGTGTCCGCCAGTTCGATGCGCGCGTCGACCGCCACCACGCCGAGCTCGCCGGCGAGGAGGGGGTTGATGTCCAGGGCAGCGATTTCCGGCAGCTCGCACACCATCTCCGAGACGCGCAGCAGCACCTGCTCGATCCGCTTCGGATCCACCGCCGGGGCGTCGCGGAACTGCTCGAGCATGCGCGCGGCGCGGGTGCGGCGGACCAGCCGTTCGGCCAGCACGCTGTTGAGCGGCGGCAGGGCAATCGCGCGGTCGCGCAGGACCTCGACCGCTGTCCCGCCCAGGCCGAAGGCGATGACTGGCCCGAACACCAGGTCGCGGGTGACGCCGACCAAGAGTTCGCGCTTGTGCCCGACCTCGGCCATGCGTTCAATGGTCACCCCCTCGATCTCGACCTCGGGATGGCGGGCACGGACCTGGTCCAGCATATCCTGCACCTGCTGGCGCGCGCTCTGCACGCTGCGCACGTTCAGGCGCACCCCGCCCACGTCGCTCTTGTGGGTAAGGGCTGGGGCGCTGATCTTGAGGGCGACGGGGAAGCCGATGCTCTCCGCCGCAAGCATGGCCTCGTTCGGGGTGCGCGCGAGGATGCTCGGGGTGGTGGGGATGTGGAAGGCGCTCAGCACTGCCTTGGATTCGCGCGTGGTCAGGACCGTGCGCCCCTCGGCGCGCGCGGCTTGCAGGATGAGGCGCGCGCCCTCCACGTCCGCAGGCGTGTCGTCGGTCAGCGGCCCCGGGGTCTGCATCAGCAGGCGCTGGTTGCGGCGGTGGGCGACGAGGTAGGCCAGCGCCTCGACCGCCGTCTCGGGCGAGCGGAAGTGCGCTATCCCAGCCGCATCGAATAGGTCGCGCGCCTCACTGACCAGAGTCTCGCCCATCCAGCAAGCCAGTACCGGCTTATGGCTGGCCTTGGCCTGCTCGATCACCGCGCGGGCGCAGCCGGTGGGGTCGGTCATCGCCTGCGGGGTGAGCAGCACCACCATCATATCGACGGCGGGATCGGCCAGGCACAGGCGCACCGCCTCGCCATAGCGCTCCGGGGTCGCGTCGCCAAGGATGTCGACCGGATTGCCTTTCGACCAATGGGCGGGCAGTACGGCATCGAGTGTCTCCACCGTCTTGGCCCCGAGCTGCGCAAGCGGCAGGGCGAGGTCGGCGGCGCGGTCGGTGGCCATTACCCCCGGTCCGCCGCCGTTGGTCAGAATGAGCAAGTTCTCGCCACACAGGCTGAGCCCCTGGGCCAGGGTCTGCGCGGCGGAGAACCACTGCGTGATGCGCTCCACGCGGACCACGCCGGCGCGCTCGAGGGCGGCATCGAACACGTCGTCACCGCCGATCATGGCGCCGGTATGGGTGGCCGCGGCATGCGCCCCCTCGGCATGGCGGGCGGACTTGAGCACGATCACCGGCTTCATCCGCGCGGCGGCGCGCAGCCCGGACAGGAAGCGGCGCGCATGGCGCACGCCCTCGACGTAGAGCAGGATGCCACGGGTCTGCGGATCGAGGGCGAGGTAGTCGAGCACATCGCCGAAATCGACATCCGCCGCATCCCCGGTGGAGGTGATGGCCGAGAAGCCGATACCGCGCGCCTGGGCCCAGTCGAGCACCGCCGTCACCAGCGCCCCGGACTGGGACACGAGCGCAAGCTGCCCAGGCAGGGCCTGGTTGTGGCTGAAGGTGGCGTTCAGGCCGATGGCGGGGCGCATAATGCCAAGGCAGTTAGGTCCGATCAGGCGCATGCGAAAGCGTTGGGCGATCTCGACGCATTCGCGCTGCAGGCGCTGGCCGTCCACGCCTGCCTCGCCGAAGCCTGCGGAGAGGATTACCGCCCCCTTGAGTCCCGCCGCTCCGCACTGGCGCAGGATGTTGGGTACCGTCGGCGCGGGGGTAGCGATGATGGCAAGATCGATGCTGTGCTCAACCTGGCTCAGGTCCGGATGACAATGCAGCCCCTGCACCTTCTTGTGCTTGGGGTTGACCGGCACGATCGCACCCTTGAAGCCCGCCTTGATCAGGTTGGCGAGGACCATGGCACCGACCGAGCCCTCGCGCTCGCTCGCGCCGAACAGCGCCACGCCACGCGGGTTGAAGAGCTGTTCCAGAATATGAGCACCCATAATCCTTCATTTCCCTGCCATGATTGGCTTGCATGATGACGGAAAAGGATGGCGCCTGCATGAAGCTCGCCCTGATCACCCATCCCGACTGCCTGCGGCACAGCCATGGGCCGCATCATCCGGAGAACGCCGGACGACTCGAGGCCATCTTCGACCACCTCATCGCCACCGGTCTCGACCCCTGGCTGGTGCACCTGGAGGCGCCGCAGGCGACGCGTGAGGACCTGCTGCTCACCCATGAGGCACGCTATGTCAACCGCCTGTTCGAGCTCGCCCCGGCCACCGGCATGGTGGAGATCGATGGCGACACGGCCATGAACCCGTATACTCTGCCAGCCGCCCTGCGCGCGGCAGGCAGCGGGATCGCGGCGGTGGATTGGGCGCTGGAGCAGGCCGGCCGACGAGCCTTTTGCGCTATCCGCCCGCCCGGGCATCATGCGGGAAGGGCTCGACCTGCCGGCTTCTGCTTGTTCAATAACGTAGCCATCGCCGCCCGGCACGCGCTGGAGCGGAAGGGGTTGACGCGGGTGGCCATCGTCGATTTCGACGTCCATCATGGCGATGGCACCGAGGATATCGTTGCGGGGGATCCGCGCATCCTGTTCTGCTCAAGCTTCCAGCATCCCTTCTACCCGCACTCAGGCACGCCACCGAAGGCAGACAACTGCCTGCCTGTGCCCTTGCCTGTCGGCACGGCGGGCCCCGCCTGGCGCGAGGCGGTCGCGGCAAGCTGGTTCGAGCGGCTTATGACCCATGCGCCCCAGCTGATCCTTGTTTCCGCGGGCTTTGACGGCCACCGCGAGGACGATATGTCCCACTTCGCCCTCATTGAGGACGACTATGCCTGGATCACCGGGGAGGTGGTGCGCATCGCCGCGCGCCATGGCCAGGGCCAAGTCGTCTCCATGCTGGAAGGCGGCTATGCGCCGAATGCCCTCGCGCGCAGTGTGGCTGCCCATATGCGTGCCTTGATGGACCATTGAGCGCACGAAAAAAAGCCGGTGGTTTTGCCACCGGCCCCGGGATGTTCAGGCACGGATGCCGGATCAGGCGTTGCGCAGCCCCTTGACCCAGGCTTCCATCGCCTGGGTGGCGACCGGCATCGGCGGCTCCATGAAATTAATCACGAACTTGTCGCCAAGATCGGCCACACCGATGGAGCGGGGGCGCACCGCCATCACGTGCGGGTTGGGCAGGGCGGTGCCAAAGCAGAACACGATCAGCTTGGCATCCTTGATGTTCTCCGCCACCTGCCCCTCGGGCAGGCCCTTGGTATGGGCATAGTGGTCGAAGATGCCGATGAAGGCGGCGACCGGGTGAGCGTCGATCTTCTCCTTCAGATGGGCGATGATGGCGTCCACGCTCTGGAAGGTGGTCTCGGACTTGGGCAGCTCCAGCTCGAATACCGGATACTTTTCCATCAGGACGGTCTGTTTCATGGCTGTTTCCTCGATAAAATTGATGCTCGATAAGGCAAGCTAATTTAATCCATGCCGTCCGCTTCGTCCAATCCCGAGTCGCAAGCTCGGTTGTTGCGCCTTGCCACGTGGGCCAGCCTGGCCACCGCGCTGGCCCTGATCGCGGTCAAGCTGGGCGGCTGGTGGCTCACCGATTCGGTCAGCCTCCTGGCCTCCCTGCTCGACTCCTCGGCCGATCTTGTCGCCTCGCTTTTGACCTTCCTCGCGGTGCGCTGGTCGCTGGTGCCGCCGGACCACGACCACCGTTTCGGGCATGGCAAGGCGGAGGCGCTCGCGGCCCTTGCCCAGTCGATGTTCATCCTCGGTTCGGCCGTCATGCTCAGCTTGCAGGGCCTGGACCGCCTGATCCATCCCCAGCCCCTGAAGCAGAGCGACGTGGGCCTGGCGGTGATGGGGTTCTCTATCGTCCTCACCCTGGCGCTGGTGACCTTCCAGTACAGCGTGGCGAAGCGCACCGGATCGACCGCGATTCGCGCCGACGCCCTGCATTACGCCACCGACCTGCTGTCGGGGTTCGCGGTCATCGCCGCCCTGCTCCTGAGCCTGTGGGGCCTCCCGCGCGCCGATGCCGTCATCGGCCTGCTGATCGCCGCCTACGTGGCCCGGAGCGCGGTCCAGATCGCGCGCGACGCGCTGGACCAGTTGATGGACCGCGAATTGCCCGCCACGATCGGCGATGAGGTCCGTGCCCTGGCCCTTGGGGTGCCGGGCGTGCGCGGCATCGCCAGCCTGCGCACGCGCCAGTCCGGCTGCATCTATTTCTTCGAGGTGTACGTCGTCCTCGACGATGCGATCACCCTGCGGGCGGCGCATGACGTTGGCAATGAGGTGCGGGCCACCATCCAGGGCGCCTTTCCCGGCGCCGACATCGTGATCCACGAAGAGCCGACCAGCGTGCTTGGGACAACCGCCCACGCTGCGGCACAATAGTCGGCCCTCTCAACACCCCCTGCCGCATGACCACGCCCATCCTGCCGAACCGCGACGTTCTTCTTTTCCATCTCAGCCACAACGACCTCGACGGTTACGGCGCGCAATACATGACCCGCGCCGCCGGTTTCCGCGCCCGTTATTACAACGCCGACTACCGCGACGTGCCGGCGGTGCTTGAGCGCATCTTCGCCGACATGGCCGAGGTTGAAGAGCCATCCCTGCTACTGATCACCGACCTCAATCTGACCACCGAGCAGGCCGACATGGTGGCCCGCCGCATCCAGGGCATGGGCGGCAGCGAATCGACTGCCCCCAGCCCTGCCGCTCCCGCCAGGAATGGGTTGCTCAGCCCCGATATAGCGGCCATGCTCAAGCAGACGCTCGCGGGCAAGCGTCCCAAGCCCGAAGTCATGCTGCTGGATCACCACGCCACGGGCGAGGACGTCGCCGCCAAGCACGCCTGGTACCATCTAGACACCAGCTGCTGCGCCAGCCGCTTGGCCTTCGAGGCCGTCGCGCCCTACCTGGACGATGCGGCGCGCGCGCTGTACGCCGCGCGGGCCGACTTCATCGACGTGGGCGACCGCTGGCTGAAGGAGGACGCGCGCTTCCACCGCTCGATCTTCCTCATCGGCCTGATGATGGAAGACGATCAGCTCGCCCCGCCGCTGGACGAGGCCAAGCGCGAGTACCGCTTCCACCTGATGGAATCCTTCTTCCGCCGCATAGAGGAAGGCGCGAGCCTGGAGGCGTTGGAGCGCGCGGTGTACGACTTCCGCAAGGACTTCCTCAAGGGGCGTGTCGATGATGGCGTGTACGCCGACAGCGAGACCCCGCTGAAGGACAAGTTCCACAAGCTCTCCGCCCTGATGCTGCCGGAGGGTTCGGTCCCGATGCTGCGCATCGACGGCTACCGTGCCGGCATCTTCTTCAACTGGCCACACGACGTGTTCCGCGGCGTGGTGATGGAACTGATGGAGAACCAAGGCAAGATGGACATGGCCATCCGCGTCGGCGGCAACGGCCGCATGTCGCTGCGCTCCAATAATGGCGTGGATGTCGGCATCATCGCCGGCCGCTATTTCGAGGGTGGCGGCCATCCCGGCGCGGCCGGCGGCGTGCTCAAGGACACCCGCCTTAGGGACGTGAACCAGGCCATTCGTGCCATCAGCCAGGCCATCGTCGAGCGTAAAGGCGAGGTCAAGCCGCTCTAAACCGCGATGTTCCCCTCCAAGTACATCACTCCCGAGGGCCACGCCCGCCTGGTGGCCGAGCTTGATGACCTCTGGCGCGTGCAGCGCCCCAAGGTCGTCCAGGCAGTGGCCGAGGCCGCCGCGCTGGGGGACCGCTCGGAAAATGCCGAGTACATCTACGGCAAGAAAATGCTGCGCGAGATCGACCGCCGTGTGCGTTACCTGCGCAAGCGACTGGACGGCATGGTGGTGGTCTCCTCCCCACCCTCCGACCCTTCACGCATCTTCTTCGGTGCCTGGGTGAGGCTTGAGGACGAGGATGGGCAGGAGCTTGAGGTGCGCATCGTTGGCCCGGACGAGTTTGACCCCAAGCGCAACTGGATCAGCCTCGACTCCCCCATGGCCCGCGCCCTGATGCGCAAGCAGGTGGACGATGAGGTGATCGTACACACCCCCAGCGGGGAGAGGAGCTATGTCATCCTCGGCATACGCTACACGCCCTGAGCACTCACTCCAAGGCCGTTGCACGAAGCTCGCCTCCAGCGACGCCGATCATATTGTATTTGTATGTCCTTAAGGAAACGCTGAACAATTCAGCGTTTCCCGTTTGGGGCAGGATGCCCCAACGCGAACAACGCGTTCCGTCGTTGATTCGCCAAGTCCGTCGC